>CAMWRI010000045.1 GCA_947176585.1 uncultured Porphyromonadaceae bacterium
CGTGATCCTACGTAGTTGCATACGGTCGATAGTAGACCGGCCTCGTAACCCTCGAGTCGTGCCATCTCGTAGAGGAGTGTGGCGGTGGTGGTCTTGCCGTTGGTGCCGGTGACGCCTACGAGCCTTAGTTCCTTCGACGGGTGGCCGTACCATGCCGAAGCAATGCGTCCGAGTGCGTCGGAGGAGTCTTCGACGCGGATGTATGTGATTCCCGGCTCGAACTGAGCCGGCATCGTCTCGCAGACGATGGCTCCGACGTGGGCCGACGCCACGACGGGGATGTATTTGTGTCCGTCGGTAGTGACGCCGCGCACGGCGACAAACATACCTTCCTTCTTCGCCTTGCGCGAGTCGCTTTCGAGCGATGTTATGTTTTTATCGGTGTCGCCCACTATTTCGAGCGTCTTGATGTCTTTGAGCAGTGTCGATAGTTTAGCTGTCATATCTTGTGTTGTCGGTTGTCGGTTTTCAGTTTACGGTTTGCGGATTTCTGTCCTTTTGCTTCTATATCGCGAGGGTCAGCGTGATCTTCTGTCCCCGGACCGCCTTGGCACCGGGCTGGATGGATTGCTTCGTGACCCTTCCGGCTCCCTGCACGGCGACGTTTAGGCCGCGGCTTTCGAGGAGCCTGATGGCCGAGCGCAGGTCGTAGCCTGTCACGTCGGGCACCTTCCCGGAGGGATAGTCTTTCCTTCCCGGTGTCTGTCGGATAGGGCTTCCCAGCGTCGAGGCGAGCCGTTCGGTGTCGTGTGCCGTCGTGGCCGCTACAGTCGGTCGGTCGTTGGTAGGGCGGCTTGTCAGCCTCGGTGTCTCGGAGAGCATCCCGCGGGCGTGCATCTTGAGTGCTATCTGTTTCATGACCTGTCCTGAGGTGCGGTTGGCGCTGAGTCCGGCCGCGCCCTGCACGAGCACCATGCAGCTGTATTTCGGGTCTTCGTAGGGGAAGAAGCCTGCGAAGGCGAGACGGCGCTTTGCGGGATTGTACTGTCCTTTCTCGACAGGGAAGACCGTTCCTGTCTTCCCTACGATCTTGACGCGGTCATCGCGCACGAGTCGCGCCGTGCCGTGTTCTCCCCAGACCACCTCATGTATGCACTGTTTTACCTTCTCGGCCGTCTCCGGGGAGCATATCTGGTCGCGGATATAGCTGATCGGGATCACGGAGTCTCCATTCTCCGAGCGCAGCGCGCGCACCAGGTGTGGCCTGACGAGGCGGCCGCCGTTGGCGATGGCGTTGTAGAATGCCAGGGTGTAGAGGGGGGGTATCATGGTGTTGTAGCCGTAGGCCTGGCGTGCCAGGTCGAGATGGCGCGAGGTCATGGTGATGGGCTGTCCTTTGCTGTTTTTTGGTTCCAGACGGCGTATCAGTGGCACCTGCTCACCCGCGATTCCAGAGTTTATCCTGTCGAAGAATCCGATTGAGGCCAGACGGTCGTGGTATTTCGCGGGGTCGGAGGCATAGCCGCGGAATATGATGCGGGCGATGCCGGTATTGCTCGACATCTCGATCACCTGCTTCATGTTCTTGACCGACGGGGCGTGGGGGTCGGTGGTCTTCTGGAAGGGCGAGCAGTCTATTGTCTGGTGTACGCTTGTGACGAGTTTGTCCTCAAATGCGATCATCATGGAAATAGGCTTTATCACAGATCCCGGCTCGTAGGGGAGGACCGCCCGGTTCAGGGCCTCGCCGTAGGATCCGTCGTCCATGCGTTCGATGCTTGAGAGGGCCACAATCTCCCCGGTCTTTACCTCCATCAGGATCGCCGTTCCCCACTCGCAGTTGGTCTCCGAGCAGATGTCCTGCAGGCTTTCCTCCACTATATCCTGGAGGTCGATGTTGATTGTGGTCAGCAGGTCGTAGCCGGGCGTAGGGGGAGTGGTCACCCAGTTGCCGTAGCCTTTGGTGAGCGGCACTTGCTTCGCATAGCCCGGCTTTCCGTAGAGCAGGGAGTCAAGGTCTTTCTCCAGACCGGAGTAGCCGTGGATCTCCCCTTTGTGGCGGGTGGTCGGGGTCACTACTTCGTGTACCCTTCCGATGCTTCTGTTGGCCATCTTTCCGTATGGGTAGATGCGGCGTGAGTGCTCCTCTTTATATAGGGGGCATCGGAAACCGGCACCTTTGAAGTCTCGTATGAATACGAACTTACGGGCCGAGTCGAACTCCTCGAGCGGCCTGTTGCGCGCTATCGTCAGCGACCGGGTGCGTTTATCCGGCTCTTTCTCTATCTCCTGGTGGAGCCGTACGCGCCAGGACTTCTCCTCCCGCTCCTTGGCTGTGGCCTTCTTTGGATCGAAGCGGGGATAGCGCAGGTCGAGGGTGTCGGCCAGCGAGTCGAGCTTCGCGGTAAGCTTTGATTTCGAGAGTGCCTTTATCTTGTTGTGGCGCAAGTCGATCTTAATGTCGCACACCCTGACGTTGCAGGCCAGGATGTTGCCGTTTGAGGATAATATGCTTCCTCGCTCGGGCGCGATGGTGTCGATGCGTGAGAGCTGCTTTTCGGAGCGTTCGTTCCATGCGGCGGCCTCCACCACAGTGGTGCGGAACATATACCAGATGATGCCGAAGGCCATCGTCACGAATACGGCCGTTATCATACCATAGCGCATGAAGATGCGGCGCTTATTGCTGTCTTTCTTTGCCATGGGTGTCGTTACTGTTTAGTTGGTTTGAGTCCTTCGCATTCAATGACTACCGGGGGCTCCTCCTGATAGCGGAGTCCCAGGCGTTTTTCAGTCGTAAGGCGCGTGAGCTCGGTCTCTCGTATGAGTGTCATGTACCATGCCTTCTCATTTAGTTTCTCGCTTTCGGCGCGTTCCAGCTCCCGGTTGAGCTGTTTTATTTCAGTCATTCGGGTCTTTGTTCGGTAGCGCAGACCCATCACGGCGATTAGGGCCGTGATAATCGCGATTATTATCCAGGCGTTTCGCTTGAAGAACTCAAGCGAGACGGCCCGTCCTTCCCTCAGGTCCTCGGTGTTGCGCCTCACCGTATTGGTGACGGCGGCACCGAAGCCACTCTTTTTCTTCTTTTTCTTTTCTTCTGTTCCCTTCTTTTTCGATTTCTTAGCCATCCTATGTTATTTTTGCGTTGAATACCGATTAATGCCGATACCCACGGTCAATCCCTAATCTTCAGTTTTCAATTCCGCGGCCCGGAGCTTTGCGCTGCGGCTTCGCGGGTTGCTCTCCACTTCCTCGGCGTCAGCCGTGACCGGCTGGCGCGTGAGCGCCTTCCATCCGCAGACTATCTTACCGAAGAAGTCCTTCTCCACCACACCCTCGGGGTTGCCTGAACGGAAGAAGTTCTTCACTATCCTGTCTTCCACGGAGTGGTAGGTGAGGACCGCTGCGCGTCCTCCCTGCTTCAGCATCTTGGGAGCGTCGGAGAGGAGGATTGTGAGCGCCTCCATCTCTGAGTTGACGGCGATGCGGAGCGCCTGGAATATCTGAGCCATCTCCTTCTTCTCCCCTTTCGGGTTGAGGACGGGCCTTACGGCGTCGGCGAGCTGGAAGGTAGTCATCAACGGGGCTTTGTCGCGTGCGGCGATGATGGCCCTTGCCGCCTTTGCCGGATCCCGGAGGTCGGCGTATGTGCGGAAGAGGCTCAGGAGGTCGCGCGCGTCGTAGCGTGCGAGCAGTTCAGCCGCCGTCAGCGGCGCCTTCCGGTTCATCCTCATGTCGAGCGGGGCGTCGGCGCGGAATGAGAATCCTCGTCCGGCGTCGTCGAAATGATGGAACGAGACTCCAAGGTCGGCCAGAATACCGTCTACCCTTTCCACTCCGTGGTAGCGCAGGAAATTGCGCATGAAGCGGAAGTTGCTCCTGACAAACGTGAATCGTGGGTCGTCCGGCGCGTTCGCTATGGCGTCCTCATCCTGGTCGAAGGCTATGAGGCGTCCGTCGGGACCGAGGCGGTCGAGTATGGCGCGGGAGTGTCCCCCGCCGCCGAACGTGGCGTCGACGTAGATGCCGTCGGGCTTGATGGCGAGGTATTCCAGCGTCTGCGGCAGGAGTGCGGGTATGTGGTAGGCAGGCTCAGACATGGTCGGATTCTCATTGAAAAAATCGCTCTTGGTCTCCAAAAGCTATTTGGAATGTAAAATTACAAAAAAACTCTGAAATTTGCGAATGCAAACACCAAATATTTGCAAATTTTTTTCAAATATTCCCTCAATCACCTCGTTATATCTAAAAAAACAACAATCAAATGCGCAAGACCATCACCCTCTTTCTCGCCCTCATCACCGCCCTTTCCGCACTCGCCGACGGCCTCTGGGGCGCCAAAGCTTCGTTTGACATCAACAAGCCGGGTAAATGGAAGACCGGCGACGTGTCGACCACCTTGTACACGTCAGGCCTGGGATTTTCCGTCGGAGGTGTCTATTCCCATTACTTCAACGACAATCTCTTCCTCGAGCCCTCGCTTTCCATTTTCTACGACACCTACGGCTGCGATTTCATCATCGCTGAAGGGATGACCGCTGACTACTCTCCCAAAGTATATAAGGCCGGCCTACGGATCCCCGTGGTGATCGGCTACACCTTCGACATCACCGATGACTTTGCCGTAGCCGTCTTCACCGGTCCGGAGTTCGACTACGCATTCGCGGGCGACTACCGTTGGAAAAACAAGAGCATACAGGATATGGCCGGCGACCTCCATCTCTTCGGGAAGGAAAGCGGCATGGACCGCCGTCTCAGCTGCGCATGGAAGGGAGGCATCGGCTTCCCATTCTCCGACTGGAGGGTGGACTTCGAGGCCGCTGTCGGCATCTCCGACATAGTGGTCGGGGCCCCCTCCTGCCGCCAAAACCGCTTCTCCCTCTCGCTTCTCCGCTATTTCTGACGCCGCATGCCGCGGAGCGCGTATGGCGCGCAGCCGATACAGAGGAGCCGATAGCGCGCTGATAGCCGAAACTGCACAAAAAAGACTATTTGAGCCACTTCTTAAAAAAAGTTAACATTTGTCCCGGTATAGCAAAAGTTAACTTTTTTTTACTTATCTTTGTGAGTGCAATGAAGGGCAAAATATTAATTTGCTATTTTCATCTTACTAAACATCGTAATACATCATGGCAAAAATCAAAGGAGCCGTCACCGTCAACAAGGAGCGGTGCAAAGGTTGCAATCTATGTGTGGTAGCTTGTCCCACCGATACCCTCTCGCTTCAGCCGCTTGAAGTGAACGACCGTGGTTATCATTTCGCCTACATGTCGAATCCCGACGCCTGTATCGGCTGCTGCAGCTGCGCGCTCGTATGCCCGGACGCGTGCATCGAGGTATACCGCGTCAAGCTCGACTGAAAACTGAAAAACCGAAAAAACTGAAAACAGACAACTCATATGGAAGAAGTAAGACTAATGAAGGGCAATGAGGCGATCGCGCACGCCGCGATCCGCTACGGATGCGACGGATATTTCGGCTATCCCATCACCCCTCAGTCCGAAGTCCTCGAGACCCTCGAGGCCCTCATGCCTTGGGAGACCACGGGCATGACAGTGCTTCAGGCCGAATCTGAAGTGGCCGCCATCAACATGGTCTATGGCGGAGCCGCCACCGGCAAGGCCGTCATGACCTCGTCGTCATCGCCGGGCGTCAGCCTCAAGCAGGAAGGAATATCATATATCGCCGCGTCATCACTGCCGGCGCTCATCCTCAACGTCATGCGCGGCGGTCCCGGTCTGGGCACCATCCAGCCATCCCAGGCCGACTATTTCCAGGCCGTCAAGGGTGGTGGCCACGGTGACTACCACATGATAGTGCTCGCACCCTCCACAGTGCAGGAGATGGCCGACTTCGTGGGCCTGGGCTTCGACCTCGCCTTCAAATACCGCAACCCCGTGTTGATCCTTGCCGACGGCATCGTTGGCCAGATGATGGAAAAAGTGGTGCTCCCCCCTGCCCGACCCCGCCGCACGCAGCAGCAGATCGAGGAGCAGTGCCCCTGGGCCGCCACCGGACGCCACGGGCGCGCCCACCGCAACGTGGTGACCAGCCTCGAACTGGATCCCGCCAAAATGGAGCTCAACAACGAGCGCTTCCAGCGCACCTATGCCGCCATCGAGGCTTCGGAAGTGCGCTTTGCCGAGCACTATACGGAAGATGCCGAATATCTGATAGTGGCCTTCGGATCTGTGGCCCGCATATGCCTCAAAGCCATCGAGGAAGCCCGCGGGCAGGGCGTGAAAGTGGGACTGCTGCGACCCATCACCCTATGGCCGTTCCCCAAGGCCGAGATCGACCGCCTGTCGAAGCAGGTGAAAGGAATACTCACCGTGGAGCTGAACGCCGGCCAGATGATAGAAGACGTGCGCCTGGCGTCGCAGTGCCGCGTGCCCGTGGCCCACTTCGGCCGCATGGGCGGCATCGTGCCCAACCCCGGCGAAGTGCTCACAGCATTGTTCAACCATTTTCCCGAAGCCAAGCAATAAGCCATGAAGCCTGAAGAAATAATCGACCCCGCCAACCGCGTGTATGCGCGTCCGCGGCTTCTCACGGAAGTAAACACCCATTATTGCCCCGGCTGCAGCCACGGCGTGGTGCATCGCATCATTGCCGAACTGCTCGACGAGATGGGCCTTGAAGACCGCGCCGTGGGCGTAGCGCCCGTGGGATGCGCGGTATTTGCATATAATTATATTGATGTGGACTGGGTGGAAGCAGCCCACGGCCGCGCACCCGCCGTGGCCACGGCTCTCAGCCGCCTCTCGCCGGAGAATCTCGTGTTCACCTATCAGGGCGACGGTGATCTGGCCGCTATCGGAACCGCCGAGACCATCCACGCCGCCAATCGCGGCGAGAATATTGCCATAATATTCATCAACAACGCAATCTACGGCATGACCGGCGGACAGATGGCTCCCACCACTCTGATCGGGCAACGCACCGCCACCACGCCCTATGGCCGCCGCGTGGACCTCAACGGCCACCCTCTCAACATCACCAACTTGCTGGCCCAGCTGCCGGGCACTTGCTACGTCACACGCCAGAGCGTGCACACGGCTCCCGCCGTGCGCAAGGCCAAGAACGCCATCAAGAAGGCTTTCGAAAACGCCATGGCCAAGAAAGGAACTTCGGTGGTGGAAATCGTGAGCACATGCAACAGCGGATGGAAGATGACGCCGGCGCAGGCCAACGAATGGATGGCCACGCACATGACCGAGCATTATCCCCTGGGCGACCTCAAAAACGAATAAAAGAGCCGACTCAAAAATATGAAAGAAGAAATTATCATAGCAGGTTTCGGCGGCCAGGGCGTGCTGTCGATGGGCAAGATTCTGGCCTACGCCGGACTGATGAACGATCTGGAGGTGACATGGATGCCCTCCTACGGCCCCGAACAACGCGGCGGCACGGCCAACGTGACAGTGATTCTCAGCGACACCCCCATTTCGTCGCCCGTGCTCGACACCTACGACACCGCGGTGATCCTGAACCAGCAGAGCCTTGACAAATTCGAGTCGAAAGTCAAGCCCGGAGGCACGCTGCTCTACGATCCCTCGGGAATCCACCACAAACCCACCCGCACGGATATCCACGTGGTGGAGGTTCCGGCGATGGACGCGATGCTGGAGATGAACAACTCCAAGACCTACAACATGATACTCCTTGGTGCGCTGCTCGCCAAGCGCTCCGTGGTACCTCTTGAGGCAGTGCTTCGAGGCCTCAAGAAGACGCTGCCCGAACGCCACCACCACCTGCTTCCCCTCAACGAGCAGGCGCTGCGCAAAGGCATGAGTCTCGTATAAGCCCGCCTCCACCTAATTCAAGTGTTTATATGAACAACCTTGTTTTGCGCGCCATATCCGGCGCAGTGTATGTGGCCGTGATTGTGCTCGCCGTTCTGTGCGGGCAAGTGTGGCTGTCGCTGCTTGTGGCAGTAATGGCCATATTGGGCACTGCCGAGTTCCTGAAGCTGAGCGACAACCGCACATCGCTCCCCGTAAAGGCTTTCACGATGGTTCTGACCGTGGCTCTGGCTGTGAGCGGTTGCTACGACGTGCCGAGCGTGATTCTGCTGTGTATCTTCCCCTTCTTGCGCTGCTCCCTCACGCTTGCGGATCGCAACGACACCGCCCTGCGCGACACCGCCACCGACATGCTGTGTTTTCTCTACATTGGCATCGGGCTCGGCACGCTGGGTAATATCTACTCGCTGGCCGGACGGGATTTCGTTCTGCTCATGTTTGTGCTCATCTGGCTCAACGACACCGGCGCTTATCTCACCGGCAGCAGCTTCGGCCGCACGCGCCTCTGTGAGCGCCTCTCGCCCAAGAAATCCTGGGAAGGTTTCTGGGGAGGTATGCTTTTCTGCATCGTGGCCGGTGGCATGGCGGGGCACTACGGTATGGGGCCTGCGCGCAACATCCTCGCAGGCGCACTGTTCGGTGTGGCCGTGAGCGTATTCTCCACCATGGGCGACCTGTTTGAGTCGGCGCTCAAGCGTCATGCGGGCGTCAAGGACTCGGGCAATATCATTCCCGGACATGGCGGCCTGCTCGACCGCATAGATTCTTTGCTTTTTGTGGCTCCGGCGTCCTTACTTTTTACCCTTCTCGTTTGTTATATCTGAAATCATTTAATCCTCATAACACAAAAATATGGAAAACCAAGCAGAACTTCTGAAAGAAGTAAAAGCCAAGGCAGCCCTTTGGCTTTCCGAAGACTACGACGCCGAAACCCGCGCGGCTGTAAAGGCCATGCTCGAGGCCGAAGACCCCACCGAACTCATCGAGTCGTTCTACAAAGACCTTGAATTCGGCACCGGCGGCCTCCGCGGCATCATGGGTGCCGGCTCCAACCGCATGAATATCTACACCGTGGGTGCAGCCACACAGGGCCTGGCCAACTACCTCAAGGAGGCATTCGCCGACCTGCCCGAAATTTCGGTGGTTGTGGGCCACGACGTGCGCAACAACTCGCGCAAGTTTGCCGAACTGGTGGCCAATGTATTCTCCGCCAACGGCATCAAGGTATACCTCTTCGAGGATTTCCGTCCCACCCCCGAACTTTCGTTCGCCATCCGTCACCTCGGCTGCCAGAGCGGCGTCAACATCACCGCCAGCCACAACCCCAAGGAATACAACGGCTATAAGGCCTACTGGAGCGACGGCGCGCAGATCATCGCCCCCCACGACGTGAACATCATCTCCAACGTCGAAGCCATCAAGAGCGTCAAGGACATCAAATTTCACGGCGATCCCTCCAAGATTCAGATTATCGGCAAGGAAATAGACGACGCATTCCTCACTGCAATCAAGGGCCTCTCGCTCGATCCCGAGGTGATCAAGCGCCACCACGACCTTAAGATCGTGTACACACCCATCCACGGCACGGGCGTGAAGATGATTCCTGAGTCGCTCAAGAACTACGGCTTCACCAACATCATCCACGTGCCCGAGCAGGATGTGCCCAGCGGCGACTTCCCCACCGTGGACTCCCCCAACCCCGAGAACCCCTCGGCTATGGCCATGGCCATCGAGAAGGCTAAGGAAGTGGACGCCGACCTCATCGTGGCTTCCGACCCCGATGCCGACCGCATCGGTGCCGTGGTGCGCGACAAGAACGGCAACTATCAGCTCATCAACGGCAACCAGATCGTGATGATCCTGCTCAACTACCTGATGGTGCGCAACCGCGAGATGGGACGTCTCACCGGCAACGAGTACATCGTGAAGACCATCGTCACCACCGAGACCATCAAGGCTATCGCCGAGAACAACAACATACGCATGTTTGACTGCTACACGGGCTTCAAGTGGATCGCTTCCGTGATCCGCGATATGGAAGGCACCGGCCGCTACCTGGGCGGCGGCGAGGAAAGCTACGGCTTCCTGGCCGAGGACTTCGCACGCGACAAGGACTCCGTGAGCGCCATTTCCCTTATGGCCGAAATCTGCGCATGGGCCAAGGACCGCGGCATGGACTTCGGCGAAATGCTTCAGGACATCTACGTGCAGAACGGCTACAGCCACGAAGTAGGTATCTCCGTGGTGCGTCCCGGCAAGACCGGCGCCGAGGAAATCCAGGCCATGATGAAGGCCTTCCGCGCCAATCCTCCCAAGCAGCTGGGCGGCAGCCCCCTCATCATCATCAAGGACTATGCCGACCTGAACGTAAAGAACCTGAAGGACGGCACCGTGGGCAAGCTCGACTTCCCCACCACCAGCAACGTGCTCCAGTTCTTCACCGAGGATGGTTCCAAGGTGAGCGTGCGCCCCAGCGGTACCGAGCCCAAGATCAAGTTCTACATCGAAGTGCACAGCCACATCGACTCGCGCGACCAGTTTGAAGCCGCCGAGACCGCCGCAAAGGCCAAGATCGAAGCCATCAAGGCCGACCTGGGCATCTGATTCCGCACATTTCGATACTGAAAAAGAGGCCTACGGGCCTCTTTTTTTTGCACTCAGCTGATTGGTTCCACGAGGGCATCTCCGCCCGGCAGCTGCAGTAGGCGCGCCTTAAGTCGGCGCTTGCGGTCGTAGACGATGCTCACCTTGTCTATCCCGAGCAGGAGCGCCACGGCTCCGGCCGAGAATCCCAGCGCGGTAAAGACATAAAGCTTGCGGTCCACATCCTTGAGATTGGGGCAGGCCTGCTTCAGCTCGTCGAGCACGCCGGAGTAATGCTCGTTCACTATATCTTCGAGGCGGCCGAATTCGTTCTTATCGGATGCCAGCGTGGCAATCAATTCCGTCATTTTGTTGGATATGGCCTTACGCGCAACCTTGTCGTCGGGGCTGCTCCAGGCTATCAGGCACACCTCGTCGAGCACGCGGTAGCGCTCGCGCAGCAGGCGATGCATAGCCTCCCGGATGGCGTTGCGCTCGCTTTCGCCGGCGCTGCAGGCCTCCTGCAGTTCGCTCACGGCGCGCAAATTGGCCTCCTCCGCCTCGTTCTTACGGCGACGGTAGCGCGCGAACAGCAGCGCGAGAGCGGCACTCACCGACACTACCGACACCACCACAAGCCACAGAATCATTCGCATGTAGCGTAGTTCCTTTTCGCGCAACTTTCGGTTTGCCTCGTAATAATCGGAGAGAGAGCCGATGAGGTTTCTACTCTGGATATCCGAATAATACTCGCGCCTGAATGCATTCGCCCGCTCCATCGCCCTGATGGCATCTTCGTAACGGCCAAGGCACTTGTATAGCTCGCTCTTGAATTTTTGAACGACCGGGAAATCCCCGTGCAATCCGCTATCTATCGCCAGCGCCTCGTCCACGCGACCTTTGGCCAGCAAAATCATTCCCAGATAGGCGCGATCCACGGGATAATCTTTATTTGCTGCTATAATGCTCGTGTATATTTCCTCTGCCTCGGCGAGTTTTCCACCCTTATAATATGAATAAGCGAGCCATCGGTGTGCTACCAGTCGGGAAACCTCCGGCACGCTGTCGCTGCTGAGCACTTGCTTCATCAGCGCGAGGCCCTCGGTATCGTCAACCAACGACGCAAGGCGTATACGCATCTCGGTGAGTGACGCGCTATCACCCGATTCTTCAAATTTCGCAGCCGCCTCGCGGGCCAGCGCGAGCCCCGATTCATAAGCGCCGCAATCTTCATACATCTCCGAGAGCATCATAGCGGCGCGTGCGCCTCTGTTGTCGTCTTTTTCTTTTGCCGCCTGCTCGCGCATGTCCATCAGCGCGGGCAAAGCCGCAGCCACATCGCCGCTGTCCAGAGCGGCATGAGCGGCATCCAACTTTAGCTCCCATGCGGATTCGTCCGCTGAAGAATTGCCACAGGCCGCACTCAGCAGGGCACTCAAAAAAACGATAATCAAGTGAATCTTTCGCATATCATTGGATTTTGATGCAAATTTACATAAAATAATCCGGCAAAACCAAAACATTGCCGGAATTGCACACGTTGATTTTCAGTCATTTAAGCAGCTTGCCGAATCGGCCGCATTCGTCAATGTCATATCGCCCTGATTTTTAAACAGTTGCAACAACAGCTTGCCGGACGAAAAACACGCTTTTGTTATGAACTCGAGATAATCCACTATACTTTTGCAGCGTCGACAGCAGACCACCGTGCCCAAAGGCGCAGTCCCGAAATGCGTAAATGTAGGCAACTTTAGATATAAAATTAATTTTTGATGTTATGCGCACAATACTCATAGTAATGAGTTTTCTGCTGGCACTCGCATGCAGGGCAGAGGATTGCCCTGTTTGCGAGATTGCCAACGGCCCGCTCACCCTACGGCAAATTCCGGATACTGAAGAAATCGTCAAGAGCTATTTTGAAGAATACAGCGACACGGACACCCTCTATGTTATTATAGATTCCATTGGATGCTGCCCTCGATGCGAATCTGCGATAATGCCAGTTTTTAAGCGTATAAAATCGTTGCGTCCCGATGCTCCGGTTGCATTGATTGCAGGATATTACAATAAAGAAACGGCCCGCAGGTATCTTCATGAAGCGGAAATAAAAGCCGACATTGAAATATTCGATACTGTCGCCGGCTACAACCAGTTCCTTAACTCCAATTTCGGTGTCATACATATACCCTATCTATTGAAAGTCGTGCCATTAACGGGAGAAATACTATTATCAATTACCGCCGACAACAACAGCCGTCGGGTGATCTCAAGTTTCCTCAACGACAATATCGTGCTTGAGCCTGAGCTATTTGCAAAGAGTTCCATAAAGCCCATATTGCACTCGGCACCCCGTGATTGTGTCTACCCTATTGAAACCATACCCTACAATTTACCCGATAGCATATTATTTTCCGAGCCACACATGAAGCCCGATTTCGACGGTAATTTTATCGCTTTTAACGACAAACTCAACTACAGCGTAAGACTCGGCAGACTATCGGATAACGGCAGCATAATCAACTACTGCACTGAAATCAAGGCCGACAGTACGGAGCGTTATAGATTCATAAAACTGTCCGGGAAATACGCACGTGAGGAATACGACGATGGTTCTCTGCGCTTCATGCCTATATCTCCACGCTTTATGCCGGATGGCAGGCTAGGAGTCTCCTACTCCCTGCCTCTGCTTTGGGAGGAGAATGATTCTACAATGGTATACGAGAATCAGCCTTGTGTGCTCTTTGTAGATACTGTTACCTATAAGCACGAGCTGCTGCCCCTGGAAGGCGGAGCGCGGCACGGATTGTTCTTCGGTCACTACAGAATATATCCCTACGGAGATAATATCGCCATATCGGGCCAGCCGCGCACATGGCCTCTGCTGCCGAAAGAAGAATTTGAAAACGGAGGGAGCAACGATCCTTTCACGGATGCCTACTATGAAAACAAGAAAGTGCAGGCGGTAATGTCGGGCAAGACGGGGCAATTCCTCTTCGAGACATGTCCGCTACCCGAAATATCACGAGTGTCGAAGACCGGTCATTCATTCCCCAAAGCGCTCAGCGACACGCGCGACGGCACAATCGCTTATGCCGATGGGGTCTCCGGTAAGATATACGTTGAGCGGCCGGGCGGTACTTCGGAATACGATATTTTCAATATCGATCTTAGTTCGTTGCCCGAGCCGGACAGCACCAAATTCTACAGCTATGATTTATCTGCGATGTACGAACCCTATTTCTGCCGCTACATCGAGGATATGAAGCTGGGCGACGGAGGGCTCACATGCCTGGTGCGCTACGGGCGGCTCGGGAATATAGATAAGCCGGAGGCTTACACAGTCGTGACTCTCGACCTCGCCGACGGCTCATTCGAGGAAAAGACGTTGAAGACAGAGCGCGAGGCTGCCGTATCGACCTATGGCCTGAGACGCACCTCGGAGGGCCACATTCAGCCCTTCCGGCTGGCCACACGAGGCAATGACTGGTGGGTGGAACTGTTTCCCGTCACCACTCCACGGTGAAGGAGCAGCAGTCGAGGCGGGCGCTGATGGGTGGCTTGATCTTGGCCAGGCGTATGCGTCCGGCGATGATGCCCGGTACCTCGGCCAATAAAGCGTCGCGCAGGCGCCCCACGGCGTGCTCCAGCAGCCGCGAAGGCTCGTTCATCACGCGACGGGCGATATCCACAACGGCGGCATAGTTCACCGAAGCATCAAGCGCATCCGAGGCCATAGCCTCGGATGCGTCGTATTCCAGACGTATGTCGAGCACGAAGTCGTTGCCCACCACGCGCTCCACATCGGCCACGCCGTGGCGCGCACGCAGCCGCAGGCTCTCGACTTCAATATATGTGCGCATCAGCGGCGACCTTTTCGGGATTGTTTCTGAAATTTGGGCTGAGTCTTCGACTTGGCGAGAACCTTGCGTTCGGGAGCCCCTACGCGACGGCCTTCGTCGTCCACCACCACGAAGTCGAGCTGCTTCTTCTGAATATCGCATCGTGCCACCTGCACGCGCACCGGGTCACCCAGGCGGTAGCGGTGTCCGTTGCGGCGGCCGATCAGGCAGAAATTCTTCTCGTCGAAGTCATAGAAGTCGTCGGCAAGGTCGCGCACCGGTACGAGGCCCTCGCACTTGTTGTCGTCGAGCTCCACGTACAGGCCCCACTCCGTCACGCCTGAAATCACGCCGGAGTAGATCTCGCCCATGTGGTCGTTCATATACTCCACCTGCTTGTATTTGATGGATGAGCGCTCGGCATTTGCGGCAAGCTGCTCCATGTCGCTGGAATGCTTGCACTCCTCCTCAAGCTTGTCCACGGCTGCTGAGCGGCCTCCGTCGAGATAGCGGGCCAGGAGGCGATGCACCATCATGTCGGGGTAGCGGCGTATGGGAGAGGTGAAGTGGGTGTAGTAGTCGAATCCGAGACCATAGTGACCGATATTGGTGGTGGTGTATATGGCCTTGGCCATCGAACGGATGGCCAGGGTGGAGAGGAAATTTTCCTCGCCTTTGCCCTGCACATCGGCCAGCATGCGGTTGATGCTCTTGTTGATATCGGCCGCCGTGCCCTCGGTCTTCACTTTGTAGCCGAAGGTACGCGCCAGCTTGGCGAAGTCGTTGAGGCGGTCGGGATCGGGGGTGTCGTGCACGCGGTACACGAATGCCTTGGGCTTGCGCTTCTCGCCGGGGGCGCCTATGGTGGTGGCCACCGTCTTATTGGCCAGGAGCATGAATTCCTCGATCAGTTTATTGGCGTCTTTCGACTCCTTGAAATAGACGCTCACGGGGTGTCCCTTCTCGTCTATCTCGAAGCGAACTTCGGCACGGTCGAATTCCACCGAGCCGGAAGCATACCGCTCCTTGCGCAGAATCTTGGCCAGGCGGTCGAGTGTGAGGATTTCTTCGGCATAGTCACCGCGTCCGGTCTCTATCACTTCCTGAGCTTCTTCATAGGCGAAACGGCGCTGACTGCGGATCACCGTACGCACGATGCGCGAGTTGAGCACCCTGCCCCGCTCGTCCATCTCGAAGAGCACCGAGAAAGCCAGCTTGTCTTCATCGGGGCGCAGCGAGCATATGCCGTTGCAAAGGCGCTCGGGCAGCATGGGCACCACGCGGTCCACGAGATACACGCTTGTTGCTCGGTCGCGGGCCTCACGATCGATGATGCTGTCGGGCTTCACGTAGTGCGTCACGTCGGCTATGTGCACGCCCACCTCATAGTTGCCGTTGGGAAGCCTGCGCAGGCTCAGTGCATCGTCGAAGTCCTTCGCATCGCGGGGGTCGATGGTGAAGGTGGGCACGCCGCGCATATCCACTCGCCGCGCCACTTCGTCGGGCGTGATACCGGCGTCGATTTTGTCGGCGGCTTTCTCCACGGCCGAGGGATAGACGTAGGGCAGGCCATACTCGGCCAGGATGGCGTGGATCTCGGTGTTGTTCTCGCCGGTGGGGCCCAGCACGTCCACCACTTCGCCGCGGGGGCTCTGGGCATTATCGGGCCAGTCAGTTATACGCACCACGGCTTTGTCGCCGGTGCGTCCGCCGCGCAGCTTGGCGCGCGGTATCACTATGTCGGTGGCAAGGAATTTGGAATCGGTCACGAGAGTGCCCACGTGCTTGTCCACGCGCAGAGTGCCGATGAAAGTCTGAGGCTTGCGCTCCACGATCTCCGTGACGCAGGCCTCGGGCTCGCGTCCACGCACGCGCGCAGCCACGCTCACTACCACGCGGTCGCCGTTGAGGGCATGCATGGAATTGCGCTCGGCCACGAATATCTCTTCGCCGTCTTCATCGGTGACGACGCTGTTCTTACCGTTGCTGCGGCGCACGAATGTGCCTATGGTCTCCACCGTGCGTTGCACCGGCTTGAAGCGTCCGGGCGACACCTCAAGGAGCACTCCGTCGAAGGCCAGCTCCGCCAGATAAAGGGCTATCGCCCTGTGGTGGGCGCTCGACGTCTCGCCGATGGCCGCCGCCACCTGTTTATAATTGAAAGTTGCAGCCGTGGCTGTGGCTATATACTTATCTATAAGTTCGCGCAGGCCGCTCTCATGTTTCTTTTTTGCTGTGCGTGTCATTGTCAAATAGTTGAATTATGTAGATATAACAATTAAAGTGCCCATAGCGTTCATGCAAAAAAGGTGCGCTTCCGTCTCGGAAAGCGCACCTTATGCCTGAGCTTACGCGTCGATATTGGCGTAATTGGCGTTTGCCTCGATAAAGTCGCGTCGCGGTCCCACGTCCTCGCCCATGAGCATCGAGAAGATGCGGTCCGCCTCGGCGGCGTCGCTGATCTGCACCTGCTTGAGCATGCGGTGCTCGGGGCTCATGGTGGTGTCGCGCAGCTCCTGGGCGCTCATCTCGCCAAGACCTTTATAGCGCTGCACGGTGGTGCGGTCGCCGTTGCGCAGTATGAACTGCTGCACCTGCTGGTCGGTCCAGCAATACTCCTCCACTTTGCCTCGCTTGCACTTGTAGAGCGGCGGCGTGGCCAGATATAGATAGCCTTGCTCGATCACGGGGCGCATGCGGCGGAAGAAGAAGGTCATGAGCAGCGTGGCGATATGGCTGCCGTCCACGTCGGCATCGGTCATGATGATGATCTTGTGGTAGGCCAGCTTGGCAAGGTTCGCCTCCTTGGGATCTTCCTCGGTGCCGATAGTCACGCGCAGAGCCTTGAAGAGGTTTGTGATTTCCTCGTTGTCGAAGATGCGGTGCTCCATGGCCTTCTCCACGTTCAGGATTTTGCCTCGCAGGGGCAGGATGGCCTGGAAGGAGCGGTCGCGACCCTGCTTGGCCGTACCGCCTGCCGAGTCACCCTCGACGAGGAAGAGCTCGCAGTCTTCGGCCGTGCGGCTGCTGCAGTCGGCGAGCTTGCCGGGAAGACCGCCACCGCTCAGCGGCGACTTGCGTAGCACGTTCTTGCGGGCGTTGATGGCGGCATGGCGCGCCTGGGCGGCGAGCACCACCTTTTCCACTATTGTCTTTGCCTCGCGGGGATTCTCCTCAAGATAAGTGCTGAGAGCGTCGCTCACGGCCACCTGCACGGCGCCGATCACCTCGCTGTTGCCCAGCTTCGTCTTGGTCTGACCCTCAAACTGGGGTTCCATCACCTTAACCGACACAACGGCCGTGAGACCCTCGCGGAAGTCGTCGCTGGCTATCTCCACCTTGGCGTTCTTTAGCAGGTTGTTGTCCTCGGCATACTTCTTGAGCGTGGAAGTGAGGCCGCGGCGGAAGCCCGTGAGGTGCGTGCCGCCCTCGATGGTGTTGATATTGTTGACGTAGGAGTACACGTTCTCGTTGAACGTGGTATTATACGTCATGGCCACCTCCACGGGAATACCCTGGCGCTCGGTATTGAGGTGTATCACATCGTTTATGAGGGATTCCTTATTGGAGTCGATATACTGCACGAATTCCTGCAGACCGGTCTCGCTGTAGAACACCTCGCTGCGGGGATTGCCTTCGGCGTCGAGCTCGCGCAAGTCGGTGAGGCGCAGCGTGATGCCGGCATTGAGGTAGGCCAGATCGCGCAGGCGCTTGGCCAGCGTGGCATAGTCGTATTCAGTGACGGTGAAAATCGACGCATCGGGTTTGAATGTGATGCTGGTGCCGGTATGGTCGCTCTCACCCACAATCATAAGCTCGGTGGTGGGCTTGCCGCAGCTGTACTCCTGCACGTAGGCTTTGCCGTTGCGGTGCACCTCGGCACGCAGATACGTGGAGAGCGCGTTCACGCAGCTCACACCCACGCCGTGCAGGCCGCCCGACACCTTGTAAGAACCCTTGTCGAACTTACCGCCGGCATGAAGCACCGTGAGCACCACCTCAAGGGCGCTTTTGTGCTCCTTCTCGTGCATATCCACGGGAATACCGCGGCCATCGTCGATCACGGTTATGGAATTATCTTCGTTGATTGTGACGTCTATCTTGGATGCATAGCCGGCCAGAGCCTCGTCGATGGAGTTGTCCACCACCTCATACACCAGATGGTGCAGACCCTTGGCTGAAATATCGCCAATGTACATGGCCGGGCGCTTGCGCACGGCTTCCAGGCCTTCGAGCACCTGGATATTACTGGCACTATATTCCTCTTTTTCTTCTGCCATATTTAGTAAATATTGTGTTTCTGTGAATTCTTTTTTACAAGCACAAAATTACGAATTAATCCCCACCCCACCAAATTTTCGGGCGCTTTTTCGCGTGCGCGCGTAATAATTTTAGTACAGGCGCACGCGCGAGAATCGGCACACTAAAATCGCTCAGCATTTACCCAGCAATCTATCAGCCCGTTACTCCGCGCACTAAAAATTTCTTTGATTTTTCTTGCAAAAAATTTGGTGCATTCAAAAAAAGTGCCTAACTTTGCATCGCTTTTGAGAAACACGGGGTGTAGCTCAGTTGGTTAGAGTACGCGTCTGGGGGG
>CAMWRI010000046.1 GCA_947176585.1 uncultured Porphyromonadaceae bacterium
CGGCGGAGAATGCGGCGGGGTCGGCGGGGTCGAGGGTGGCGGCGTAGTCGAGTGCCTGGCGAAGGCGGGCGTCGTCGGAGGCGAATATGACGTAGCTCTTGAAGCGGGGAGTGGACCAGGTGTAGCGGTCGCGGTGGGCGTTGAAGTAGGCTTCGAGGCCGTCGGTGTCTTTTGCGGCGCGCTCCCACACCTTGTTGTTGGCGATCTCGAAGAGCAGGATGCCGTCGCGATACTCGTTCATGAGGTTGCGGTAGTCGGTGTTGGTGGTCATGAGTTCTGCGCGGGCCAGGTCGAGGGCTGCGTCGGAAAGAGCTGCGCGGACGGCTTCGTCGACGGCTGCAAGGGTGGTGCCGGCGATGTCGGGGGATGTGACTACGCCTGCCAGGCGGGGGGCCACTGCGGCAAGGGCTACGGTGCGGCCGTCGATGGTGAATGCGTCTACGGCTGCGAGCGCGGGGGATGCCACGACGCTGTCGAGGGGGCCTTCGGCAGTGGCGAGCGCGGCCTGCACGGCCGGCTGCCATGCGGCGAGGCTGCCGCCATGGCAGCCGATCATGCGGGCGGCGTAGCTGCGCTCGGCTGCTGTGCTGCGGTCGTCGCGCTCCATGGCTTTTTCGATCTGGGGACGAATCTGGTCGAGGTCGCGGGCGTTGCGTGAGCCGTATTTATATATAATGTGCCAGCCGAAGTCGGTGGCGAAAGGCTCGCTGAGGCCACCTTCGGGGAGGGCGAAGGAGATGCTGTCGAAGGGCTGTACCATCATGCCGCGGGCAAACCATCCGAGATCGCCTCCGCGACGGGCGGATCCGGGGTCCTGTGAGTAGCGGGTGGCGAGTTCGGCAAAGTCGGCTCCGGAGGCGGCCACGGTGTGGAGCGAGTCGATGATCTCGCGCTCGCGTGCGGCCTGCTCGGGATTCATTCCTCGTGTCATGCGCAGGATGTGTGCGGCGTGCACTTCGCCCTGGGAGGGACGGCGTGCCTCTACCTTGATGAGGTGCCAGCCGAAGCCGCTGTTGACGGGCTCCGACACTGCTCCGGCAGGGGTGTCGTAGGCTGCTTTTTCAAATGCCCAGGGGTAGCGTCCGGGCACCACGTTGCCCATGCGGCCGCCCTTGGCTGCCGAGGGGGCGTCCATGCTGAAGGCTGTTGCTGCGTCGGCAAATGTGGTGTGTCCGGCTCGTATTTCGCGCAGGAGGGAATCGGCGCGGTCGTGGCCGTCTTGCGTGGCGGGGAGCATTATGTGGCTTACGGTCACGTCGTCGGCGTAATGGCCGTAGGCTTCCATGACGAGGCTGTCGGCCACCCATTGGTCGCGCAGGTAGGGCTTGGCCAGTTCGTCGCGATACTGGCTGTACTCGGCGCGGAATGCGGCGGTGGTGTCGATGCCGGCGGCCTCTGCATCGGCCACCTTGAGCTTATAGTCGACGAACATATCCAGATACTTGGCCGGGGTGATGGGCTCGAGCTGCTGGTTGTTGTTCTTGTTGTAGAGATACTGGAACTCACTGAGAGGCACGTCCTTGCCTGCCACGGTCATAAGCACGGGGTCACCCGCGGGCCTGGCGGCGAAAACAGCCGTGATGCATGCCACGGCAGCGGCCGCACTCAGAAGATGCTTTTTCATTGCTTAAATATTTTGAACCGGTTCAAAAATTGTCGGTAAGGGGATTTAATCAATAAATTAACGGCGAGATTAACATTTTATTATTTGCCCGGGCGTGTAATTCTTATAAGAAGTATAAATCGTATAATTCTTATAATTTTTTGTAACTTTGCAGTCCAATATAATTTGAATATGGCACAGAAACCGTCTATACCCAAGGGTACGCGCGACTTTGGGGCGGCCGAAATGGCCCGGCGCAACTATATTTTCGATACTATCCGCGAGGTGTTCAAGCTCTATGGCTTCCGGCCCATCGAGACTCCCGCGATGGAGAATCTCTCGACGCTCATGGGCAAATACGGCGAGGAGGGCGACAAGCTGCTCTTCAAGATTCTGAACAGCGGCGACTGGACGCGCGGCGTGGATCCCGCCATGGTGGAGGCCGGCGAGGCTGCCCGGCTCACATCGAAGGTGAGCGAGAAAGGCCTGCGCTACGACCTGACGGTGCCCTTCGCGCGCTTTGTGGTGCAGCACCGCGCCGAGCTGCAGATGCCTTTCAAGCGCTATCAGATTCAGCCGGTGTGGCGTGCCGACAGGCCTCAGAAGGGTCGCTACCGCGAGTTCTATCAGTGCGACGCCGACGTGGTGGGCAGCGATTCGCTGCTCAACGAGATAGAGCTGCTGAACCTTGTGGATGAGGTGTTTGCACGTCTGGGCATAGAAATCACCATCAAGCTCAACAACCGCAAGGTGCTGGCCGGAATAGCCGAGCACATTGGCGAGCCCGACAAGCTTGTGGACATCACCACGGCTATCGACAAGATCGACAAGATAGGCATGGATGCCGTGTGTGCCGAACTGGCCGAGCGCGGCATCGCTCCCGCGGCAATCGAGGCCCTGAAACCCATCCTGGCCATAAGCGGCACGCTCGACGAGCGCCTCGCGGCTCTGGACGAGCTGCTGGCGGGCAACGAGACCGGCAAAGCCGGCGTGGCCGAGCTGCGCACCGTGATTGATGGCGTGCGCGCCACCGGACTGCGCGCCGAGCTGGACCTGGATGTGTCGCTGGCACGCGGTCTCAACTACTACACCGGCACTATCATTGAGGTGAAAGCGCGAGACGTGGCCATAGGCAGCATCACGGGCGGCGGCCGCTACGACAATCTCACGGGTGTCTTCGGCATGCCGGGCCTATCGGGCGTGGGCATCAGCTTCGGCGCCGACCGCATCTACGACGTGCTCAACGCGCTCGACCTCTACCCCGCCGAGGCCGGAAACAGCACCCGCGTGATTTTCCTGAACATGGGGCCCGCCGAGGCAGCTGCATCGCTGCGCGCAGCCATGCAGCTGCGTGCAGCCGGAGTGGCCGCCGAGGTGTATCCCGACGCAGCAAAGATGAAGAAACAGATGACCTATGCCGACGCGCTGGGTATTCCTTTCGTGGCCATCATAGGCGAAGAGGAGCTTGCCCAGGGCACCGTGACCCTCAAGAATATGACCACCGGCGAGCAGAAGCGCGTGGCACCCGGGCCCGAACTCATTGAAGCCCTGGCGTAATGGCAGTGATAATCAACATCGAGACGTCGACCGACGTGTGCTCGGCCGCCCTCACCGCCGAAGGGCAGATTCTAGCCCACTACGAAGACTTCGGCGGACGCAACCATGCAGCCCTCATCAGCGGCTACGTGAAAGCCTGCCTCGACTTTGCCGCCGAGCATGAGATACGGCCCGAGGCCGTGGCCGTGTCGATGGGCCCCGGCAGCTACACCGGCCTGCGTATAGGCATGAGCGAGGCCAAGGGACTGGCATATGCACTGGACGTGCCGCTGATAGGCGTGAACACACTGGAACTGATGGCCACGCGGGTGCAATTCTCCACGCTCGACATCGACCCCGAAACCATCTTCGTGCCCATGATCGACGCGCGCCGCATGGAAGTGTACACCGCCGCCTACGACTTCGGACTGCAGCCCCTGCTGGAGCCTCAGGCCCTGATTCTCGACGAGGAGAGTTACGCAGATCTCATCGCCACTGAACGCCCTCTGCTGCTCTTCGGCAACGGCAGCGACAAGGCACGCCCTCTGCTTGAGGGGCGCCCCGGCGTGCAGTTCGTGCCCGACGTGGTGCCTCTGGCCGCCGACATGGTGGCCCTTAGCGAACTCCACCACGCCCGCCGCAACTTCCTCGACCTCGCCTACAGCGTGCCCTTCTACCTAAAAGACTTCCAGGCTACCAAGCCCAAGCGGCCGTTCTGAGCCTCCGCATATCACGTAATTCCACTTTCTGCGTGGAAAGTGGATGAGCTGGTTTAAGATTTTTTTGGTAAGAAAGATTCTTTTTCTTAACTTTGTGAACACGTACCCGTCGCAAACCTGTGCGGCCCGTGCGTGAAAGCCACCGGGAAAGCACCTGTACAGGCTCGTCCCTGAGATCCGAAGCACCACGTGCAGACGGACGGCAAGCTATCGTGCGCGGCCCCGGGCCGTGCAGAAGGATTGAAGTATACTCGAATGAACAACGATACCACGACACCCACTGACACCGAACAATGGTTTGCCATCCGCACCCGTCAGGCCTTCAAGGCCGAGGCCGAGTTGGCAGCACGGTGCAGTGAGGTGTACTTTCCGAAGGAGAGCGTAAAGGGCAGCGACGGCCGCATGCGCGTGCGTGCCATCATCCCCCGCGTGCTGTTTATCCGCACCACCGAGGAGCATGCCCTGGCCATGGAGCGCGAAGGCCGCGAAGAGCCCGGGCCCGGCGTGCCTCCCTTCTGGATATACCGCAACCCCGGCTCGCAGCTCGTGCAGCACGTGCCGGAGCGCACCATGGAGCTGCTGCGGCTGCTCACGGCGCCCGACCCAACGCGGTGCACAATCTACGGCAAAGAGGATTTCAGGGCCGGCAACCGCGTGCGCGTGACCGGCGGCCCCTTCCGCGGCTACGAAGGCCACGTGCAGCGCGTGAAGAAAAACAAGCACGTGGTGGTGCGCATCGAAGGCATCTGCACCGTGCTGCTCCCCTTCATCCACCCCGATCTGCTGGAGGTGATGAACTGAGGTGATGTGTCGGCTCCGGTTGCCGCCCGCATGCAATATCATGATACAACTGTCCAAAAACAAGCGAACCAATCTCGCAGTGAAGAACATCGGAGTTTCTTTGCTGCTCAAGGGTGGCTCCATACTCATAACTTTTATTCTGGTGCCTCTAACGCTGGGATATCTTAACAGTTACGAATATGGAATATGGCTTACTCTGAATTCCGTGCTCTCGTGGATATATCTTCTTGATATAGGCATGGGAAACGGCTTGCGCAACAAGCTCACGGAGGCTTTGGCCCTACAGGATTTCCGGCTGGGCAAGATTTACGTGAGCACGGCTTTCTGCTTCATGGCTCTGATTATCGTAGTGTTTTATTGCCTGTTTCTTGTAGCTCAGATTTTTTTGGACTGGTACAGTATTCTCAATGTAGATCCTGAAAAAGTTCCTGGGCTCAATTCGATAGTCACTATAGTATTTGGATTTGTATGTGTGAGCTTCCTGTTCAAGATGGTGGGAAATATTTATATGGCCCATCAGGTTCCGGCGGCCAATGACCTGATGCTTTTTATTGGTAATATACTATCGCTCAGTATTATATACATACTAACCCACACCACCGAGGGGTCGTTGCTGGATGTGGCAATGACATTTTCGGCAGTGCCGGCCGCTGTATATCTAATAGCATTTCCGGTAACTTTCATATTGTTTCCGAAGATAAGGCCATCTTTCAAGTGTGTTAAGAAACAATATTTCTCCGATTTGATAACTCTTGGGGTGAAGTTCCTCGTGATTCAGATCGCAGCTCTGATTTCGTATATGACGTCTAATATCATTATTTCTCAGATGTTCGGACCGGAGGATGTGACGCCCTACAATATCGCTTATAAATATTTCTCGATAGTGATTACGGTGTTTACCATCGTGCTCACGCCGTTCTGGTCGGCAATCACGGATGCCCGGGTGAGGGATGATTACGACTGGATAAAGAATATATACCGCAAGTTGCTGTGCACATGGTGTGTGGTTGTGGCCGGAGTGGTGCTTATGATAGTCTTCGCCCCGATTTTTTATAAGATATGGATAGGCGATAAGGTTTCGGTGGCGATGAGTCTGACGGTGCTGTGCGGCCTGTACGTGTGCCTGAATACTCTGTGCAACATATATTCTTTTATTCTCAACGGATTCGGTACGCTGAAGGTTGCATTGTGGGCTGCGGTAATTCAAGCAATAATTTACATACCCCTGGCAATCGTGTGCGGCCGCTATTTCGGCCTGAGCGGTATTCTGATAGCATTGTGCGCTGTGTGTCTGCTGGGCCTAACGTGGGCACCTTATCAGTGCCATCAGCTGATTGCCAAGAAAGCCAAGGGTATCTGGAATAGTTAATGTGATATGGTCGGTCTTGTTGTATATAGGATTATCAGAAAGACAGAGACTCTTATAAGCCGCCTGAAAAACCGTTATCTGTGCAGCCGGGTGATCGCCCGAGGCAAAATCCGCTTTGGAAGCCAGGCACAAATCGTCAACGCACAGGGCGATCCGTCTAAGATTATAATCGGGGATAATACACTTGTGGATGGTATTCTTCAGGTGTTTCCGTTCGGAGCAGGGATTGAGATCGGTCGCAACTGCTACGTGGGGCAAGGATCGCGCATCTGGGCAGCTGATAAAATCACAATCGGCGACAATGTGCTGATCTCCCATAACGTGAATATTGTGGACACCAACAGCCACGAAATTGATTATATGGAACGTACCGAATCTGCAGCGCGCCAGTTCCGGGAAGGGCTTCCGAAAAGCGCGGGATCAGTGAAGACCGCGCCGATAGTGATCAAAGACCATGCGTGGCTGTCGTTTGACGTGTGTGTGCTCAAAGGGGTTACCATCGGCAGGGGCGCAATCATCGGATGCGGAGCTGTGGTGACTCATGATATTCCCGACTTTACGCTCGCAGTGGGAAATCCGGCCAGAGTGGTTAAAAATTTGCTCCCGAACGAAAATGGGAATTAAGAACAAGATATATCTCCTGGCATATAAATTGCACCGGAAATGGCTTGGTGTGGTGTGCCGCGGCAAGAATCTTGCATTCAAGCGCAATATTGTGTGCGGCGAAGGCAGCAGATTTTATATGAATTCGAGCGTGACGAATCTTCAGGAAAGAGATAAGCTCGTCGTGGGCAGCAACTGCCACATCCGCGGCGAGCTCTTCGTGTATCCCTACGGCGATGGCCTGAGGATAGGTAATAATAGCTATATTGGTGATTATTCGATAGTTAGGTCGGGGGGGGGTATTTCTATAGGCAATTCCGTGCTGATAGCGCACGGCGTCACGATAATTGATACCGACAGCCATGAGACAGACCCCGCAGAGCGCGACAGGTCGTTCAGGAATCTAATAAAGAACGGTCATCCTAAAACTCCGGGCTCGGTAAAGACAGCACGGATCACAATAGAAGATAATGCATGGATATCCTATGGAGTGAGCATACTCAAAGGCGTGACGATAGGCAAAGGTGCTATCGTGGGTGCCGGGAGTGTTGTCACGCGGGACGTCCCTCCTTACACAGTTGTGGCCGGTAATCCGGCCAAGCCGATTAAACAAATCCCACCATAAACCACCCGTTTCCGAAATACGGGATTGCTTATATGATAAATAAAATAAAACGATACCTCAAGAAACGACATATTAAAGCATTGAGCCCGTATTTCAGAAAAGGAAACGGCACTGTTCTGAACGGAGATTTCACGCTGAGAATTGACTGCCCTGTGGCGGACAAAGTGTTTCTTGAGATGGGCACCGACAGTATAATCGCGGGCCGCTTCATATTTGAATCCCGTGACGGAAATATAAGGATCGGAAACCACACGTATATAGGTGCGAGCACCTTTATCTCGCACTCGTCCATAATGGTGGGGAGTAACGTGACGATTGCCTGGGGCTGCACGATCTACGACCACGACTCCCATTCTGTCGATTTCGAGGAGCGGCGCCGTGATATAGACGACGAGCTGAGAGATATAAGAAACGGAGTGAATTTTATAGCCAATAAAAATTGGGAAGTGGTCCGTTCAAAACCGATAAGGATAGAAGATGATGCCTGGATAGGCATGAACTGCATTATACTGAAAGGCGTGACGATAGGCGAGGGCGCCATAGTGGGTGCCGGAAGTGTTGTCACCCGTGATGTACCCGCCTGGACTGTGGTTGCCGGCAATCCGGCAAGAGTAGTTAAAGAAATTGCGCATTGATATGAAAATTCTGATTATAGGATCGCGTGGCTTCATAGGCAGCCATTGCGTGGAGTATTTTTCCGGAAAGCATGAGGTGTGGGGATGCGATGTGGTGCTGGACTACAACCGCCCGCGATATATATATATCGAGTCTCACGAGAGTGATTTCAACGACGTGTTCATGGACAATCAGTTTGATGTGTGTGTGAACTGCTCGGGAGCTGCCAATGTGCCTTTCAGTCTCGAAAAGCCGTTGAATGATTTCCAGCTGAACACAGTGAATGTGTTCAAGATTCTCGATGCTATCCGCCGCTTCAATCCCGAGTGCCGCTACATAAATCTTTCGAGCGCGGCGGTGTACGGCAATCCGGCCTCGCTGCCTATCGTGGAGAGCATGGAGCCTGCGCCGGTGTCGCCCTACGGCATCCATAAGGAAATGGCCGAGATGATATGCGAGGAGTTTCATCGTTTCTGGGGCTTGAAGACTGCCGCGGTGCGCATATTCTCGGCCTACGGGCCGGGGCTGCGCAAGCAACTGCTATGGGATTTGTCGCAGAAGATAAAGAACAACGACCGGGTGGAGCTCTTCGGCACCGGCAATGAGACCCGCGATTTTATCTACATCGATGATCTCGTGCGGCTGATCGACTGCGTGATCGAGCAATCGTCATTTCAGGGCGATATAATCAATGCCGCAAACGGGCAGCAGATAAAGGTGGCAGAGATCGCGCAGCTGATGAAAATGGCATTGGGCAGCGACAAGGAGATAACGTTCAAGGGGCAGAACCGCAAGGGCGACCCGTTGTATTGGGAAGCTGACGTGTCCCGCGCCCGCGCCATAGGCTACAGGCAGGCCACTTCTATCGAACAGGGAATAAACTACTACGTGACATGGCTGCGCGCAAACGACTTGGTCTGATATTTACCGTAGACCGCAAATGGATGGGCGGCACCTACTATGTGCTCAATCTCATCTATGCGTTGAGCACATTGCCGGATGCTGAAAAGCCTGAAATAGTGTTGCTTTGCAAAAGCGAGGAAGATTACAGGCTGGCGGTGGAGTACACAGGTTATCCCTATCTCTCTTTCCGGAAGAGCCAGAAGAAAATGAATACCCTATCGCGGGCGTTAAATAAATTATCACGCGTGATATTTCATCGCAATCTCATTCCCGTGCTTCGCAATGTCAGGGGCTTGGATTATATTTTCCCGATAATTGGTCCCCATCAGATTGTGAAAGGCGCAAAAAATATTGCCTGGATTCCGGATTTTCAGCACATACGTCTTCCGCACTTATTCTCAGAGAAAGAGATTTTGCATCGAGATAGGGTGAACAATACCTTAAGGAACAAGAATTTACCAATTGTTTTCAGCAGTAATGATGCAAAACATGATTTCTGCGATAGCTATAATTGCGATGCTGATAACCCGAATCTTTTTCTTTATAGATTCGCATCCAAGCCTCCGGTGATACCTCCCGCAGCAGACGAAGTTCTGCAGAAATACGGCGTGCAAGCCGGCGGGTACTTCATCTGTTCCAATCAATTCTGGGTGCACAAGAATCACGCGGTACTGTTTGAGGCTGTGAAAATCCTCAAAGAACGGGGTTTGAAAATAAAGCTGCTGTGCACAGGCAATAATGTGGACTATAGAAGCCGGGAGCATTATAGCGGATTGGAGGAGTTCGTGAATAAAAACGGTCTTCAGGATTCCATAAAACTTCTCGGGCTCATAGACAGAAATGAACAGCTGACCCTTATGGCGCGCAGCAGGGCCGTGATCCAGCCTTCCTTGTTTGAGGGATGGAACACAAGCGTGGAGGAAGCCAAGTCGCTCAACAAACTGCTTATACTCTCCGACCTGGCCGTGCACAAAGAGCAATGCCTCCGCAACGCTCTATTTTTCAAGCGTGACGATCCCGCCGACCTTGCCGACAAGATTCAGGAAGTTGCGGAAAATGAAATAGAGGTCGTTGACAACGAATATGGTAAAATAGTTAAAAATTCAGCTGCTGATTTTGTTAATATTTTGTCTTCTCTTTAAATATGGATATAAATAATAAAAGGTTAAAAATTTCAGTTGTTACGGTGTGCTATAATGCAGTTGGTATAATAGAAGATACCATACAATCTGTAATTAATCAAACTTATCCAGAGCTTGAGTATATCATTATTGACGGGGGATCTACAGATGGTACCGTCGATATAATTAAGCGCTACTCCTCAAAACTCACCTACTGGGTATCTGAGCCGGATAAGGGTATATATGATGCCATGAACAAAGGAATCAAAGCCGCCTCAGGAGTTTATATAAATTTTATGAATGCAGGTGACCGCTTTTATGACAATGAGGTTCTTAAAAAGTTTGCATCTCAGGCTGATGAAAATTGCAAAATAATATTTGGCGATTGGGTAATAAAGCTGGATAATTTATTTGAGTATCGGAAACCTTTGTCTATAAAATATCTTGATACTAAATTGATGTTCACACATCAGGCTGTATTCGTATCACTCTCTTATCACAAAATGAATCTTTTTGATACGAGGTATAAATTGGCGGCTGACTACAATCTGGTATATAATGCAGTAAAGCGTGATAATGCAAAATTGCAATATCTGCCGTTTCCTATTGCTATATATGATGTATCTCCCGGGAACACCACAAATGATAACGGATGTAAACTCTTGAGAGAGAAGTTTTCGATATGGGGTATCGAAAATAACTATCTGAAAAAGTCGTATTGGTATGGTATGTTTTTCCGTACTTGGCTTAGTAAAAAAATCAGGGACAGACTTCCTGCCGGAATGGTATTGAAAATTAAAAACTATTTAGACAAAAAGCGCGACCATATTTCATGATATTTTTGAGCAGAAGAAAAATATCATCATATTTGACAGAATGTTTTCTGTTTATGGCACCCATATACGTTTGTACTCTTGTACTTCCAAAGGTGGGTGTGCTTTTTGAGCTCATTTTATTTTTTCTTTTTGCTATATTTTCGAGTAGACGTGATATTAAAATAACTCGATATCAGAAATATATAATACTCCTGTTTTTTCTTCCTACTCTTGTCTCATTTTTATGGTCAATTATAGCCTTGGGTCCTATAAACGATGCGTTATATTACGATTTGTTTGAATCCGATATGGCGAGCAGAATGATGCATCTTATTGTTTTATTTGCGTTGTTCTATTGGACAAGCACAACAATATCCACAACACAACCGGATAAGACAGATAAATACCTAAAAGCATATTACTGGGGAGTGTTTTTAATTCTGGGCGTGTTTGGAGTATGGCAAATGGTGAGCTCTGTTACGGGGATTTGGTGTCCAGAAGTAGCTACCCGCGGAGATGCATATTTTGCCAGAGATGCCGGCTTTCGTCGCCTTACGTCTTTAGCCGATGAGCCAAGCTTCTTGGTCCCATTCCTTATTGAAGGGATTCTTCTTTCTTTATATCTGAAGAATTATATCATCTCTACAATATTATTGTTGCTTCTTTTGTTTTCGTTTTCACTGGGTGGCTACGCTGAATTAGCAATGTTGTTTGCTGCAGGACTGTATTTTTCAGATAATAAGACAAGGACACGCGGAATAGCTTGCGTTGTTTTTTTTGTATGTCTGCTTTTTATAATATATCCGGAATTATTTGATATTATATCATTTTTCTTAAGCGAGCGTAAAGAGTTGCAATCAGGATTCAAGGCGGCTGATACCGGTAGAACTTTAACTTATACATATCCTTTAATAAGTTTTATAAATAGTGACGTGGGCACTATGTTGTTCGGCCATGGTCCGGCTAGTTTTAAGTATCTTATGACTACGGTAGGACTCGGAAATATGTTTACGTCGTCAAATAATATGTATATTGATGTTCTTTACGAAGGAGGAATTGTATCGATAGTGTGTATAATGGCGTTATTAATTTATTCGTGGAAGAAAATTACTCGTTTAGTTACAAATTATAATCGTAAAGATTCCATAATAGTAAAACTTTTCTTTTTGCACATATTGCTATCATCCTGCTATAGAGGCGATTATTCCTCGCCAAGATTTATATCAATGTTCCTAATTCTTATATGCTTTTATAAGTCGCTGAAATTTAAGAATCTACATTATTCAACAGTCAAGGCATGAAAATTTTCTTTATTGATCAACAGTCTTACCACAATCTGTCAATATATGATTATAATATACTGAGCAGATTGAATTTGCCGATTCATTATTTTTGCTCGGAATTATATGATTATAAGACTTTGCCCGAAAACATTCTTTTTTCTAAAGTATTTAAATATTCTTCAAAGAAAGGGCGGATAGCAAAAGTTCTCTCATATATTTTCTCTATGATGAAAATTTTATTGGGAGGAGTTAAAGAGAGACCCGAAATTTATCATTTTCAATGGATGAGAGTCTTTACTCTTGACTACTATGTACCGTATATTTTAAAAAAAATATTTGATACCAAAGTTATTTTTACCGTCCACAATATACTTCCCCGAAAGCAAAAGAAGAATACGGTAAAACATTTTACAAAGATTTATGAATTAAGTGATTACCTTATTGTACACACGGAAACTACGAAAAAAGAATTAATCGAACGATTCGGTGTAAATCCGGAAAAGATTATCATAATGCCGCACGGATTGTTGGAGATCAATGTGGATGAGTTAGAATATAAAAAATGTATAAATCGTTATATCAACGACTTTGATGTTAAAAATAAATTATTGATAGCTCTTCTGGGCGCTCAATCATATTATAAAGGAACCGACCTTCTTGTCAATGCATGGAAGCATTCAGACACATTGTCAAAAAACGAAAATATAGTGCTCCTAATTGCCGGCAAAAATAATATGAAAGAGAAACTTGACGATCTTCCCAATAATGTGAAAGTAATTAATCGTATTTTGTCGAATGAAGAATTTAAAGCTCTGATTCATATATCAGATTTAATTGCTTTACCATATAGAGAAATAGATCAAAGCGGATTCCTTTTATCCATACTGAACGAAAATGCTCCATATTGCTGCACGAATGTTGGCGAACTAATCGCTCCGTTGAAAATTGCAGACGTTGGTTGGAATTTGGGCAAACCGGAAGAAAAGACTATCGGTAAAAATTTAGAGTTGATAGTGAGTAACCCGGCTGAAATTTACTCAAAAAAGAAAAATCTTGAGGGCTGGAAGAAAATTCATTCTCTTTTCGGTTGGGATACAAGCGCGTTGGTTTTAAAATCACTTTATCAAAAAATAGTTTCTCAATAATAATACTGAAAATATAAACGACTATATAATTATTCCTAAATGAAAACAGCACTTATCACCGGAATCACCGGACAGGACGGCTCTTATCTGGCAGAGTTTCTGCTGGAAAAAGGTTATGACGTGCATGGAACGATCCGCCGCTCGTCGGTAGATTTCCGCGAGCGCATCGCCCATCTTGAAGGACACAAGAATTTCCACCTTCACTACGCGGACCTGGGCGACTCCATGTCGATAATTCAGGTTCTTAACAAAGTAAGGCCCGACGAGGTCTATAACCTTGCCGCGCAGAGCCACGTGCAAGTGTCGTTTGACTCTCCGGAATTCACGGCCGATGTGGATGCCACGGGTGTGCTGCGTATTCTCGAAGGTATACGCCAGTGTGGCCTGGCCGATACCTGCCGTTTCTATCAGGCTTCCACCTCCGAGCTATACGGCAAGGTGGAGGAAGTGCCCCAGAATGAAAAGACTCCGTTTCATCCCTACAGTCCCTATGCCGTGGCCAAGCTCTACGGCTTCTGGATTGTGAAGGAATACCGCGAGGCCTACGGTATGTATGCCTGCTCCGGCATCCTGTTCAATCACGAATCGGAGCGTCGCGGCGAGACTTTCGTCACACGCAAGATCACCCTTGCCGCTGCCCGTATCGCCCAGGGCAAGCAGGAGAAGCTCTATCTGGGCAATCTCTCGAGCCTGCGAGACTGGGGTTATGCCAAGGACTATGTGGAGTGCATGTGGCTTATCCTGCAGCAGCCGGAACCCGAGGATTTTGTGATTGCCACGGGAGAGCAGCACTCGGTGCGCGAGTTCTGCCTCTATGCTTTCCGTCGTGCCGGCATCGAGCTGGAATTCACAGGCGAGGGCGAGCATGAAAAGGGTATCGACAAGGCCACCGGCAAGGTGGTGATAGAGGTATCGCCGGATTTCTACCGTCCCACCGACGTGGTGAACCTATGGGGCGATCCCACCAAGGCCAAGCAGAAGCTGGGTTGGGATCCCGCCAAGAGAACAACCTTTGAGCAGCTTGTGAATATAATGGTGGACGCTGATATGGCCAAGGTGGCCGTGGAGCGAGCAGGCGAGCAGGTGCGTACCAATCTTGCCGAATATCTTGAGAAGGGTATAGTAAAATAACTTCCGAGATCATGGAGAAAGAGGCAAAAATTTATGTGGCCGGCCATCGCGGCATGGTAGGCTCGGCCATCGTGCGCGAACTCCGTCGGCAAGGCTACACGAATATAATCACCCGCACACACTCCGAACTTGACCTTATAGACCAGCAGGCAGTTGAAAAATTCTTTGCTGAGGAAAAGCCTGAATATGTGTTTCTCGCAGCAGCGAAAGTGGGTGGCATTATAGCAAACTCGGAGCATCTTGCCGATTTTATGTACGACAACATGATGCTGGAGATGAACGTCATACACTCGGCATGGCGGCATGGTTGCCGCAAGCTCGAATTCTTGGGCTCCAGCTGCATATATCCGCGGATGGCGCCGCAACCCATGCCGGAGAGTTGCCTGCTCACGTCGGAACTCGAAAAGACTAACGAGGCTTACGCTCTGGCCAAGATTTCCGGCCTCAAATACTGCGAGTATCTCAACCGCCAGTACGGAACGGACTTTATTTCCGTGATGCCTACCAATCTTTACGGCCCCAACGACAACTACCACCCCAGTCACTCCCATGTGATGCCGGCCCTTATCCGCCGCTTTCATGAAGCAAAGGAACAGGGCCTGGAGGAAGTGGTGTGCTGGGGCGACGGATCGCCGCTGCGTGAGTTTCTCTACGTTGACGATCTGGCCAATCTGTGCGTGTTCCTGATGAACAACTACAGCGGAAACGAAACCGTAAATGCCGGCACCGGAAAGGAAGTCACAATCAAGGAACTGGCCGAAATGGTGGCCGATACCGTGGGCTTCAAGGGACGAATCGTGTGGGATACCACAAAACCCAACGGTACTCCGCGCAAACTTCTCGATGTGTCGAAAGCCAAAGCGCTGGGGTGGAGCTACACTACAGAGTTGCCGGAAGGAATTGCTCTTGCCTATCAGGATTTCAAGTCTAATCCATTCAGAGCCGAGCGATAATATATGCAGATCAAGAAAATCATCCGTTCGCAAAAGTTGCGTCATCGGCTGATGAAACTGGGCGGCTTCCTGCCGGATTCGGTGATGCTGCCGCTTCAATATCGCTTGCTGTTGGGACGATGGCCCCACCTCAAGAATCCTACCCGTTTCACTGAGTATATACAGCTGTATAAGATGTATTACCACAACCCGGTGCTCCTGGAGTGTGTGGACAAGTACACCGTGCGCGACTACGTGGCCCGGCATTTGGGCGATGAATATCTCGTGAAACTATATCAGGTGTGTGAGAGCGCCGAAGAAATCGATTTCTACAAGCTGCCCGAGCGCTTTGTGATAAAGTCCACGTCAGGGGGCAACGGCGACAACGTGATTGTGGTCAAGAACAAGTCGGAACTTGATATTCCTGCTACTATAGCCGCCGTGAATGGCTGGCGCTCAAAGGACTACAGCAGCACGTCGCGTGAATGGGCTTATACCGCAGCCGCCCGTCATCCGCGTATAATCGTGGAGGAATATCTCGAGAACACGGCCACGTCGCTCGACGATTATAAATTTTTCTGTTTCGGTGGTAAAATGCGCTATCTGAGTGTGGATAAAGACCGTTACGCCGACCACACGCGTGCTTTCTACGACCGTGAACTCAATTTCCTTCCGGATGTTGCCGGCAAGGCCTATAAAGTTGTGGAAAAAGCTCCGGAACTACCTGCCAATATAGACGAGATGGTGCGTGTGGCCGAATCTTTGGCGGCCGAATTTCCATTCGTGAGGGTGGATCTTTACAATGTGGACGGCAAGATTTATTTCGGCGAGCTCACATTCTATCCTGCCAGTGGCTACAGCCGGTATGAGCCGGATTCATTCGATGCCGAGATGGGTGCGTATTTTCCGAAGGCCGGAGACCCGATATGGAAGTATAAAAAATAGCGGTATAGGTAAACAACTGTAAACAAAGCCATATGGACAGTTTCGGTAAGGTCTCCATCATAACGCCCTCCTACAACTGCGCGGCCTATGTTGGCGAGACGATAGAGTCAATTCTCGCGCAGACGTATCAGGACTGGGAGCTGCTGATTACAGACGATTGTTCGACGGATGATTCCCGCGACGTTATTAAAAGCTATGCCGATAAGGATCCGAGAATTCGACTGCTGTGTCTGGATAAAAATTCAGGTGCCGGTGTGGCGCGTAACAATTCCATAAAGGATGCAAGAGGCCGATACATTGCATTTTGCGACTCGGATGATCGATGGACTCCTGAGAAGCTGGAAAAGCAATTGCGGTTCATGCGGCAGAATGATTGCGCGATGTCGTATACCTCGTATATGACCTGCGATGAGAACGGAGAACCCGAAGGCATCGTGGTGTGCAGGCACAGGGAGACGCTGCGTTCGGCCATGAGGGACGATAAGATCGGTTGTCTCACGGTGGTATATGATACAGAGAAAGTGGGCAAGGTGTACATGCCCCGCTTGCGAAAGAGACAGGACTGGGCTATGAAGCTGCTCGTTCTTCAAAAATGCCGTGAAGCCCGGGGTATAAAGGAACCGCTGGCGTGGTACAGATTGCGCTCGGATTCAATCTCGCGCAATAAGCGCTCGCTGATTAAATACAACATAGCGGTGTACCGGGAGATATTCGGATGGTCAGGATTAAGGTCCACATTGTTTTTCCTGGTGTTTTTCTCACCTTCATACATTTTGAAAAAATTGGGGCTAAAGTATATAAATCAATAGAAAATTATTGCATGACCATGAAGAAATATAATATCTCGGTGGCGGGGACGGGCTATGTGGGCCTGTCGATTGCCACGCTGCTGGCGCAGCACAATCGCGTGACGGCGGTGGATGTGATACCTGAAAAGGTGGAGAAGATCAACCGCCGGGTGTCGCCTATCCAGGACGAGTATATTGAGAAATATCTGGCTGAAAAGGAGCTTGATCTCACGGCCACGCTGGACGGAGCCATGGCCTACGGCGATGCGGATTTCGTTGTGATAGCCGCCCCCACGAATTACGACCCGCAGACCAACTATTTCGACACGCACCACATCGAAGATGTGATTGATCTGGTGCTGAGCGTCAATCCTGATGCGGTGATGGTGATAAAGTCCACTATCCCCGTGGGCTATTGCCGCTCGCTATATCAGAAGTATGCCGCGCGCGGCGTGAAGAAGTTCAATCTGCTGTTCTTCCCGGAGTTCCTGCGCGAGAGCAAAGCTCTCTACGATAACCTATACCCTTCGCGAATAATCGCCGGTGTGCCCAAGGTTATTGAAAAACCTGGATATGAGGATGAGAATGCCGCCATCCTGGCCGTGACCGATATCGCGCGCATGGATGAGGCTGCCCACACTTTCGCGGGACTGCTGCAGCAGGGCGCCGAGAAGAAAGATATCCCCACGCTCTATATGGGCATGAAGGAGGCGGAGGCCGTGAAACTATTCGCCAATACATATCTTGCACTCCGTGTGAGCTACTTCAACGAACTCGACACTTACGCCGAGGTGAAAGGTCTCGACTCCCGTGCTATCATCGAAGGTATCGGACTTGATCCGCGAATCGGCACGCACTACAACAACCCGTCGTTCGGCTACGGCGGATATTGCCTGCCCAAGGACACCAAGCAATTGCTGGCCAACTATGCCCATGTGCCGCAGAACATGATGAGCGCCATCGTGGAGAGCAACCGCACACGCAAGGATTTTATTGCCGACCAGGTGCTGAGGCTCGCCGGATGGTATGGCTACACCGAGCACAATTCCTTCGGTTCCAAGGCCGAAGAAAAGCCCTGTGTGATAGGTGTGTTCCGCCTCACGATGAAATCAAACAGCGACAATTTCCGCCAGTCGTCCATCCAAGGCGTGATGAAGCGCATAAAGGCCAAGGGTGCAAGGGTGATTATCTACGAGCCCACCCTCGAGGACGGCTCGACATTCTTCGGCTCGGAGGTGGTGAACGACCCGGATAAGTTCAAGGAGCTGTCGGACGCCATCATCGCCAACCGCTACGACGCGCTGCTGGACGACGTGAAAGCCAAGGTATATACCCGCGACATCTTCTGCCGCGACTGATGTTGCCGGGACAATATCTGAGACGACATAAAACTCAAAAACGGGAATCGGCCTGGTGGCTGATTCCCGTTTTTGGTTTGTCGGGGTGAGAAGACTCGAACTTCCGACCTCCACGTCCCGAACGTGGCGC
>CAMWRI010000047.1 GCA_947176585.1 uncultured Porphyromonadaceae bacterium
AAAAGGATTCTTCGTAACATATATGTTTTTGCGCTATAGTTTGTGCAAAGGTACGAATAACCCGCGAGTTATCAAAGAAATACTTCAAGGTCATTGACTTTGAAGATGCAGCAGTCGCGGATTTCTTTGCTAGCAAAGCGCTAAAGCGATGATGCGACATTCGCCGGAGGAAAGCAACTTGACGTTGCGCCAGCACGACCGCTGGAGCTGATTCCCAGTTGAAAAGTGCGTCATCGGCCATCACAAGAAGCAAGCGCGGCAGACCCGTGCGCGCAGCCCGGCGGCGTAGCCGTCTATCATGACATAGCCACATGCAAGCGCGGCCTTGGCCGTGCGCGGCTTGTGGTGGAAGTGCATCACTCATTCCTTATTTGGCGAGCGACCCCCGAGGGCTATTGCCCGACGGGGTCATGCGAGCACAAATAGAGCGCTCTCATGACATCGGCATCTCCGAAGCCGAGGCCGGTCGCGCCCTATATGTGTGGGGTGGTTCGGGCCATACCCAAGCTGCGAGCAGCTATGCCGCTCTTGCATGGGCCTACTTAATGAACGGCAGCTACGCCGCCGGGCTGCACGCACGGCTCTGCCGTGCTTGCCTCGCCTGGAGCGGACGCTTTGAAAAGCGTCCGTACTGCCCGGCTATATTTTCTCTGCGCCTCCGCGCGAGGTTTCTCCACTCGATGAAAATACCCGATTCAGGGTATTGCGGGCGTGGGGGCGGTGTGGTAACTTTGCAGCAGGAAATTTGATTATTGCGATAACAGCAAGGCAGGTCTTGCCCCGAGGGGCAAGACCTGCTGCTGTTTATACGATTTATTAGAGCCCGTTCCCCAATATATGTTAAACACAGGGCGGTCAGGCATTGAATGATTTTATTCATGCAGTGAGGGAGTTATGCGGTGGCATAACGACTGATACAAGTGAATAAAAGCATCAATGGATGACCGAGGCGACGGAAACTTCAGCCGTTTAAAAATACAAAATAGAACAAAAGTTAAATATAATCTAATAATAATGCCCGATAACACAATCCAAATTGGCAACGGAGCGCATCTCACGGACACCTTTTGCGCTGTGCATCAGTCACAGAGCTACAGCACTGCTCCTTCTACACACCGCAAAATCTATTCCGTGATATGCGGCCCTGTTTTTAACAGATAGTGGGGAACGGGCTCTAAGTCTTGCGCGGTTTACTCGTCCACGTAGGGCTTGATGGCATCGCGCCAGATGATGTAGCCGGGGGCGAGAAGATGCAGCCCGTCGTTGGTGAGGTCGGCCCGCAGGTTGCCGTCTTCGTCGGCGAAGAGAGCGTGGATGTCGATCCACTGCGCTCCGGCCTGCTCCACGATAGGACGGAGCAGTGCGTTGACATCGCGGATGGTCTGCTCCTTGCCGAATACGGCCTTGTAGCGGCCGAAGGAGTTGTTGATGGGCAGGAGCGACTGCACGTAGAGGCGCGTCCGGGGCGTGGAGGTGCGTATCTCGGCGATTAGTTCGCCCAGGGCGGTGGCAATGCTGTCGGCCGTGAGGTCGTGGCTGATGTCGTTCACGCCGCACAGCAGGAAAATCTTGGCGGGCTTGCCGGCGGTGACGGAGGGCAGACGGTCGCGCAGGCCCTGCACGATGTCGCCGTTGATGCCGCGGTTGAGCACGTGGGGATTCTGAAGCAGCTCATGCCACTCGCAGCCGTGGGTGAGGCTGTTGCCCAGGAATACGATGCTGGTGCTGTCGGTGCCCAGCATCTCGAAGAGGGACGCACGCTGACCCCAGAGCTCGTTGTGGGCCTCTGCTTCGGGTGCGGCCACGGTAGCTGCCACGGCGAGAATTACGGCTGAGAGCAACTTATTCATGACCCTCGCGATAGGCGTCGACAGCTTTCTTCACGGAGCCGTGCATGAGCAGCAGGCGCTTGGCTTCGTCGTAGGGCAGGCCCAGCTCGTCCACCACCATGCGGGTGCCGCGGTCCACGAGCTTGGCGTTGCTAAGCTGCATGTTCACCATCTTGTTGCCTTTCACGCGGCCCATCTGAATCATCACCGATGTGGTGATCATATTGCATATCATCTTCTGGCCGGTGCCGCTCTTCATGCGCGAACTACCGGTGACGTATTCCGGGCCCACCACCATCTCTATGGCGATATCGGCGGCGTGGCTGATGGGAGCGTCGGGATTGGAGGTGATGGCAGCCGTGAGGATGCCGTGCTTGCGGCACTCCTCAAGGGCACCGATCACGTAGGGCGTGGTGCCTGAAGCAGCGATACCGATTACGGTGTCGCGGTCGTTGATGCCGAACTGCTGCAGGTCGAGCCAGCCCTGCTTAGTGTCGTCCTCGGCGTTCTCGACGGGGTTGCGCAGGGCAGTGTCGCCACCGGCGATGATGCCGATCACCCATGAGGGATCCATGCCGAAGGTGGGAGGAATCTCCGATGCGTCGAGCACGCCCAGGCGGCCCGAGGTGCCGGCACCCATGTAGAAGATACGGCCGCCGCGCTTCATGCGGCTCACGATGCCTTCCACGAGCTTTTCAATCTGCGGGATGGCCTTCTCCACGGCCAGAGCCACTTTCTTGTCTTCGTTGTTTATGTCGCGGAGCAGTTCGCCCACGCTTTTCTTCTCCAGGTCGTTGTAGAGAGAGGGTTGTTCGGAAATTTTTACGAATGCCATAACTGTTGATTATGAGTGGAAACTGATGAGACCTTCCATGGGGCTCTTGAGCACGGTGCCCACGGTGTAGCCGCACTCGCGGGCGGCTTCCTCGAGCACATCGCGGTAGTAGAAGGCTATGGAGCCGATGAAGTTGACCACCGGCTCGCACATGCCGTCGTAGTGCGAGATGTTGCGGGTGAAGAAGGCACCGAACGAGCGCATCACGAGGGCATGGATGGCAGGTTCCTTGATATTTTCGATAAGGAAGGGAGTGAGGGACGCCAGGAAGCGGTTGCCCTGCGGCTCCTTGTAGACGCGGCGGATGATTTCGAGCAGCGTGAGGTCGTACTTGGCGAGGAATTTCTCGCACAGTTCCTGCGGGAGCTGGCCTTTTAGCACATCGCCCACAAGCAGCTTGCCCAGAACGGCACCGGATCCTTCGTCGCCCAGGATGTAGCCCAGAGGCGAGACGTTGCGCACGATGGCCTCGCCATCATAGAAGCACGAGTTGGAACCCGTGCCCAGAATGCAGGCTATACCGGGCTTGCGGCCGCACAGAGCGCGGGCAGCGGCGAGCAGGTCGGTGTGCACTTCCACCGTTTCTGCGGCGGGAATATTGGCGCGGATGGCACGCTCCACATTGCCGCATACCTCGGGAGAGATGCAGCCGGCACCGTAGAAGTACACGGCATCAATGGAGGCTTCGAGCCCGGAGAGCTCGGGCACGAGTTCGGAGGCGATGCGCCCGCGCATTTCGTCTTCGGTGAGCATCACGGCGTTCATGCCGCAGGTAAACACCTGTTTCTCAACCTTTCCGTGGCGGACAACACACCAGTCGATCTTGGTGCTTCCGCAGTCTGCAATCAGTATCATATCTTAATGTATATTTTTTTCTTAAAGAGGTAATAGCCGAATACCCACACCAGGGCGATATAGCTCAACGCATAGAGCAGCGAGCCCAGAGTGGCGTCGCCACCGGCAATGCCGTTGCACACCACGCGATAATACCAGTTGTGGAGAGAAATCTCGCCGCCGTCGTAGCTGAAGCGCACAACGCTGAGAATCACGCCGCCAAGGGAGCCGAGGCAGAACAGGAACAGCGGATTCACACCGAACACCCGGAAGAAATGGCACCAGCGGCGATGGCCGCGGATGTCGATGATACAGATGAGCAGTCCCAGGAGGCTCGAAGCAAGGCCGCAGGTGGTGAGCACGAAGGTGGGACTCCAGATTTTCTTGTTGATGGGCATGCCGTAGCTGAGCAGGAGGCCTGCGAAGGTGAGGACGGTGCCCAGGATGAACAGGCGGTTGATGCGGTCGCGGTTGTCGGTCACGGCCATAAGCATCGAGCCGCACAGGAAGCCTATGAGCATGTGGGCGATGCTGGGTATGGTGCTGAGCAGGCCTTCGGGGTCGAATTTGAGGGTCACTCCGTCAATAGTGTCGGCATACATGTGGTTCACTCCCAGCACGGCGCGGTCCACCACGGCAATGATATTATCTTCCGAGAATACCAGACCGTTGAAGCCCAGCATCAGGATGCTGTAGGCCACCAGGATACCGGCCACCGTCCATGCCAGCGCCTTGCGGCCCAAGGCCAGGGCGAGCGTGGCGCCCACGCCGTAGCACAGAGCCAGACGGGGAAGCACACCCAGGGCGCGCATATTTTCAAAGTTCCATGCAGCCTCAGCAAAGGTGTAGTCGCCGCTCCAGCGGCGCAGAGTGGCCGACAGCCACGAGAGCACCCAGCCGATGAAGAAGATGAGCACCGTACGCTTCACGATCTTGCGGAAGGCAGGCCACGACAGCCGGAAGTCGTATTTGCGCAGCGACATATAGGTGCTCACACCCATGATGAACATGAAGAATGGAAACACCAGATCCGTGGGCGTGAGGCCGTGCCACTCGGCATGGCGCAGAGGGGCGTAGATGTGGCCCCACGATCCTGGATTGTTCACCAGAATCATGCCCGCAATGGTGATACCGCGCAGGATGTCGAGAGCGAGCAGGCGCGAGCCTTTCTGTTTGTCGTTCATTGATTGTCTTGTTTAGGGGTGGTGCATGAGTGCACCAGATAAGCTATTGACTTGTAGGGCACACCGCTGTTGTCGGTGAGACCTATCTCGCAAGTGCGCGAGTTGGAATATCCCTCCTTCACTCCGGCAGCCTCTATAGCGGGACGCAGCTTGCGCAGACCCCAGCGGTTGAGTTCGGGGAAGGTGAAGCCCTTGTCGCCGGCAAAGCCGCAGCAACCCACCTGAGCAGGCACCGTGACGTTGCGGGAGCACATGCGAGCCAGCGAAATGATTTTATCGGCGAGACCCATGCGGCGTGTTGAGCATGTGACGTGCACGGCCACGGGGGTGTCGACGGGATGGAATTCCAGATGCGTAGCCAGGAAGTCGTGGATAAACTCGGTCGGCTCGTAGAGCTTCATGCGGGTGATGTGCTCGCGCATGCGGTGGAGGCACGGGCTCTGATCGCACAGCACGGGATATTTGCCATGCTCCGAAGCCTTCCACAAGGCTTCTTCGAGCTGCGCCAGCTTGGCGTCGGCCTCGGCAGGCATTCCCTTGCTTTCCCACGTGAGGCCGCAGCACAGGCCGCTCATATCGGCGGGGAAAATCACCTCATAATCGGCACGCGCGCAGAGCTGCGAGATCACTTCCATGAGTTCCGGAATCCTGCGGCCGTTCTCGGGCGTGGCGCCGAAAGCGCGGTTGAGGCACGAGGGAAAGTAGACCACCTTGCGCTTGCCGCGGGGCAGAGCGGCAGCCTCGGCCTTATCGCGCACGGGATGCGACGGACCGGGCAGAGCCGATGTCCACAGCGGGAAGCCCACATGGTGAAGGGCGCGACCCACGGCATCGGTGGCCTTGTCGCCCAAAACATTATGTACCACGCGGGCCGTGGCGAGCGCAGCGCGCAGACCCTTGCTGATGCCGCCCAGATGATGGGCCGCGAACACGCCTATGCGGTAACCGGCCGAGCCCGGAGGCAGAGCGCGCTCGCGCAGCTTGTGCACAAGGTCGGCGGTGTTGATACGCATGGGGCAGGAGGTGCTGCACAGGCCGTCGCCGGCGCAGGTGTCCACGCCGTAGTATTTGAAGGAGTGCTCCATCTCGGCGGCGGCAGCGGCCCCCTCGGGCGTGTCGAGATTCTTCAGGCGCACGATCTCGCGCTGCGACACGATGCGCTGGCGAGCGGAGAGGGTGAGGCCGCAGCTCACGCAATTGACCTCGCAGAAACCGCACTCTATGCAGCGGTCCACGCTCTCGTCCACGCGCGGCAACGGCTTTATATTCTTGATGAAGCACTCGGGATCGTCGTTGAAGATAACGCCCGGATTGAGTATGCCCTTGGGATCCATGGCGGTTTTCAGGCGCTTCATGAATCCGAAGGCCACGGCACCCCACTCTTTCTCCACGAAGGGAGCCATATTGCGGCCCGTGCCGTGCTCGGCCTTGAGCGAACCGTCGTAACGGCCCACCACAAGCTCTTCCACACCCTTCATCAGGCGGCGGTAGCGCTCCACCTCTTCGGGGGTGTCGAAGCTCTGCGATATCACGAAGTGGAAGTTGCCCTCCAGAGCGTGGCCATAGATGCAGGCGTCGTTGTAGCCGCATTCTTCAATGAGCCGGGCCAACTCCACGGTGGCGTCCGGCAGATCGTCGATGTGGAAAGCAATGTCTTCGATGAGCACGGTGGTGCCTATGGGGCGTGTGCCTCCCACGGCAGGGAACACGCCGCTGCGCATGCTCCACCATGCGGCGGTCTCGGCAGGATCGGTGGAGAAATGTGCTTCGCCTTTGAGGGTGAAGCGGTCCACCACCTGCATGATGCGGTCGATATTCCGTTGCAGTTCCTCCGGAGTGTCGGCCTTGGTGTCGAGCAGCAATGCCGTGAGGCCGGGGTGCACGCCGGGAGTGCCTACGCTGGCCAGCGACTTGGCGTCGAGCAGCTCGCAGCTGTCGACAGGCGCGTCCTTGCGCATGGCCACCACAGCCTCGGCGGCCTCGCGCATGCTCCCGAAATAGAGCATGGCGCTCGCGGCGCAGTGCTTGACGGGCGAGGTGCGCATGGTCACGCTGCTGAGGAATGCCAGCGTGCCCTCGCTGCCCACCATGCAGTGGGCTATGATGTCGAACGGATCGTCGAAGGTGATGAACGGACGCAGGTTAAGACCCGTAACGTTCTTGATGCTGTATTTATAACGGATGCGCTCGGCCAGTTCTGCGTCGGCGCGTATTTCGTCGCGTATGGCCTCTATCTCTGCCAGCAGCGGGGCGTGGGAAGCGCGGAAGGCGGCACGGCTCACCTCGTCGGCGGTGTCGAGCACGGTGCCGTCGGCCAGCACGATGCGGGCCGATACGAGCACGCTGTCGCTATTGGCATGCGTGCCGCAGTTCATGCCCGAGGCGTTGTTGGCCACGATGCCGCCCACCATGGCTGAGCGCTTGGAGGCGGGATCGGGGTCGAACTTGCGGCCGTAGGGCTTGAGAATCTCGTTCACCCGCTCGCCCACGATGCCGGGCTGCAGGGTGATGGTGGCGGCGTCGGGGCCTATGGTGTAGCCCTCCCAGTTCTTGCCGGCCACGAGAAGCACGGAATCGGTGATGGCCTGGCCGCTGAGGCTGGTGCCGGCGGCACGGAACGTCACGGCCACACCGCTGTCGTTGGCCGCACGCAGGATGCGGCTCACCTGCTCCTCGCCGCTGCTGCGCACCACAAGCTGAGGCACGAGGCGGTAGAAACCGGCATCGGTGCCCCATGCGAGGCGGCGCAGGCGGTCGGTGTACACCTCGGGGCGCGGGTCGATGGCCTCGAGCTCCTTGGCGAATTGCTTGTGAAGGCTGTCAATACCGGTCATCGGCGCCTCCGTCATTTATAAAGATGATACTTCGACGAAGCTGCGCGGAAGGGCTCAACGTCTTTGTTCCAGTAGTCGATCATATCTTCCACCTTGTGGCGCGGGGTGAAGAGGCTGCGGATATTCTTGCTGCCCACCACCTTGTCGAACATGCCGAAGCGCTTGGCTGCGTCCTCGGCGTCCATCACGCGGCGGTCGGGGTACATATCGGCGAGCTCCTGAAGCACATAGAACTGCACCAGCGTGAGAGGCGCGGCCTGCGCATCGGTAACGTATAGCTCCACACCCTGCAGGTTCTCGTCCTTGCCGGTGCCGTAGAACGGCTTGATGTGGATGGGACGGAACATCACGCCGGGTATCTCCAGGGCATTCATACGGCGGCTCAGCTCGGCTGCGTCGATCCAGTCGGCGGCCACAAGCTTGAAGGGCAGCGTGTAGCCCACGCCTATGTTCACATAGTAGAGCTCGCCCAGGATGCCCGTGGCAGGATAGTACAGCGCCGACTCGGCATTGGGCTGGTGGGGCGAAGGAAGCACCCAGGGAAGACCGGTGTCGCCGAAGGTCATGCTGCGGTCGTAGCCCTCCATGGGCACGACGGTGAGGTTGACCTTGCGGCCGTCGGGCAGCAGTCCTTCCTCGTTCAGGTAGGTGGCGAGCTCGCCGGGGGTGAGGCCGTAGAGATAGGGAATGGGGAACTGGCTCACGAAGGAGAAGCAGCTGTCTTCCACGATACAGCCTTCGATTTTATTGGCACCTGCGGGATTGGGACGGTCGAGCACCACGAAGTCCTTGCCCAGCTCGGCGCAAGCCTCCATTGCCAGGCCCATGGTGGAGATGAAGGTGAAGGAGCGGCAACCGTTGTCCTGGATGTCGTAGACGAGCACGTCGATGCTGTCGAGCATCTCGGGGGTGGGCTTGCGGTACTTGCCGTAGATGGAGTACATGGTCACACCCGTGGCGGGATCCACGGCGTTGTCCACATGGTCGCCGGCATGAACGTCGCCGCGCACGCCGTGCTCGGGGCCGTAGAGAGCCTTGAGCTCCACGCCGGGAGCCGAGTGCAGGATGTCGATGGTGCTCTGCAGCTTGTTGTCCACTCCGGAGGGATTGGTGATCAGGCCCACGCGCTTGCCCTGAAGGATGTCGAAGCCGCGGTCGCGGAGCACTTCCACACCGGGCTTCACCTGAGCCGCGGCGCCGAGGGCCACGGCTGCAGCCAGGCCCAGTATGATGGATTTCTTCATTATTCTTTTTCTATTTTACGTCCGAAATTGGGGTCGATCTTGAGGAAGGCGCATACGCCGATGGTGGCTGCGCAGCAGATCATCGTCCACACGAAGAAGTGGCGGTAGCCGATGGTTTCCTGCAGCCAGCCGGCGGCCATGCCGGGCAGCATCATGCCAAGGGCCATGAAGCCGGTGCAGATGGCGTAGTGGGCCGTCTTGTGCTCGCCCTCGCTGAAGTAGATGAGATAGAGCATATAGGCCGTGAAGCCGAATCCGTAGCCGAACTGCTCGATGAACACGCAGATGTTGATGGTCACGAGCGAATGGGTGGGCCAGTAGCTGAGGTAGACGAATGTGAGGCAGGTGAGCGACATGCTCCAGGCCATGGGCCACAGCCATTTCTTGAGGCCGCCGCGGGCTGCCACTATGCCGCCCACGATGCCGCCGATAGTGAGGCCGATGATACCCACAGTGCCGTAGACGAATCCCACCTCGCCGGTGCTCAGTCCCAGGCCGCCCTTGTCGATGGGGTCGAGCAGGAAGGGGTTGATGAGCTTCACGAGCTGCGCTTCGGGCAGACGGTAGAGGAGCATGAACGCCACGGCCACCCATATCTGCTTCTTGGCGAAGAAGCTGCGGAATGTGTCGAAGAACTCGCGGAAAATGTCGGCGCCGGTGCGGGCCGCTGCGTCGCGGCGATCGCTTTCGGGACGGGGAAGCGCCCAGCTGTGGTATAGGGCCACGGCCAGGAAGAAGGCCGAGAGCACGGCGAATACCACGAGCCATGCCATGGGAATGTTGCCGCTTGCGCCCTCGAAGCCTGCCTTGACGGGCTGCTTGATCTTGTGGTCGATATCGTAGTAGAGCCATGCGGTGCGGTCCCAGTTGTGTTCGTCGAACACGAGGCGGTCGCCTTCCACCAGCTTGATGCCGGCGTCGCCGCTGTTGTGGGTCATGTTCACGACCACGGTTTCGCCAGGGGCGGGCTGCTTGTTGAGGCGCACGCCGCGGATGGCGAAGGTATTGGCCACGGCCTCGCCGGAGGCCTCGCGCTTCTCGCCGAAGGTGGCAGCCACCCAGCGGGTGAACGCGCCGGGGCCGTCGCCGGTCTTGGCAGCTGCGTCAGGAGTGGCGGCCGCTGCGGCGGTGGCGGCGGTGAAGCCGTTGCGCTCGTTGCTGCGGCGCACTGAGTCGCGCATCATGGCGGCATAGGTGCCGAAGGGCACGGTGGTGCCGTCGGCCAGTGTGGCCTCGGCGGGGGCCTTCACGGCCACTGCGGCCACGTCGCCGCCGGTGAAGAAGTTCATCTCGGCAGCATCCTGAGGCTGCTGCAGGGCCAGATCGGCCATCACGGGTGCCTCCCAGGCCACGTATGGGTCGACCTCCACACCCACCTTCACGGCATCGAGGCCGGTGCCGGTCTCGATAGCGCCGGCGAGCACCACGAGCAGGCCCTGGCCCACGACGGTGCTCACGCGGTAGAACGTGGAGCGGATACCCACATAGAGCGACTGCTCATGCTCCGTGAGCGCAAGCATATAGAAGCCGTCGGCGGCGATGTCGTGCGTGGCCGACGTGAATCCCACGATCCAGAAAATGGCCAGTGTGAGCTGGAAGAAGAATGGCGTGGGTATTGTGAATGCGATACCGGCCAGCGCGAAAGCAATGATCCACTGCATGGTGAGAGTCCACCAGCGCTTGGTGCGGATGATGTCGACAAAGGGGCTCCAGAAGGGTTTGATCACCCATGGAAGATATAGCCATCCGGTGTAGAGTGCGATGTCGGTATTGGAGATACCGAGGCGCTTGTACATGATCACCGAAATGGTCATGACAGCCACATAGGGCAGTCCCTGCGCGAAGTACAGCGTGGGGATCCATGCCCATGGCGATCTTTTTTTGCTTGCGTTCATGATAGTTTATAAGGTATTAATACTTTTTCTCTATTAGCGCTCCGGGGAAGTAATGGGCAAGGATTTCCTCCCAGGAATAGCCCTTGTCGGCCATCACGGCTGCGCCTATCTGACACAGTCCCACGCCGTGGCCCCAGCCTGCTCCGCGCAACACGAAGTCGTCGCCGTCGCGGTCCACAACGAAAGCCGACGAGCGCAGGTGACTGGTGCTCAGCGCATGACGGATGGTGAGTTCCTTGCCAATGGTGACGGTGCGTCGCGTGCCCACGATGCGCAGGCGCACGATGCGGCCGGAGGTACCACGCTCAACGGGCACCATATCGGTGATGAGGCCGAAATCGATGCCGGTGCGCTTGAGCACGAGAGCGGTGAGCTCCTCGGCGCTGTAGCGCACGGTCCAGCGGTAGAAGTCGGTGGTCTCCTGGTCGTAGTTGTTGAGCACCTGCGAGAGCACCCGGGTGTCGGTGGTGTTGCAGAAGGCGTCGGGCGAGGCCTCGATCCAGGCGCGCGCACGGGGCTCGTAGCGCAGGTCGGGATACATCAGGGAGTCCGGAGCGTCGCTGCGCACCGTGAGATAGCTGTGGTGCACCGGCTCCCAGCAATTCTCGAAGAGCTCAAACACGCCGCCGCAGCACTTGCTGAAGCGTGCGTCGGCCAGCATGCGCGTCTCCGGGTCGAGGAGCACCATGCCTGATGTGGCCTCGACGGCCTCGGCCACGGCCGGGGTGGTCTGACGCGTCACGCCCTGATAGCGCTGGCAATGGTCGTCGGCACACACGTCAAATTCCGTGTGGTCCTCGCGGTCCTGCCAGGTGCATATCTCGGTGTCGGTCTCGAGCATTTCGTAGGCCTTGGTGTCGCCTTCGGCTATGCGGCGGTTCTTGTCGATCTGGGCCAGGAGCCAGCTGCGCGAAATCACGGCGTGGGCGCGCAGCAGCGCAGGCGACGAGGTGGCGCTCATTTCCGAGGAAATCACGCTGCGCAGATAACTCTCCACGTCTATCACGTTGATTACGATAATACGGCCGTCGGCGGTGGGCTTGAGGCGCAGACTGCCCTCGAATGCCTGATTCTCGCGGCGCTCCCAATGGAAATCCACGCCTATGACCACATCTTTAACCTCGAAGCGGGCATCGGACTGCAGGGGGGTGAACTCAACTGCTTCGGGCAGGGCCTCGAAGTGCATGGCACCCTCCACACGACTGCCGTCGCTTGCTGCGAACGCGCCGTGAAACACTATATCCACGGCCTCGGCCGTGATGATGCCCACGGATACTACGGGGCGCTTTGTCTCTTTATTGCACATTTTCAGCTATAAGGTTTATTTCCTCATCGGAAAGGCACAATTCGTCGAACACGCGGGCAAGTACATCGGCGTCGATGCGGTCGAAGTCTTCGCGGCGCGGGGTGATGAAGGCTCCGCCCATATCCACGCTTGCGGGGCTCAGGAGCATGCAGCCGTCGCCCTCGGTGCCGTAGAAGCTGGGACGGTGGCGCTTGCGGGGCACCACCACCAGGCGCACGCCGCCTTCCGTGGCATATGCCAGGAGGTTGAGCATGGGTTCGTCCTCGCCTTCGGGCACGGGCATGGCGGCGTAGAGACGGTCGAAGAGGGCTGCGCCAGCCTCGGGCGAGGGAGCGTCGATCACAAATATATTTATTGGCAGCGACGTGCACACGGCCAGCATGGCACCGTCCTCGTCCACCAGCAGCGGACGCAGCTCGGCACCGTCGATGGCCGCGCCGAGGGTGAGGAAGTCGCTGTTGCCGGCCTGGAAGTGCATGTGGTCCGGCGCGGAAGCGCCGCAGCGCGGGCCGTTGTAGAACACGGTGTAGCCATCGAGCTCTCCGGCCAGGCGCAGCATGTCGGCCACGCGGCCTGCTATGCGCTGGAGGGTGTGGTCATTGGCCGGGATAGTGAGGTGGCGGGGGAAGATGGGGAAAGGATTCACCAGAATGGTGTAGCCGCCCCACTCTATCCCGCGCTGCTCGGCCGGACGGTTTTTCTCGCAAAGGAAGCAGGGACGCTCGGCCAGCGAGCGCGCGTCCACCTTGGCGCCGCTGCTCACGATGCGGGCCGGATTGAACTGCACCTTGAACGTCCAGCCGGGCATCTCCACGGTGCGCATCTCCACGCCGTCAAGGGCGCCGAAGTTGCGGGCCGCGAGAGGCCACTCGGCGCACTGGGCGGCCAGGAAGTCGGCTATTTGAGCTGAGTTTACGGCCATATTATTTCTTCTGAGCGTTCAGAGCCTTGCGTGCCTGGAGCTCCCAGGTGCGGATGCGGTCCTTGTAGAGATTGTTGGCGTTCATCTTGTTGATGTCGAGGGCGGCATCGCTGTTGTCTTCCCAGCGGCGGCAGAAGTAGAGCACGTCGTAGATGCGGCCTATCTGGTTGTGGCGCGAGAATGCGAGGCCCAGTGCATAGTCCTCGCCATAGCTGGTGTTGGGCACCTTGATGGCGCGCAGCATGGGAGTGTAGAACGCGCGGGGAGCGCCCAGGCCATTGATGCGCAGGGCGTTGTTGCGGCCATTGTCGGGCGTCCATTCCTTGTGGTCGATCACGCCGGGGGGAATGGTGTTCATGTCGATATCGGTGAGGCAGTAGGTGCCCACCACCATGCCGCAGTTCTGCTCGTAGAAAGCGTTCACGATTTTCTGCAGGGTGTCGGTGCCGCTGTACACGTCGTCGCTATCGAGCTGCACGGCAAACTTGCCGCAGCGGGGGTCGTCCACGGCCATGTTCCAGCAGCCGCCTATGCCCAGGTCGTCACGCTCGGGAATGATGTGGATCACGCGGGGATCGGTGAACTCGTCGATAGCTTCGGTGGTGCCGTCGGTGCTGTGGTTGTCCACCACGATCAGGTTGAAGGGGAAATCGGTTTTCTGCGAGAGCACGCTGTTGATGGCGTCGCGGATGGTGCGCACGCGATTGCGCACGGGAATCACCACCGTGGCCTCCACAGGGAATTCCTCTGCGCCGAATTCGATTTTGTCGAACTCGGGCTCGAGGTATCCTCCCACGGCCTTGAGGTGCTCGGTGCATGCCTGCTCCATCTCGATCTGCACACCGCGGTTCTTGGGGTCCACATAGTCGAAGATCTTCTCGCCGCTGCGGCGGTTGTCGAGCTGCACGTCGGTGTAGAGATACTCGTTCACGTGCACGATGGGAGCTATGCGGCTCACGCGCAGGCGCAGGTCGTAGAGGCCGGCAGCCTTATAGTCGCGGTCAATTCCGGCGGCGGCCAGCTTGAACACTGCGGCAGAGAAGAGCATGAGCGAGCCGAAGTTGAAGTCGTCGCGCAGCGAGCCTTCCTGATAGTCGATCACGGGAGCGGCGGTGCGCTTGCCCTCGGGATCCACGGCGTAGCTGTCGGCATAGAGCATTCCGGCACCGCTGTCGGCAGCGATGCGCAGCAGGCGCTCAAGGGCATGGTAGCCGGGCACGAGCTTGTTGTATTTTGTGTAGAGCAGGATATATTCGGTGTCGGTGGCCTCGGCTATGGCACGCATGGTGGAGGAGGCATTGAGGCCGTCGGGGGCGGCCACCACGTCGCAGCCCGCGGGAGCGGCGGCGGTATCGGCATCGGAGCCTGCGAGCAGGCAGATGCGTGCTATGGCGTGTTCAGCCTTGAGGGCTTCGATGGTGGGCAGCACCTGGGCTGCGTCGGCATAGGGAAGGAAGCAGGTGATTGCTTTCATGAGATTTATTTAAAGAAGTTTAGAATCTGATTCATGAGGCCTTCGCGGGCAGCGACGCTGTCGATGGTCTCGAAGGGGAAGCCCAGCACCACGGTGCAGTAGCCGTCGCCCTGGAAGGCGATACCGGCCACGAGATTGTTCTCTGTGTAGCGCATGAGGGTGCAGCCGCGCTTGGGGTCGGCGGCAAAGAAAGAGTCAGGCGACTCAACGGCGTAGATATCGCCGTTGAGCTGCTGCGCGAAGTTGTAGCTGCCACCGGTGAAGGCAGGGAAGCGGGTGTCAACCTCATAGGCTCCGCCCTCGACTGTGGCCTGCCCCACGCGCCAGTTGTAGCCCAGCACCTCGCGGGCAAATTTCTTGTCGGCCTCGGCCACCTCGGCACTGCTGTGGGGATTGTCCCAGAGGTCGGTGGCCACATACGAACCGCTCACGAACACGGAGCTGCCGCCTGCCGTGGCCTCGCGCAGGCGTTCCTGCAGGGCTGCGGGGAAAGTCTTGTACTTGGTGCCGAACACACCGCGGCCCTTGGCGATTTCTTTCTGCTTGCCCAGAATGAGGTCGATTGTCTGACCGGGCTTCGCACCGCGGCGGCAGAAAGCCTCCACGCTGCTGCTAATGAAGCCGCGACCGGCAGCCGAGATGGCCTCGCCGTGGGTGTACACATAGTCGAAGGTGTTGCCGGCCACCACTTTATCCTCGTAGTCGGCGCGGGAAGCACCGAAGCCGGCGGCGTCGTCGTCCATCCAGGGGATGTCGCGGCGGAATTCAAACTGGCTGCCGATGAAGCTGATGTCCTCGATATAGGGCACGCCGTGGTCGCGGGCATCGTAGAAGCCGGCGATCTCACCGCTGTCGAACCAGTCGGGGGCGCTCACTCTCGTGAAGCCGTTCACCACCAGCACGGGCTGTGCGTCGTTCTCGTCGTAGCGCAGTGCAAGAGTCTCGGAGGGGAAGCTCACGCCACCGTCGTTGCCGGCAATGATGCGGAAGCAGTGGATGGCAGTGTCGGGAGCATCGAAAATGTACTCGGGCTCGGTCACGCGGGCGATCGTCCGGAAAGCGCCGTTGTTGTTGATGGTCTCCTGCACCAGATAATAGGTGGGATATGCCGTGGCCTCAAGGGTATCGGGCGTGGCTTCCCACGTCAGGCGATAAGTGCCTTCCTCATCGGTGGTGTCGATCGCGAATGCACGGGGGGCGAGCGGCTGCACCACATACGGGCGACCGTCGCGGTGGGCCAGGAACTGGAGCATACCTTTATATATGGCGCGGCTCACAGCAAAACGGAATTCCGGATCAAGGCCGTATTTCATGTCGGCGAAGTTCTGGTGCGAGAGCAGCTCCAGAAGCATGGCGGGCACGGCGGGCACACGAGCCTCGAAGTAGCTCTTGTCCCACATGCCGCGACGGGTCCACTGGGGTTCGAACTGCGCACGCACGTCGTCCACGATGTTGGTCATCACCAGGTCGGTGAAGTCGCGCGATGCCATAGCCGTGGCGCCGTTGCCCAGCTTGCCGTTGGCGGTGCTGTAGATTCCCAGGGTGCCGATGATGCTGTCGTCCGGCGTGGTACCGGCATCGGTGTGGAATGCGAAGCTCAAGTCGATGGGCACGCCCAGTCCCTCACGGCCGGGAAGCATCGACGAGCCGCCGGCCATCCAGTTCACCCACAGGCCACGGCTGCGGTAGTCGTCGTTGTAGTCGTTCACGTTTCCGCTGGGCGTGTACACGCTGTCCGGCGCGCCGGCCCACTGCAGGAAGTAGCGCGCGCCCTCGGTGAAGCGGGGATAGCCGCTGCCCACGTAGCGGTAGTCTATGCTGTCGAGCGGCTCTTTCACGATGCGCTCCACATTGCCCATGCCGCCGCCTATCTTCACTGCGTCGGCGCTCACGTTGCGGCCTGCCTTGGAGCCCAGGGTGGAAAGTTCCACCACAGTCTGCTCGCCTGCTTCCAGCGGGAAGTGGCCGAGATAGATCCACGTGCCCGCGCCCATCGTCTGGTTCACGGTGAACTCGTGCGCGCCATCGGCGGCGTTCACGGTGTAGCGTGCATCGGTGGTGGCATCGGGCAATGAGGCGTAGCTCACGTACACGGCATAATCATCGGCGGCAGGGATATTGGCCTTCCACGTGGCCGTGGTGGCCTTGTCGGCACGCTTCACGGTAGTGGCCTTGCGGGCCGTGCCCTCGCGGAAGGGGTTCTCGTCGTTGCGCAGCTTTGCGCGGCGGTAGGCGAATGCGGGCACGCCGGCGTCGCTCCATGCGGCAGCGTCGTCGCTATATCCGGGATGTGCGAATGAGCCGTCGTTGTCCACGATGATCTCGGTGAGATTTGTATCGCGCTCGCGCGGGCTCATCACGTAGGCTCCGGCATTGCGCAGCATCGGCATCAGGAAGGGCATCACATAGCCTTGCGTGTAGAGGTCTTCCACCGTCTGGAATATGCGCGCGCGCTGCCACTCCCAGCGGTTGAGCTTGGGCTCGAAATACCAGCCGTGGCTCTGCCACAGAGCGATATTGGCTCCGTCCAGGCCTTTGGGCGCGGGCTGCGCGCTCTTATCCACCACGAAAGGCAGTTTCTCGCGAGGCGCACCCGACGATTTGGTTGCGAAACGGGCCAGCTCGCTCAGGCTGTGGCCGGCCGTGCGCACGTCCACCTTATATCCCGCCGCTTCCGGGCCGAGAGCCTTGGCCACCTCGGCCGTGAGGGCCGCGGTGCGCAGAGGATCCAGCGACAGATATGAAGCCGCTTCGTTGCAGAACACCGTGGCCTTGCGCGCACGTGCATCAAGATTGATGCTGTCTACATTTACCACGAATCCCGAGGTGCCGGGCAGATAGTTATTGATGACCGAAGCCACTGCGGCCTTATCCGGGGCCGCCTGCGCTGCCGGCGCACACAAGGCGGCGCCGAGAGCTAAAAGAGCTACTGATATTTTCTTCATATACACTTGCCGGAGGCACATAATATGCCCCTACCCTACAAAGGTAAGACATCCCCACCAATAATTCTGTGACAAAACTGATAAAATTTAACAAAACACCCAAAATTTAATATTTATATACATATTTTCAATTATTTTTACGCTTAACTTCTGTCTGACATGTACGACACCTCACAAAAGAAAGCAGGAGGTAAACGCCTCGTCGGCGTCTACCTCCTGCTCGGAAGGGATATTAGGTTTCAGAATATTCTATTATTTCCAGAGAGGATTCTGCTCAAGATTCTTGTTGAGGTTGAGCTGATCCTGAGGAATAGGATAGAGATACTGACGGGGCTCGTAGCTGCGAACACCACCGAAGTAGCCCTTGATGTAGCCGGCAGCGTCGGTTTCGACGTTGTTGGGGTTGGGAGCATCGGCAATCATGTTGGCGCCGAGTGCGATGTTGGGATACTTGGAGTTGTCGAGCTTATCGAGCTGGTGCCAGCGGATAAGGTCCCAATAGCGATAGCCCTTGTCCATAACGAGCTCACAACGGCGGCAACGACGCACTTCCCAGATGAGGCTGCTTACCCCCATGTTGTTGGCGGGGTCGTTGATAGCGCTGAGTTCAGCCACGGTGCGGGTGGGAAGACCGCTGCGGGTGAAGATCTTGTTGATGGAGTTGTTAAGATCTGCATCGGTGAGGGTGCCGAGTTCAGCTTTGGCCTCTGCAAACTGGCAATAGATATCGGAGAGCCACAGCAGGGGAGCGCAGATGAAGTTCTTGGTGGAGTTGGTGCGGGCGGTGAGCGGGGTGATGTTCACGTTGTCGAACTTGCTCACACCATAACCGCTGCTGGAGGTAAGACCGGCAGCACCGCTGCGATTCCAGGAGAAGCCGGGATAGTAGACGCAGGGGTCGGTGGTTTCGGCAAGACGCTTGTCGCGCACAGCCAGCAGGTTGTCGATGTGCAGATAGCCGTCTTCACCCATTTCGCCCTTGTCGGAGGTGTCGCAGCTGGTGAGGGCTTTGGGCAGGCCGTCCGAGAAGAGGTAGGCATCGAAGAGGTCTTTGGTGAGACCACTGATGATAGTGGAGGAAGCGGTGTAGCTC
>CAMWRI010000048.1 GCA_947176585.1 uncultured Porphyromonadaceae bacterium
GAACTTTTTCATAATGTGAGATTTTTGATGTGTGAGTTATTTGAGAATTGTGAGTTGTTGTTTTCGTTTTGACTTTGCAAATTTAACAACGATGTTACAAAAGAGTTGCAAAATCATTCAGAAAAAGTTCAGGAAAAATGAAAATAATTTTTATATTTAAACTAATTGACTATAATTCACCACTTTATATACTGCAAATAATTCAAGTTTTTATGTTACAATTTTGCTACAATTGCGTTTTGCGGTATTTTTGTAGTATATTTGCAGTGTGAAACCCTTACACATAATTATATGAGACTCGACGGACGACGACAGAGCTCCAACGTGAGCGACCGCCGCGGCGGCCTTGGCCGCAAGGCCGGCATAGGCGGCGGCATCATAGGCATAATAGTGGTGGCCGCCATCACCCTGTTCAGCGGTGGAAGCATAGGCGACGTGATTAACAATGTGATGCAGCAGGGCGACTTTACGCAACTGGTGTCGTCGCAGCCCTCGCGCGAGCTTGACGCCGAGGACCAGCGGCTGTTTGACCTGGCATCGAAGGTGCTGGCCGGCACGGAAGACGTGTGGACGCGCGAGTTCCGCCGCCGCGGCTGGGGTGAATACGAGTGCCCCAAGATGGTGATCTACAGCGGCTCCACGAGCAGCGGCTGCGGCCGTGGCACATCGCAGATGGGCCCGTTCTACTGCTCGGCCGACGAGACCGTGTATATCGACCTCGACTTCTTCCGCGACATGGAGAGCACGATCGGTGCCGGCGGCGACTTCGCATACGCCTACGTGATCGCCCACGAGGTGGGGCACCACGTGCAGCACCTGCTGGGCACGCTCGACAAGGCCCATAGCGCCATGAGCCGAATGAGCGAGCGCGAATCAAACCGAATGAGCGTGCGCCTGGAGCTGCAGGCCGACTTCTTTGCCGGCGTGTGGGCCCATCAGGACAACGAGATGTTCGGCAGCCTCGAACCGGGCGACGCCGAGCGCGCCATAGCTGCCGCGTCGAAGATAGGCGACGACTATCTGCAGCGCAAGGCCACGGGCCGCGAGGTACCCGACAGCTTCAACCACGGCCGGTCGGCCCAGCGCGTGGCGTGGCTCAAGAAAGGGCTGGAAACGGGCGACGTAGCTCTGGGCGACACTTTCTCCCCCGCTTATGAGGCTCTCTGACGAAGCCTACATGAGGCGCGCGCTGCAACTGGCCGCGCTGGGGCGCTTCCACGCATCGCCCAACCCTATGGTGGGTGCGGTGATAGTGGCGCCTGACGGCCGCGTGATAGGCGAGGGCTGGCACCGGCAATGCGGATGCGGCCACGCCGAGGTGAACACCGTGGCATCCGTGACAGACCCCGCACTGCTGCGCACTTCCACGATGTACGTGACCCTGGAGCCGTGCAGCCACTGGGGGCGCACGCCGCCATGCGCCCGGCTGCTCATCGACAAGGGCGTGCCACGCGTGGTGGTGGCGGCCCGCGACCCATTCCCCGCCGTGAGCGGCCGCGGCATAGCCATGCTGCGCGAGGCCGGAGTGGACGTGACAGTGGGCGTGCTGGAGCAGGAAAGCCTGAGACTCAACGCCCGCTTCATCACCGCCCACACGCTGAAGCGCCCGTTCACGATCCTGAAATGGGCACAGAGCCGCGACGGATTCCTCGACCGCCGCAGGCAGGACGGATGCGATGCCGCACGCATATCCACACCCCTCACCTCAACGCTTATGCACAATCTGCGCAGCCGCTGCGACGCTATCCTCGCGGGCAGCGGTACCGTGCTGGCCGACGATCCGCGCCTCGACGCACGCCTGTGGCCGGGAGGCGCCGTGCCGCGCCCGGTGGTGCTCGACCGACGCCGCCGCGTGGACACCGCCGCCCGCTGCATGCGGGAGGGAACGATCGTAGAGTCCGGCTGCACCGCTCCGGGCGAGCTACTGCCGCGTCTCTACGCCGAGTACGGCATCACGTCGCTGCTGGTGGAAGGAGGAACCACTGTGCTTCAGAGCTTTATCGACAGCGGCCTGTGGGATGCCGCCCGCGTGGAGACCTCCCCGGAAATTTTCGGCGAACTTGGCGCCGTATCTGCGCCACGCATCGCCGCCACCCCATCCATCACGCGCCAAATCGACGGCCGGCGCATCGACTTCTATGCGCAAAACCCCTTACTTGACGTTAAAAACCTATAAAAAACAGATTATTCTGCCCATTTCACAGCATTTTTTTGCTCGCTTGCCCGCAAAATTTTAATTTTGCACATTGAATCATACGCTATCACAAAACCTCATCATATTGTGACTAAAAAATTTGTTATCAACATGGCCGTGGCCGTCGCCCTTATGGGCGGAGCAGCCTGCAACTCGTCTTCTTCCGAAAGCGAAATCGAGCTCGACGGCAGCGCCATCGTAAAAAGCTTCACACTGGCCGAGAACGACAAAGTGCTGGCCGACCTGGACAGCGTGTTCTTCTCCATCGACCTCGTGAACGGAGAAATCTTCAACGCCGACTCGCTGCCCAAAGGCACCCGCATCAAGGCCCTCACCGCGAGCATCGTCACCGACAACGCCTCGGCCGTGACACTCTACATCCCCCGTCCGGGCCTCGCCGACTCAGTGGTGAACTACCTGGAGCACTCATCGGACACCATCGACTTCAGCAACGGCCCCGTGCGCCTCGAAGTGGTGTCGCTCAACGGAGTGACCAAGAAAGACTACAACGTGCGCGTGAACGTGCACAACGTGGTGAGCGATTCCCTCTGCTGGGGCTCCACGGCCTACGCTCCTCTGCAGGCACCCGCCGGCGCTACTGCCCAGCGCACCGTGACCCGCGACTCCTACACCTACACATTCGCCACCGACGGCACCGCATATAGCGTGGCAGCCACCGGCGACATGGCCGCATGGGACGCACAGGACTTCACCCCCGGCTTTGACATGGACGTGAACAGCATCACCGCCACCGACGACGCATTCTATGCTCTCGCCACCGACGGCACCCTCTACAGTGCCACCGCTCCCGCAGGCCCCTGGACATCCGCAGGAGTGCACTTCAGTCATCTCTACGGCGGTTACGGCTCCGAGCTGTTGGGCCTCTGCTCCGACGTGAACTTAACACCCGGCCTCCTGAGCTATCCCTCGATGCGCCCGCTGGATGCACCGGACGGCTTCCCCGTGGCCGGCACCTCCCCCGCCGTGATTCTCGAGGCTCCCATGGCCACATCCGCACAGATGATAATTGCCGGCGGCATTGATGCCGACGGCGCCCCCACCGCCAACGCCTACGGCTACGACGGCAACCGATGGGTGCAGCTCACCTCGGCAAAGCCGCTGCCCAAAGCCATGAGCGGCGTGGCCGTGGCACCTTATTATTCCCTGCGCGCGCGCGTAATCGAGTGGCGCCCCGAGGTGTTCCCCACCCTGCTGGCCTTCGGCGGCCGCGAGGCATCCGGCTCCATCAACACCGTGGTGTACATGAGCCGCGACTGGGGCATGAACTGGCAGAAAGCCGACTCGCTGCTGCAGCCCGGACCTCAGATGCCCGCACTGCACGGCGCACAGACACTCGTGGCCTCCCGCACTCTGAGCGTGGGCCGCTCGGCCTCATGGACCGAGACCGGCATGCCCTGCCGCCTGCCCCTGGGAGCGCGCCTCGAAACTCCATCCCTGTCCCGCGCCGTGGCCCCGGTCGAGGAATGGGAAGCCCCGTACATCTACCTTGTGGGCGGCTACGACGCCTCCGGCAATCTCAACCGAGAGATGTGGCGCGGAGTAATCAATCGCTTCACATTCACCCCCATACAATAACGCCACCGTGCCGTCTGCCCTGCGCCGCATAGTAATCGCCTCCACCGCTGCCGCAGCCATCGCCATGATGCCTGCGGCACGCGCCGTAGCCCAGGAAGCCCCCTACCGCTTCGATCTGGGTGCGGATCTGGGCATGTGCGGCTATCTGGGCGAAGCGTCGTCGTCGATCTTCTCCCACCCGGGATTCACCGCCGACGCCGCCATGCGCTACATCCCCAACGCGCGCATGGCCTTCCGTGGAATCGTCTCGGTGCAGGGCCTCAGCGGCAACACCGCCGGCATGGCCAACGTGCTCCCCGACATGGCAGCCTACGACTTCACGGCCACCGTGGCGGCCCTGGACCTGCGCTACGAATTCAACTTCCTGCCCTACGGCATAGGCGAAACCTACAAGCGCCTGAGCCGCTGGACCCCCTACCTCACCCTGGGCGCAGGTCTGAGCCTGAGCAGCAGCGGAGGCCACACGGCAGCCGCCCCCACGTTGCCAATGGGTGTGGGCGTGAAGGTGAAGCTGCGCAAGCGCCTGAACTTCAACGCCGAGTTCACGATGACAAAGGCCTTCGGCGACCGTCTCGACGGCGACCGCCTGCACGACCTCAACCAGATAAAAACCGAGTTTTACAGAAGCACTGACTGGTACTCACGCCTCACCGTGGGACTGAGCTACGAGTTCGGCGAACGATGTGCCACCTGCCACTACGTTGATTGATATGGACCAGTTTGCACACGACAAAATACCCAACATCCAGCTCGATATGGCCCGCCTGCCGCGCCACATCGCCATCATCATGGATGGCAACGGACGCTGGGCCCAGGCTCAGGGCCTGCAGCGCGCCGCCGGCCACGTGGAAGGCGTGAGCACCGTGCGCCGCATCACCGAGGAATGTTCCCGCCTGGGCATCGGCTACCTCACCCTCTACGCATTCAGCACCGAGAACTGGAACCGTCCGCAGGAAGAGGTGGACGCCCTGATGCACCTGATCGTCACAGCCATAGAGCGCGAGACGCCGGATCTGATAAAGAACCGCGTGCGCCTGCGCGTGATAGGCGACTCCTCCCGCATGCCCAGCGAGGCTCTGGAGCGCCTGCAGCGCTGCGTGCAGGACACCTCGGCCGGCACCGGCCTCACCCTGGTGCTCGCCATCAGCTACTCCTCCCGCTGGGAGATCACCGATGCCGTGCGCCGCATCGCAGCCGAAGCCGCCGACGGCACACTCGACCCCGCGGCAATCACGCCCGAGACCGTGAGCCGCAACCTCGCCACAGCGTTCATGCCCGACCCCGACCTGCTCATACGCACCGGCGGCGACATGCGCGTGAGCAACTTCCTGCTGTGGCAGATAGCCTACTCCGAACTTTACATCACAGACATATACTGGCCCGACTTCAATGGCTACGACCTGCGCCGAGCCATAGCCGACTACCAGAAACGCCAGCGACGCTTCGGCCTCACCGGCGAACAAGTACAATAACCCACTCATCATGCGCATACGCCACATATTACTTGCAATAGGTCTTGCCGCAACCGCAATGACAGCCACCGCACAGCAGGTCGCCGACACCGTGTTCAATCCCCCGGTGATCTACGGCACTCTGCCGCGCGTCTATGAAATAGCAGGCATCACCGTGACCGGAGCTCCCAACTACGACGACTCCACCATCCTGGGCTACGCCGGCCTCAAGAAAGGCGACCGCATGGCCATACCCGGCGACGATCTCACCGCTGCCGTGAAGCGCCTCATGCACCAGGGACTCTTCGCCCAGGTGCAGGTGAAGGTGCTCAAGACCGCCGGCGACAAGGCATGGCTCGAGCTCGCGCTGCGCACACAGCCACGCATCTCCAAGGTCAACTACATAGGCATGAAGAAGGCCGACCGCGACGACATCCAGGAAAAGCTCCAGCTGCTCAAGGGCAACCAGATCACCCAGAATATCGTGAACCGCGCCGAGGCTATCATACGCCAGCACTACAAGCAGAAAGGCTTCGGCAACGCCGACGTCAAGATCACCCTCCACGAAGACCTCTCCGCACCCAACGAGATGATCGTCGACATCGCCGTGGACCGCCACGACAAACTCAAGGTGCACAAAATCTACATCGACGGCAACGAAGTGCTGAGCGACGCCAAGATCAAGCGCACCATCAAGAAGACCAACGAGAAAAACGACATCCTCAAGATCTTCAGCCAGAAGAAATTCGTGGAAAACGACTATCAGGACGACCTCAACCGCATCCTCGAGAAATACAACGAGCTGGGCTACCGCGACGCGCGCATCGTATCGGACAGCATCGTGCCATACGACGACAAGAGCGTGGACGTGCACATCGCCGTGGACGAAGGCCGCCGCTACTACATCAAGGACATCAACTGGGTGGGCAACACCGTCTATCCCCCGGACATGCTCAGCACCTACCTCGACATGAAGCCCGGCGACGTCTACAACCAGAAGCACATGACCAAGCGCCTGAGCACCGACGACGACGCCGTGAGCAACCTCTACATGGACCGCGGCTACCTCTTCTTCGACCTCGTGCCCATCGAGCGAGAGATCAAGGGCGACAGCATCTCGCTGGAAATGCGCATCAACGAAGGCCCTCAGGCACGCATCAACAACGTGATAATCAACGGCAACGACCGACTCTACGAAAAGGTGATACGCCGTGAGCTGCGAGTGAAGCCCGGCGAGCTCTTCAGCAAGAGCGACCTCATGCGTTCGGCTCGCGAAATCGCCCAGACGGGCCACTTCAACCCCGAGAACATGGACATCCGTCCGGAGCCCAACCAGGAAAACGGCACCGTCGACATCCTCTTCAACCTCGAGAGCAAGGCCAACGACCAGATCGAATTCTCTCTGGGCTGGGGCCAGACGGGCATCATAGGCAAGCTTTCGCTCAAGTTCACCAACTTCAGCATCAAGAACCTCTTCTATCCCAGCACCTACCGAGGAATCATCCCCCAGGGCGAAGGACAGACCTTCACCATCAGCGCGCAGACCAACGCACGATACTATCAGGCCTACAGCGTGAGCTTCCTCGACCCCTGGTTCGGTGGCAAGCGACCCAACTCGCTCAGCGTATCGGCCTACTACAGCCGCCAGACGGGCGTCAACTCGTCGTACTACAACAGCACATGGGCCAACTCCGCCTACAACTACTACGGATACGGCTACGGAGGCTATGGCTACGGATACGGCTACGGCAACAATTACTACAACGACTACTATCAGAACAGCTATCAGAACAGCTACGACCCCAACAAGGTGCTCCAGATGCTGGGCGTGAACATCGGCTTCGGCAAACGCCTCAAGTGGCCCGACGACTTCTTCACATTCACCGCCGAGCTGGGCTACACCTGGTACTACCTCAAGAACTGGGACTACCTCTACTACATGAACAACGGCACGTCCAACTCCATCGTGCTCGGCCTCACCCTCGCCCGCAACTCCATCGACAACCCCCTCTACACCCGCAGCGGCTCCAGCTTTTCGCTCAACGTGCAGCTCACGCCTCCCGCGTCGCTCTTCGGAAAGCGCGACTGGAAGAAACTCTCCGAAGAAAACACCGTGGAGAGCAAGAAGCAGCTCTACCGCTGGATCGAATACTGGAAAGTGCGCTTCAAGAGCCGCACCTACACCCCCCTGTGCAACGCCAACGGCACCTACACACCGGTGCTCATGACCCGTGCCGACTTCGGCCTGCTGGGCAGCTACAACAAATACCTCAAATCGCCCTTCGAGACCTTCTACGTGGGCGGCGACGGCATGAGCGGATCCTACACCTACGCCACCGAGACCATCGCCCTCCGCGGCTACGACAACGGCACCCTCACCCCCTGGGGCCGCGAAGGCTACGCCTACAGCCGCCTGGGCCTCGAAATCCACTTCCCCCTTATGCTCCAGCCCTCCACCACCATCTATGCCCTGGGCTTCGTCGAGGGAGGTAATGCATGGACGAGCGTGAAGAAGTTCAACCCCTTCGACATGAAGCGTTCCGCCGGCGCCGGCGTGCGCATCTATCTGCCCATGGTGGGCATGATGGGTATCGACTGGGCCTACGGCTTCGACAAGGTGTTCGGCGAGAAGGGCGGCAGCCACTTCCACTTCATCCTGGGCCAGGAGTTCTAAACTTTTTTCCTTCCCGGGCGTCTAATTAATAATTGTACACTATTAATTACCACTTGAAATGAAAAAACTCTTCCTCACCCTCGCGATAGCTCTCACGGCCACACTGGCCGCCGGAGCCCAGAAATTCGCCATGGTCGACATGGACTACATCCTGCGCAACGTGCCGCAGTATGAAATGGCCAACGAGCAGCTCAACCAGCTCTCCCAGCGCTGGCAGCGCGAAGTGGAGCAGGCCGGCAAAGAAGCCGAGGCCATGTATCAGAGCTACCTCTCCGACAAAGTTTTCCTCACCGCCGAGCAGGTGAAGAAGCGCGAAGAAGAAATCGTGGCCAAGGAAAAAGCCACCACCGAGCTGCGCTACAAATACTTCGGTCCCGAAGGCGAGCTCTACCAGAAGCGACAGACGCTGCTCAAGCCCATTCAGGACGACGTGTACAACGCCGTCAAGAAAGTGAGCGAGGAGCGAGGCTACCAGGCCGTGTTTGACCGCGCCTCGTCCAGCGACATCGTTTTTGCCTCGCCCCGCATCGACATAAGCAACGAGGTGCTCGCCCGCTTGGGATATTCCAAATAATTTTGCTACCTTTGCGCACGCATAAACCATAAGAAACAATAACCAACAACATCAATATGATCAAAAAACTCCTTCTTGCAGTGCTCGTAGCCCTGCCCTTCTCGGCTTTCGCCCAGAAATTCGGCGTAGTCGATCTCGAAAACGTGTTCCAGGCCATGCCCGAAACCGCCACCGCACAGACTCAGCTCACCGACGCCTCCAAGAAATACGAGGATGAGTTCGCCAAGCTCCGCGAAGAAGTGGACAAGCTCTTCGCCGAGTACCAGAACCTCCAGAAAGATCCCGCCACTCCCGATGCAATCAAGGAGCGCCGCCTCAACGAGCTCCAGGAGCGCGACCAGAAAGTGCAGCAGTTCCGCAACACCGCCAGCCAGGACCTCGCACGCCTCCAGGAGCAGCTCATGGCCCCCATCCAGCAGAAGATCGCCGACGCCGTTAAGACCGTGGGCCAGGAAGGCAACTTCACCTTCATCTTCCCCAACGAGCAGGGCCTCCTCCTCTACACCGGCAGCGACGTGACCGACGTCACCCCCCTCGTCAAGACCAAGCTCGGCATCAAATAATCGAGCCTTGCATCATCAATAATCAGAAGGCTGCGCCCCGTGGGGCGCAGCCTTCTGCTATTAAAAGGGCTTTAAGGTCATTAAAGACCTTAGGGACCTTAAGGCCCCTGCTTTATTTCACTTTCTTCCGCGCCCGGTGGTGGTAGTGGTGGCTGAGGGTGCGGCTTGCTCGCGGTGCGGGCGCGAAGGCGTGGAAGCGGCGCTGCCGGTGCTTCCCGGGCGCTGCTGGCCCGAAGGTGTAACGGGCGAGATCGTGGGGCGATGCGTGGTGGACGCTCCGCTGCCCGTGGGCGGCTGCTGAGGCTGTTGCGGAGGAGCGGGCCGCACGGGAGGCGCTGGCGGCGGAGGCGGAGGCACTCCGGGGCCATAGCCGTAGCTCGGGCCGTAATAACCACCGTAGTAACCGTTGCCCCAGCCGTTGTACCACAGATCGTCGGCACCCCAGCCCACGGATTCGGTTACGCCCAGGCCCATGCACGACGAAAGCCCCGCGGCCGCTGCGAGGGCCACGATTGCTGCCAATATATTCCTTGATTTTCTCATAATCGTCTCTTTTATATATTATAGACAAGCGAGGCGCAAAAAAGTTTATGCACGGCAAGAGGAATGATATTGCGAACCAAAAACATGTTAAAGAACATGTTAAAAAAGTGCAAGGTCTCACAATATTTTGCTTAATTTTGCAGCGAAAAAATCAACCTAAATCTTCTAACAAACTTAAATCGCATGATTAAACGTTTACTCTTCAGCGCCATGGCCGTTGCAGCTATGGCATTCAGTGCAAGCGCTGACACCTACAGCTTGATGACTGGCTTTGGTGGTAGCGGCTGGGGCAGCTCCTATGATGCAGCCACCAAAACTATAACCTACGAGGGTGAGTGGAAAGGTTGCGGTATCTGGCTCGGCGATTTTGATGCTTCCTCCTATGACGAGGTGGTATTTGAGTGCGAAGCTACTGAAATGGCATTCAATCTCGTGATTGAATACACCGGTGCCGACAATGCCGACAATCCATCTGTAAATTTCCCCGCAGGAAGCACAAAGGCCGTCGTGCCCCTTAGCGAGACTTTAAAGAAAAACCTTCAGCAGGTATACGTGCAGGCTGCAACTGCCGGAACTATCGTGGTCAAAGACCTTTACCTGCAGAACGCTGTGGAAGTCGATCCCACAATTCCCGTGGTAATCTTCGAGGGTGAAAAGGTTTTGGACTGGTCCACCTCGCTTGACATCTCCACCAACGATCTCGTAATGGCCAAGTTTGCCGCAGGCGACAAGCTCGTATTTGAGTATACCGCCGGCGAAAGCAACGGTTTCAAGATTCTTTACAAAAACCCCTCGTGGGCATGGACACTCCTGCCCCTTATGACCGGCCTTGAAGGCTTCAACGAGCAGTATGAAACCATCTGGCTCAACCCCGAAGAGCATGAATATGCCGTAACCTTCCCCGCCGAGGACGTTGAAATCCTCCTGAGCAGTGAGAACCATGGCGGTCTCGTACAGGGCGATGGCATCACCCTCACCAAGATCAGCGTTGTTCACGCTGCCGCAGCTGCCGAGGCCAGCAACTGGTACATCTCCGGCGAATTAAACGGCTGGGACAACGGCAAGAGCGCCGACTATGCCTTCAAGACCACAGCTACCGAGGGCGTGTATGAGTTCAAGTGCGACGAGCTCTCCGGCGAATTCCTGATCGTATGGGCCGAGAACGGCGAACCCGACTGGAGCAAGAAGATCGCAGGCGTGAGCAACATGGAACCCGGCACCGCATATCCCTACGTGGAAGGCGGTAACAACTGCTCCGTGAGCGACCTGCTCAAGAACGTGACCGTGATCCTCGACACCAATTCCAAGACCCTCCAGGTGAACGGCACCGCTGCCGCCAACGAATTCGACACCGTTTACCTCATCGGCGACTTCGGCGACGGATGGAGCGAAACCATCACCAACAAGCCCCTCACCCTCAAGGAAGGCACCACCGACACCTACGTGGGCGAATACGCTCTCGCAGCCGAGACCAGCTACTTCAAGTTCAAGGCCGGCAGCTTCATCTTCGGCACCGGCGGTGCCAACGTGGCTGTAGATCTCGACACCGACTACACCGCTACCAAGGGTGGCGACGCATTCGCCATCGGCAAAGGCATCTACAAATTTGAATGCAAGGTAGCCGCCGACGGCCAGAGCGCCACCTTCACGGTGACCGACGCCACCGACGGTATCACCGACATCAATGCCGACGAAAACGCTCCCGTTGAGTACTTCAACCTCCAGGGCGTGCGCGTAGCAGAACCCGCCAACGGCCTCTACATCCGTCGTCAGGGCGGCAAGGCCACCAAGGTTTACGGGAAGTAATCCCCATCCCCCCTATACCCCATCAGGCTCCGCCGTCACGGCGGGGCCTGATTTTATTTTACGGTACCGCATGAGAAAATAAAGAATTTATAATCAACGCAGTAGGGACGCTTTTCAAAGCGTCCGCCCCGAACATAGAAACCTCTCGGGATCCAAAGAGGAAAAATAAGTTTTTGAAAACCAAGGATGCCGGGCCGGAGGCCCGGCATTTTGTTAACCCCGTGCGGACGCACGGGGAGAAGCACCACCCGCGGAATCAGCCCCGGAGGGGGTGTACAATCCAACGGCGAGGTTGAGCAAGGTGCGTCGGAGACGCGACATGTCGTCAACCCCATGTCGAACGCAGTGAGGCATGGGGTGTGGTGTGCCCCCCCGGGGTGGCGCCTCGGAGAGGTCCCGGTTTTTGCAGTAATAATCGTCACCTCTCCGAGGCTCCGCCATTTATAGTGCACATGACCCCGGGCCTCGGTCGCGCGCTCCCTCGTGCCGGGGTTTCCAACCATCTCGCGTCTCCGACGCTCCGTTGACGTTTCGCGCCATGATGCCTCTCTACGCCTCCACGCGAGTTTTCACCACCGGGTTGCACATCTCGCCAAAAATGCGTAAATTTGCAGGCTAAACTCTCCGAAATGGGTAAATTAAAAGAACTTCGCTCCAATATAGCCCACAGCGACTCGCTGTTTTTCTCGTTCCTGCGCTCCGGCGCATCCTCGCAGATGGCGAGCTGGGTGGACCTCAGCCTCGGCTTCGCGCTCTTCGCGTGGCTGGGTCTGCAGCCCTGGCTCTCGGCAGCTGTTGGCGCCCTCGTGGGAGGCGCGGTAAACTGCGTGCTGTGCTACCGTTTCACATTCCATGCCCAGGGATGCCCGTGGAAAGCCGTGATCGTGAAATATGCGATGGTGTGGCTGGGAAGCCTCATCCTCAACTCCGGCGGCACCGAAGTGTGCTACTATCTGATCCAGGACTGGGACTATCTCGAGACCATAGGCTTCCGGCCCGACGGCTACTATGCAGCCGCACGCGTGTTTGTGTCGCTGCTCGTGGGCTGGTTCTGGAACTTCGGGCTGCAGCGCTTCTTCGTGTTTCGCCACAGCAGCTTCGACCCCTACGCCATCCGCTTTGTCGACGCCCTGCTGCCCGCGAGGCAATTAAAGATCAAGAATTCATAACCGGCTGAGGCTGTGGCAAAAAAAATCGTAGAAACGCCGCTGATGAAGCAATACTTCGAGATGAAGGCCCTTCATCCCGACGCCGTGCTGCTATTTCGCGTGGGCGACTTCTACGAAACCTACGGCGAGGACGCCGTGAAGGCCTCGCAGGTGCTGGGCATCACCCTCACTCGGCGCGCCAACGGCGTGGCTCAGCACGTGGAAATGGCCGGCTTCCCCTACCACGCCCTCGACACATACCTGCCCAAGCTCATCCGCGCCGGCCACCGCGTGGCCATATGCGAACAGCTCGAGGATCCCAAGCTCACGAAGAAGCTCGTGAAGCGCGGAATCACCGAACTCGTGACCCCCGGCGTGGCCACGGGCGACAACGTGCTGCAGAGCGGGCAAAACAATTTCCTGGCCGCCGTGCACTTCGGCCGCAACGCCACCGGCGTGGCCTTCCTTGACATCAGCACTGGCGAATTCATGGCCGCCGAGGGCTCTGCCGACTATGTGGACAAACTTCTGGGAAGCATGGCCCCGAAAGAGCTGCTGGTGATGCGCGGATGCAAGCGCCGCATGGAAGAGACCTTCACGGGGCGCTACCTGAGCTTTGAGCTCGACGACTGGATGTACACGCAGGACTCAGCCGTGGAGCGGCTGCGCCGCCAGTTCTCCACCGCCTCGCTCAAAGGATTCGGAATCGACGGCATGCCCGAGGCCATCGTGGCGGCCGGTGCCATCATGCACTACCTCGACATCACGCGCCACACGCGCATAGCGCATATCACCTCCATCGCCCGCATCGAGGAGGAACGATTCGTGCGCATGGATGCCTTCACGGTGCGCAATCTCGAGCTCATCGAGCCCCTGGGTGCCGAGGGCCGCAGCCTCCTGGGCGTGCTCGACCGTACCGCCACACCCATGGGGGCCCGCCTGCTGCGCCGCTGGCTCCTCTTCCCCCTCAAGGACCCCCGCGCCATCAACGACCGTCTGGACGTGGTGGAGCACTTCTTCCGCGATCCCGCCGCCCGCGACCGCCTGGGCGAACTGCTGGCACGCGTGGGCGACCTCGAGCGCCTGTGCTCAAAGATTGCAAGCGAGCGCATCACCCCCCGCGAGATGCTTCAGCTGCGATCTGCCCTGCAGGCCATCGGCCCGGTCAAGGCGCTGTGCGAGGCTTCCGGCCTCGAAGCCCTGCAAGCCGTTGGCCGCCAGCTCAACGACTGTGCCGCAGTGGCCGCGCGCATCGGTGCCGAGATAAGCGACGACGCACCCTCGCTGCTAAACCGTGGCGGCGACATCATCCGCCCGGGAGTGGACGAGGAGCTTGACCGCCTGCGCGAGATATCACGCGGAGGCAAGGAGTACCTGGCCAAGATTCAGGCACGCGAGAGCGAGGCCACGGGCATAGGATCGCTCAAGATAGGCTACAACAACGTGTTCGGCTACTACATCGAAGTGACCAACACCCACCGCGACAAGGTGCCTGCCGAGTGGATACGCAAGCAGACACTCGTCAACGCCGAGCGCTACATCACTCCCGAGCTTAAGCAGTATGAGCAGCAGATACTCACCGCCCAGGAGAGCATAGAGGCCATCCAGAGCCGGCTTTACTCGCGCCTGGTGGCCGATGTGGGCGCCTACATCCCCGCCATGCAGCTCGACGCCGCCATGCTGGCGCGCCTCGACGTGCTGCTGGGATTCACCCGCGCCGCTGCGGAGGGCAAATACTGCCGTCCCGTGGTGGACGATTCGCTCACTATCAGCCTCTCGGAGGCACGCCACCCCGTGATCGAGCGCGAGCTGCCCCCGGGCGAGCCCTATATCGCCAACAGTCTCGAGCTCGACAACGAGGGCACCCAGATAATGATGATCACGGGGCCCAACATGAGCGGCAAATCGGCACTGCTGCGCCAGACGGCACTGAACGTGATCATGGCACAATGCGGCAGCTTCGTGGCCGCCGACGCCGCCCGCATCGGAGTGGTCGACAAGGTGTTCACGCGCGTGGGAGCCAGCGACAACATCGCCCTGGGCGAAAGCACCTTCATGGTGGAGATGAACGAGGCCGCGAGCATCCTCAACAATATGAGCGCCCGCTCGCTCATCCTCTTCGATGAGCTGGGCCGAGGCACCAGCACCTACGACGGCATTTCAATAGCATGGGCCATCGTGGAATACATACACGAGCACCGCGGGCTGCACCCCAAGACTCTCTTCGCCACCCACTACCACGAGCTCAACGACATGGAGGAGAGCTTCGCCCGCATCGCCAACTACAACGTGAGCGTGCGCGAGATCGACGGCAAGGTGGTGTTTCTGCGCAAGCTGGCGCGCGGAGGCTCGGAGCACAGCTTCGGCATTCATGTGGCGCGCCTCGCCGGCATGCCCCGCACCATCACAGACCGCGCCGATGGCGTGCTGCACCGCCTGGAGGAAGGCGGCGCCCGCAACCGCCCCGACATGGCCGCGGCCACAGCCGTGCCGCAGGGCATGCAGCTCTCGTTCTTCCAGCTCGACGACCCCGTGCTCGCGCAGGTGCGCGACGAGCTCCTGGGCACCGACATCGACCGCCTCACGCCCCTCCAGGCACTCACGAAGCTCAACGACATCCGCGCCATCCTCACCGGCAAAAGCAACTGAGGCCATGGAAAATCGCCCGCTCCCATCATCGGAATCTCGCACAAAAGCACAGAGATTAATTGAAAATAAAGGGGATATAGGCCATATAAGTCCTATAAGTCTTATAAATCTCAAAAATCCCTCTGCGCCTCTGCGCGAGATTTCCCTGCGCAGCCCGCAGTCGGAAGAAATGCCCGCCCTCGAAGCGCTCTATCTCGCGAGCTTCCCGCCCGAGGAACGGAGGCCGTGGCAGGATATCGCCGCCGGCAGGGGGCCGGTGTTACTGTGCATCGACACCCCGGAGTATACGGCTGCCGGCCTCGTGACACTCTGGCGATTCCCGCAATTCACCTATATAGAGCACCTGTGCACCCTTCCCGCCCTGCGCGGCCGCGGCACGGGAGCCGCCGTGATGGGCGCCCTCAAAGCCGGCTCCGATACTCCGCTGCTGCTCGAAGCCGAGCCCCCGCGCGAGGCCGGAGGCATCGAGGAGCGCCGCATCGCATTCTACCGCCGCTGCGGCCTCGAGGTGCTTCCCGGCAACTACGTGCAGCCCCCCTACGGCCCCGGACTGCCATCAGTGCCGCTCCTGCTCATGAGCACCGATGCGGCGCTCGACCCGGCCGCGGCGGCAAGGATTCTTCATAAACACGTGTACGGATGTCAGGAGAGCAACTGAAACAGAAAACGGCCCGCGGACTGCTGTGGGGCGGCATCGGGCAGGGCGGCATGCAGCTGCTCAACCTGGTGTTCGGCATCTTCCTCTCGCGCCTGCTCTCGCCCTCCGACTACGGCACCGTGGGTGCCCTCACCGTATTCTCAGCCGTGGCCCAGATCTTCACGGAGAGCGGTTTCACGCTGGCCATAGTGAACCGCCGCGAGGTCACGGACCGCGACTACTCCTCCGTGTTCTGGTTCAATATAGTTGTGGGTGCCGTGCTCTACGCGGCCTTGTTTTTCCTGGCCGTGCCCATCGCCGACTTCTACCGCGACCCCTCGATGGTGCCCCTGGCGCGCTTCCTCTTCCTTAGCTTCTTCATAGGCGCCACGGCCACGGCGCCCAGCGCCTACATGTTCCGCAACCTCATGGTGAAGGAGCGCAGCCGCATCCTGCTGGCGGCCATAGTGATATCAGGCATCGCAGGCGTGGTGTGCGCCATGCACGGCATGGGCTACTGGGGCATCGCCGTGCAGACGGTGCTCTTCTCCACCACCACCACGGTGCTCTACTGGACAGCCGTGAGCTGGCGCCCCTCGCGCAGCTTCAGCATGGCCTCGATCCGCTCGATGCTGCCTTTCAGTTCGCGCCAGATGGCGGTGTCGCTCTTCACCCACTTCAACAACAACTTCTTCGCCATGCTGCTGGCCCGCTTCTACACCCTGCAGCAGACGGGCTACTACACCCAGGGCAACAAATGGACCACCATGGGGTTCTCCACCATCTCGGGCATGATCAACAGCGTGGGGCAGCCCGTGATGCGCCAGGTGCGCGACGAGGCCGCAGGCCGCGGCCACGACGGCCACGAGCGTCTCAGGCGCGTGTTCCGCAAGATGCTGCGCTTCGCCGCCTTCACATCCTTCCCGGCCATGCTGGGGCTGGGCCTCATCGCCCGCGAGGTGATAGTGCTCAGCGTCACGGCCAAGTGGCTGCCCGCCGTGGAAGTGATGCAGATTCTGTGCATAGGCGGCGCGTTCCTGCCCCTGGCCACGCTCTACGGCAACCTCTTCAACAGCCTGGGGCGCCCGTCGGTGTATATGTGGAACACGATAGCCCTGGGGCTCACGCAGATAGCCCTGGCGGTGATCACATACCCCTACGGCCTGCGCGTGATGCTCTGGGCCTACACCGGCGCCAATGTGGCGTGGCTGGCCGTATGGCAGTTCTTTGCCCGGAGGTCCATCGGACTGCGCGCACGCAGCGTGCTGCTCGATGTGCTGCCCTACCTCGCGGCAGCCGCCCTGGCCATAGCCGCAGGCCGGTGTGCGGCCATGGCCTCCACCGGCATCGTCACCTCGCTCATTTTCAAAGTGGCGGGAGCCGCCGCTGCCTACTGCCTTATCATGTGGCTGAGCGGCAGCGTGGTGTTCCGCGAAACCATCCAATATTTCACAAAACGCTGATGCTCTCACGCCTCACCATAATCATACCGGCCCACAACCGCCCCGAGCGGCTGCGCCGCCTGCTCGACTACTACGCCGGCACGGGCGCCCGGCTGCTCGTGCCCGACTCGTCGGACGAACCCTACACAGGCCCTGTCGACACAGCCACCACCGTCTACCTCCACCGCCCGCGCATGCAGTTTATGCTCAAGCTGCGCGAGGTGCTGCCCATGATCGGGACACCCTACGTGGTGTATTGCGCCGACGACGACTTCGCCGTGCCCGAGGGCCTGCGCAGCGTGATAGACTTCCTCGATGCCAATCCGTCGACCGTAATCGCACAGGGCCACTACCTCACATTCACACCGCACCCCGACGGCCGCATCACATTCCTGCCGCGCTACATCCGCAACTTCAGGAGCCATATCGACGCACTCACCCCCACGGAGCGCCTGGCCTCGCGCAGCGGCATCTACGCCTCGCCGCTCTACTCCGTGGCCCGCACGCCCGATTTCCGCCACATCTACTCCCGCTGCTTCGACCCCGCGAGCGGCCAGCCACGCTTCCTCAACCTCTTCCTGGCCGAGGAATACTACATGCTGGCCATGCTCATCCGCGGCGGCTATGCCACCGTGCCATGCTTCTACAGCGCCCGCGAGCGCATCCCCGGCTCCGCTACCTCCACCACCGTGCCCGTGTCGGTGATCAAGACCGTCCCGGAGCACCGCGCCCAGTACGAAGGCTACATCACTGCCCTCGCCACCCTCCTGAGCGAAGCCACCGGCATGCCCGCCGATGACGCACGCACTACGATGCGCCGCATGTGCGACATCCCGCCGGACAAACCATCCGTGATGTTCAAGCGTCGCGTCAACGCCCTGCTCGCCTCCCACCCCCTGCTGCGCCCCCTCGAGCGCCGCTCCGAGTGGCGCTACGCCCGCAAGGGCCTCCGCGCCGTGCGCGGCCTCCCCAGC
>CAMWRI010000049.1 GCA_947176585.1 uncultured Porphyromonadaceae bacterium
CTCCACAGACTTTCCAACGTGAACTACGCAGTGACTGCCCCTGGACGCACCGTCTCCTACACCAATGCCCTCCCGCGCTACTTCATGCTATCCGTGCAATACCGCCTGAGCATCCAGCCCAAGAAATAACCGTCCGACCACCACGACGCTGCAGTGCGAAATTTCTCGCGTAGCGTCAGACGACATAAAAAGACATAAGCGACAGAAGGAACAAAAATTATGTCCCTTCTGCGCACAATAAGCGCGGGCTGGTGCGGACTGTTCAGGCCAGGGCGGCGATCTGCTCGGGGGTGAGGTTGTTGGCTTTGAGCACGTCGGCCACGCTGTAGCGGTCCATGAACTCGGTGGCGAGGCCCAGGCATGTCACGCGGGTGCCCTTCGCGGCAAGGTAGGCGGCCACTTTCTGGCCGAAACCGCCGTCGATGATGCCGTCGTCGATGGTGATGACGTGGCTGTAGCCTTCGAGGCTGTCGAGACATTCTTTATCCACGCGGGAGAGGATGCGGGGGTTGATCACCGTGGGCGCGGCGCCTCGGGTCTTGAGTATCGCGGCTGCCTGCAGGGCATTCTCGAGCATGGCACCCTCGGCTATGATGGCCACGCCGCTGCCTTGCTCCACCACTTCGTAGCGGTCGAAGCGGGTGTCGACGGGGCGCTCGGAGTGGCGCACGGCGCCGCCGGGCGTGCGCACCACCACGGGGTGCTCCGTCTGCTTCACGGCCCAGTCTATCATGGCCAGATATTCCTCGGCGTTGGTGGCCGAAATCATCATGATATTGGGGATGTTCGATACCATGGCCACGTCGAAGAGTCCGAGGTGGGTGATATCGTTCATGCCGTAGATGCCCGTGTAGAAGTCTACGAACACGGCGGGGAGATTGTTGATGGCCACGTCGTGGCTCAGCTGGTCGTAGGCTCGCTGCAGGAATGTGCTCACCACGCCCATGACGGGGCGGACGCCGCCTTTGGCAAGTCCGGCGGCCATAGTCACGCAGTCCTGCTCGGCGATGCCCACGTCTACAAACTGCCGGCCGGCGGCCTCGCGGCGAGCCTGATCGAATCCGAAGGCCGACGGAGTGCCGGCCGTGAGCGCCACTACATTGCCATCGCGGTTCATTATCTCAAGCATCCGGCGGGCGAATATATCGCCGTAGCCTTCTCCGCCGGCATGGACAGGGGCACCGGTGGCGGGATTGAAGGGTCCGGCAAAGTGGAAGGTCTCTTTATGGGCCTCGGCCACGGGCAGGCCGTGGCCTTTCATGGTGTTGATGTGGACCACCACGGCGCGGGGGGTGTCCTTGACTGCCCGGAAAGCCTTGATGAGGTGGCGCAGGTCGTTGCCTTCGGCCACGTAGACGTATTCGTAGCCCAGAGCCTTGAATATGTTGTTCGTGGCGTGTCCGTCGGTGCGGCGCAGCTCGGCCAGATGATTGTAGAGCTCGCCGTGGTTCTCGGCTATCGACATCTGGTTGTCGTTCACGATTATGATCAGATTCGAGTGCAGCTCGGGGGTATAGTCGAGCGCTTCCAGCGCCATGCCTCCGCCCAGCGAGGCGTCGCCGATGAAGGCCACCACGTTCTGCTTGCCGCCCTTGAGGTCGCGCGCCTTCGCCAGACCTGTGGCCAGGGAGAGCGAGGTGGAGGTGTGGCCTATTTCGAAGAGGTCGTAAGGGCTCTCGTGGGGGGATGTGAAGCCCGTGACCTCGTCGTAGCGCGCGGGGTCGATGAAGGCGCCGATGCGCCCGGTGAGCATCTTGTGGACGTAGCTCTGGTGCGACACGTCGAACACAATCTCGTCCGTGGGCGCGTCAAAGACGTAGTGTAGGGCCACCGTGGCCTCCACCACGCCCAGATTGGGCCCAACGTGGCCTCCGTGGGCTGCAAGTTTCTTCACGAGCGCTGCGCGCAGTTCCTCACTCAGGAGCTCAAGCTCCTCTATGCTCATGCCTTTGATATCGGCAGGCGACTGGATTTTTGACAGATCTATATTCATGGTGCATAAAATTACAACTTTTCCATGGGATATAACGAACAATCAGGGATTTTGGTTGTAATATATGTGTTACATATACTAAACGTCATCATGAAGATACTCACCATCAACGGAAGTCCGCGCCTCAACGGCTGCACTGACCGCGCCTTGCGCGAAGTAGAGAAAACGCTCGAAGAAAACGGCGTGGAATATGAGCGCATCAACATAGGCAACAAGGACATACGCGGCTGCATAAGCTGCAACTACTGCCGCACGCACGGCAAATGCGTGTTCAACGACCTTGTGAACGAGACGGCGCCCAAATTCGCCGAAGCCGACGGCATCATCGTGGGCACACCGGTGTACTGGGCAGGTGCAAACGGGCAGGCGCTGGCCTTTCTGGACCGATTGTTTTACAGCACCATGGGCACGGTGAACACCGCTATGAAAGTGGGTGCGGCTGTGATTTCCTCACGCCGCGCAGGCTCAACATCCGCCATGGACGAGATCAACAAATATTTCACGATGAATTCCATGCCCGTGGTGTCGAGCACCTACTGGAACGAGGTACACGGCTTCACTGCCGAAGACGTGGAGAAAGACCTCGAAGGGCTGCAAACGATGCGCAACCTCGCCCGCAACACCGCCTTCCTTGTGAAAGCCATCCGCGGGGCGGCGGATCACATACCGGCCCAGGAGCACAGCTTCTTCACGAGCTTTCCCGACGGCAAATAACCCGAAACGGCTTATAATAAGCAAAAATCCCGCAGAGAATTCTCTGCGGGATTTTTGTTGCGGCCGGGAGGCCTTTACCAGATCACCACACGCTCTGCCTCGGGGCGCCACATGGGCTGGCCCTCGGTGATTCCGAAAGCGGTGAAGAATGGCTGTATGTTGCGCAGCGAAGCGTTCACGCGCCAGCGGCCCAGCGAGTGGGGATCGGTCTTGGTGCGCTTGAGAATTTCGGCTTCGCGGATATTGCCTGCCCACACGTTGGCATATGCCAGGTAGAAGCGCTGGTCGGGCGTGAATCCGTCAATCACTTCGCCCTCGCTGCTGCCCAGCGCGGTGTGGTAGGCGGTGTGGGCCACGCGCAGGCCGCCCTGGTCGGCGATGTTCTCGCCCAGAGTGAAGCGGCCGTTGGCGTGGACGCCGGGAGCCACCTCGATAGCATCGAACTGCGCGGCAAGGCTGTCGGCCAGTGCGGTGAACGCGGCGGCATCGGCCTCCGTCCACCAGTTGGAGAAGTTTCCGTCCTTGTCGAACTGGCGGCCCTGGTCGTCGAAGCCGTGGGTCATCTCATGACCGATCACCACGCCAATGGCACCATAGTTGGCGGCATCGTCGGCATCGGGATTGAAGAAAGGCTCCTGCAGGATGCCTGCGGGGAAACAGATTTCATTGGTGAGAGGGCTGTAGTAGGCGTTCACGGTCTGGGGCGACATATACCAGCGCTCGCGGTCGACGGGTTTGCCGAAATCGGCGTTGTTGAACTCCTGATTGAAGAGGATAGCGGCCTGCACGTTGTTCCAGTAAGGCTTCGAGGGGTCGATCACGAGGCCGCTGTAGTCGCGCCACTTGTCGGGGTAGCCGATTTTCACGGTGAACGCATCCAGTTTCTCATGAGCGCGTGCCTTGGTGGCGTCGCTCATCCACGTGAGGTCGTCGATGTGCTTGCCCAGGGCCGTGCGCAGATTGCCCACGAGGGTGAGCATCTTTTCTTTGGACGAAGCGGGGAAGTACTTCTCCACGTAGAGCTCGCCAAGAGCCTCGCCCAGCATGCCGTTGGGCACTGCCAGCGCACGCTTCCAGCGGGGCTGCTGCTGCTCCACGCCGCTGAGCACCTGGCTCATGCGGAAACCGGCATCCACGAAATCGTCGCTCAGATATGGGGCGGCGCTGTCGAGATAGCCGGCGGCCACATAGTCGCGCAGGGCCGTGAGATTCTCTCGGGCGAGAAGGCTGTCGACGGTGGCATAGCTGCGGGGCTGCCCTATGATTATATTCTCCACGCCGGCCACGCCCTGGCGGTCGAAGTAGCGCTTGAGGTCGATGTGGGGATACTCGGCGGCCAGCTCGGCCACGCTGCGGGGATTGTAGCTTGCGGCAGGGTCGCGCATCTCCTCGCGTGTCATGGCAGTGCGTGCCAGTTCGGTTTCGATGCGCATGGAGTTGGCGGCCATACGCGCGGCGTTCTCCTCGTCGAGACCGGCCAGCTGTGCGATTTCGGTGAGATACTTCACGTATGCCTCGCGGACGGTGCGTGCGTTGTCGCTGTCCTCGAGATAGTAGTCGCGGTCGCCAAGTCCCAGTCCACCCTGACTCCAGTACATCACGTTGATGTCGCTGTTCATCATATCTGCTTCCACCCCGGTGCCAAAGAAAGCCTGCACGCCGGGCATTGTGGCGATGAGGTCGACGATGCCGTCGCGGTCGGTGCAGTAGATCCGGCCCAGGTCGAGCAGCACGGCGCGCGCGCCCTCGGCGTTAAGGCGGGTGCTGTCCATGCCCATGGCATAAAGGTCGGCAATCTTCTGAGTGTTGGAACCGGGCTCGGCGGTGGCGGGGTCAAGTCCGAGCACGAGGTCGCGCACCTGGCTGCGGTTGAGCTCGCCCAGCTGGTCGAATGTACCATAGCGCGAGTATTCGGGTTTGAGAGGGTGGGTTTTCATCCATCCTCCGCACGCATAGTCGTAGAAGTCGGAACCGGGAGCCACCGAGGTGTCGAGATTGGCTCGGTCCACGCCGCACGTGGATTGCGCGGTGGCACCCATGGCTGCCATCATAGAAAGGATTGCTATTGTTGCGGTTTTCATTTTAAAACATGTTATTGAACATGCAAAATTACAATTTCCCACGCAATTAAAATTCAAATTATCTGAAAAATTGATGCCGGCTCCACCAAGAAAAAGCACTTGGAGGCTCCAAACTTCGGCATTTGGAAATCACGATTTCCAAATGTCATTTGGATACCAATATTTGAATACGAGGCATGGTAAGTGTTTATATTGTAAAATAAATCTTTTTTATCTTCAACACAATTCTCAGGAGGAATAACCCCACTCAGGTTCCTACAAAAGCTCCTATGATGTGAATTATCTCAAAAAAATGCCGCCGGCGCGCAAAAAGTCAAACTAAAGTTTGCGCACGGCGTTTTTTTTGTGTAAATTCGTGCACTTTATCTATGCCGAAAACCATATAATCCCAGACATAACCAATGAGCTACCTGAAGTTTGACAAAAACCTGCTCATCAACCTCGACCAGTCGTTGACAAAGGAGATGCTGCGCACCAACCAGGCCGGCGCCTACCATTGCTCGACTCTCCCGGGAATGAACACCCGCAAGCAGCACGGCCTGCTGGTGATTCCCATCCCGGAGAAGGAAAACAAGAACTTTGTGCTGCTGTCGAGCCTTGACGAAACCGTGATACAGCACGGGGCGGAATTCAACCTGGGGCTGCACCGCTACCGCGGAGGAGTGATCGCTCCGGCCGGCCACAAGTACATCCGTGAATTTGACTGCGAAAGCGTGCCGCGCATGACCTACCGCGTGGGCGGCGTGATTCTCACAAAGGAGAAAATCTTCATCTCCAACGAAAACCGCATCCTTATCCGCTACACACTGGTGGACGCCCACTCGGCCACCACGCTCCGCTTCAAGCCTTTCCTGGCCTTCCGCGAGAGCAACGCCCTGTGTGTGGCCAACGATGCCGTGAACCGCGCCACCGAGGCCGCCGACAATGGCATAGCCACTTGCCTGTACGACGGCTTTCCCACGCTCTACATGCAGTTCAGCCGCAAGCCCCGCTGGGTGCCCGAGCCCAACTGGTACAACGGCATCGAATACGTGAAAGACCTGGAGCGCGGCGTGCCCTACTGCGAAGACCTCTGGGTGCCCGGCTACTTCGAGGTGCCCCTGCGCAAGGGCGAGAGCGTGATATTCTCGGCCGGCGTGGAACCCGTGAAGCCCACGGCGCTCAAAAAAATGTATGAAGGCGAAATCGCATCACGCACACCCCGCACCAGCTTCTACAACTGCCTCAAGAACGCCGCCAAGCAATTCTACGTGCGCGACGGCGAAGATATGTACGTGATCAGCGGCTTCCCCTGGGGAGTGGTGCTCGCGCGCAACACCTTCATGGCCGTGCCGGGACTCACCCTGGCTATCGACCACTTCGATGACTACCGCCGGATAATGGCCACCGCACTGGCCGCCCTGGACCGATATATGACTACGGGCGACGCAGCCTCGCGCCTCCACGGCATAGACCTGCCCGACATCCCGCTGTGGGCCGTATGGGCCATGCAGCAGTACGACAAATGCGACGCCGCCGCCGGCGACCATCCCTACGCCGAGGAAACCGGCCGCATCGTGGACTACATACTCGACGGCGGACACCCCAACCTGCACGTCGACCCCGCCACCGGCCTGCTCCACACCCTGGGCACAGGCACACCCGTGTCGTGGATGAACTCCATGCTCAACGGCCGCCCCGTGATACCGCGCTCCGGCCTGCTCGTGGAATTCAACGCCCTGTGGTACAACGCCCTCGTATTCGCCGCCAAGACCGGCGAAGCAACAGGCCTCGACGCGGCCCGCGTGCAGCGCTGGCGCGACACTGCCGAGCTCATGAAGCAACCATTCGTCAACACATTCCTCAACGAGGCCGGATATCTCTACGACTACGTGGACGGCAGCTACGCCGACCCCGCCGTGCGCCCCAACATGGCCGTGGCCATAGGCCTTGACTACTCGCCGCTCGACCGCCGCCAGCGCAAAGGCGTGCTCGACGTGGTGACCCGCGAGCTTCTCACCCCCAAGGGACTGCGCACCCTCTCGCCCCGCAGCTACGGCTACCATCCCTTCTATCTGGGCTCGCCCGAAGAGCGCGAACTGGCCATGCACCAGGGTCCCGCCCGCCCGTGGCTCATGGGATTCTACGCCGACGCCTACCTGCGCGTGTTCGGAATGAGCGGAGTGGCATATATCGACCGCATGCTTATCGGATTTGAAGACGAGATGAGCCAGGGATGCATCGGCTCCCTCTCGCAGCTCTACGACGGCAACCCGCCCTTTGCCGGACGAGGCGCCGTGAGCCACGCCACAAACGTGGCCGAAGTGCTCCGCACCCTGCGCACACTCAAGAAACTCAATGTATAACCCCCGAAATCCGCTAAATCCAAGAATATGAAAGCACTAATGTTCGGATGGGAATTCCCGCCCCACATCCTCGGCGGACTCGGCACTGCAAGCTACGGCCTCACAAAAGGCATGTGGGAATGCGGCGACATGGAAATCGACTTCGTGATCCCCAAGCCCTGGGGCGACGAAGACCGCGAATTCGCACGCATCATAGGCGCCTCGCAGGTGCCCGTGGCATGGCGCGACGTAAGTCGCGAATATGTGGAGCACCGCATCGGCAAAGTGATGAGCCCCGACCTCTACTTCGCCCTGCGCGACCACATCTATGCCGATTTCAACTACATGCGCACCAACGACCTCGGCTGCATTGAGTTCTCCGGCCGCTACCCCGACAATCTGCTCGAGGAAATCAACAACTACAGCATCGCCGCAGGCGTGATCGCCCGCACGGTGCCATTCGACATAATCCACTCACACGACTGGCTCACATATCCCGCAGGTATCCACGCCAAGCAGGTGACCGGCAAGCCACTGGTAATCCATGTGCACGCCACCGACTACGACCGCTCCCGCGGCAACGTGAACCCCACGGTGTTCAATATCGAGCGCGACGGCATGATACACGCCGACCATATCATCACCGTGAGCAACCTCACCCGCCGCACCGTGATCGAGAAATACGGCATAGACCCGGCCAAGGTCACCACCGTGCACAACGCCGTGGTGCCCCTCTCGCAGGATCTTCTCGACATCAAGGCAGACAAGAATCCCAAGGAAAAAGTGGTAACCTTCCTGGGACGAATCACCATGCAGAAAGGCCCCGAATATTTCGTGGAAGCCGCCGTCAAAGTGCTCCGCCTGTGCCACAACGTGCGCTTCGTCATGGCCGGCAGCGGCGACATGATGGACAAGATGATACGCCTGGCAGCCGAGCGAGGGATCGCCGACCGCTTCCACTTCCCCGGCTTCCAGAAAGGCCGACAGGTGTATGAGATGCTCGCCGCCAGCGACGTCTACATAATGCCCTCCGTGAGCGAGCCCTTCGGCATCTCACCCCTCGAGGCCATGCAGATGGGCGTGCCCAGCATCATCTCCAAGCAGAGCGGATGCGCCGAAATCCTCCACAACGTGATAAAGACCGACTACTGGGACATCGACGCCATGGCCGACGCAATCCACTCCATCATCACCTACCCCGCCATGTACAACCAGCTGCGCGAGGAAGGACTCCGCGAAGTGGCCCAGATCACCTGGGACAAGGCCGGACAGAAAGTGATCGACATATACAAAAAAGTACTCAACCGCTAACGCCTCACACCCCATAACACAATGAAAGCCATTTGCTTCAACTTTGAAATCCACCAGCCGATGCGCCTCAAGCGCTATCGCTTCTTCGATATCGGCAACGACCACTACTACTACGACGACTTCCTCAACGACGAAATCGTCACCCGCGTGGCCCACAACAGCTACATCCCCGCAGCCGAGACTCTCCTGCGCATGATCGAAGCCACAAAGGGAGCCTTCCGCTGCTCGATCAGCATCAGCGGCGTGGCACTCGAACAACTCGAGCAATACGTGCCCGAATTCATCGACCTGCTCAAGAAACTCGCCGACACCGGCGCCGTAGAATTCCTGGCCGTGCCCTACGCCCACTCCCTCGCATCACTTGCCGACCCGGAAGAATTCGCCCAGCAAGTGCAGGTGGAATCCGACAAGCTCCACTCCCTTCTGGGCGTGAAGCCCAAGGTGCTCCGCAACACCGAGCTCATCTACGACGACGAAATCGCATCCCAGGTGCTCGCCATGGGATTCAAAGGCGTGCTCACCGAAGGCGCCAAGCACATCCTGGGATGGAAATCCCCCGACTACGTGTACGCAGCCGCAAGCGCCCCCAAGCTACGCCTCCTGCTCAAGAACGACAAGCTCAGCGACGATATCGCCGCACGCTTCAGCGACACCTCCTGGGACCAGTATCCCCTCACCGCCGACAAATACATGAACTGGATAGCCTCCACTCCCGCCGACGAGCAAGTGGTGAACCTCTGCCTCAACCTCGAGACATTCGGCGGCTTCCATGCCGCCAACTCCGGCATCTTCCAGTTCCTCGAGGCACTGCCCCGATTCGCTGCCGAAAAAGGCGTGGAATTCCGCACACCCTCCCAGGTACTCGCAGTGCTCAAGCCCGTGGGTGAGCTCAGCGTGATGCACCCCATCAGCGGAGCCGACGAAGCACGCGACGTGAGCGCATGGCTAGGCAACTCCCTTCAGAACGAAGCCTTCAACAAGCTCTACAGCGTGGCCGAGCGCGTGCGCCTCTGCGACGACCGTCGCCTCAAGCAAGACTGGTACTACCTCCAGGGCAGCGACCACCTCTATTATATGAGCACCAAGCACTTCGCCGACGGCGCCGCACACTCCATGTTCAGCCCCTACGAAACGCCCTATCAGGCCTTCACCAACTACATGAACGTGCTCGCCGACTTCATCGTGCGCGTGGAAGAACAGTACCCCCTGAGCATCGAAAACGAAGAGCTCAACTCGCTGCTCACCACCATCCGCAACCAGGCCACCGAGATCGAGACCCTCAACAAAGAACTCTACTCCATGCGCAAAAACATCGAGCAGTTCAACGTAGAGCACTCCCTCCGCCAGGCCGCGGCCGTCAAGGAAGAAACAGCGCCCGCCAAGAAAGCCAAGAAGCCCGCGAAGAAAGCTAAAGCTGAAAAGCCGGACAAGAAAGCGACCAAGAAAGCCGACAAGAAATAACCCCCCTCTTCTATACACCACAAAAGATCGCCGGATGCCATGACGTCCGGCGATTTCTTTTATTTATTCACACCTCCGCAAAGCAACTGCCGTGACTCACCTTAATTCAACGGTAAGTCCCATGGCCGATACCATACGATAGAATGTGGAAATCGAGGGTATTGTGAGCCCACGTTCTACTCGTGAGATGTAGCTCTTATCGGTGCCGATTTTAGCCGCAAGCTTTCCCGATTCCTTACGTGCGTCAAGAAGTATTTGGGCATTATATTCCTCCCAGGCTTGATTCTCTGCCCGGCGGCGACTTTCAGTGCCGGGTTCACCGAAGATCTGATTGAGTTCGTCACTCACATTGTATGTCTGCATTCTTGGCTTCATAATACTCATTTTTTAGTCGTTTTACTTTAGCGATTTCGCTCCGTGGTGTCTTTTGAGTTTTCTTTCTGAAGGCGTTGAATAAAATCACGAGCCTTTCTCCATCGTAGATAAAGAATATTCGGAATTCGTTGTTCCCGTAATTCACACGAAACTCATAAATGTCATCCTCGATATATTTTATAATCTCGATATATTTTATAATAATGAGAAGGAATTCTTTCCGTGTCTGAGAACAACAATAAGGCTCTGCGGATTTTCAATCGCTCTTTCTCGCCAAGTTTCGCCATGTAATCGCGATAATAATCCTTGTAGGCTATTATTTCTCTTACCATAACGCAAATTTAGAGAAAGGAGGCTGTGTGGTTAAGGTTTATGACACAGCCTCATTATATAACCTTCGGAAACAAACGATTTTAATAGTCGCATGATCATGTAGTTCCACCTATAGCACGATGCAACTTCACCATGTACTACAAGCATCTGAATAGAGACTGGATTCCTAATGTATCCTTCTTCGTCAGGGGGGTAATCCAGACCTATGCGGTGTGATGAGCCGGTGTTCTTGATGAAGGTACCTTCTCAGCAAATGAGATTTGAGATTAATTCTAAGGAAATAAGAACCAATGAATATACTATTTTGCTGGGTAGGATTTTGTCAAATGGATATAATATACTATATTTGCAATACAAAAAAACGCTGACAAGTTACAGCATCGTACAGTAAGTGCAATGTGGCGTGGTGTATGGGCGCTCAGTTCGATACTCACCACACGCTTAAATGATACAAGCTAAGATAATTGTCGGTATCATCATACATAATAATATAGGTGATAAGCATTGAAATTTATGTCGACAATCATTTTACTTCCAGAAAGATTTTAGTCTACTTTATGCCATGATATAGCCCTCATGTGTGTGATGATTTTTTAATGTTTAGAATATTAATTGTAAATACAAAATTTACTTTTCTCCATGCATAGTTTTTTTACACCAAACTGATGCAGTATTCAAGGAGTTGTGTCCTTTTGTTCTTATTGCTAAATTATGTTGCTAATGTACTGGCAAATGAACCGGAATCCCGTATATTAAAAGATTTAGGTAAATATGCTCACAGCTCCATTCAAAGTCATTTATCGAAACAGTATTGGGATAAGTTTGTTGGAGATACCATTACTCTGAATTTTCCTGATGAGGAATACTTAAACGTCTTTAGAGTTGCAACTCCGGATACGGTGTGGATAAAAAAACGTCCCAAGAAGAATCCTGAAATTTACAAACACTATGTTCTTAATAGATCTTATAAAGGTGTTGAAATTGATGGACAATACGCTACTCCAGCTTCAGAAATCAATGGTAAGGAATTTGTGGTATATAGAGTAACATCAAATAATAATTCTTCTAATGAAATTATTGTTTCTTTACTTGATTTAGAAACGATTGAACTCATTGATTTTCACATAAATGATTATTACCGCAAACAGTTCTTGCTTAACTCTGCAAGAGCTCAGAAAATTGTAGATGAACTTATTGGAGACAGCATATATTACTATCTCGGTAAAGGAGCTATTAAAAAAGCGGAAGGTTTTAGAAAAGCGAAGGTAATTGACGGAGGGTTCTCTTTCTCTATTGTCCCAACAGGTCCAGCATACAGTAAAGATTTTTAATTAAGCCCAATTGTTTCTTGGATTTGCAATCTTCTGAAGGCAATAATTCAAAGATATCGATTTTTAAGGATGGTGCATCCATTAGGCCATCCTTATGCATCATGTCAGAGCAGGAGTTCGATTCAAAATATAAAGAATATGTTATTAATTCATTATATAAACCGGAATTAGAGTCTAAAGAGACAACATTTCCATTTAATTTTGGCTATATTGTGGGGGAACCTAAGAGCACATATCGAGACTTGTCTCAACGGATTGTTCCAAAGGACTCAAAATATGACTTATATGAAAGCCCGTATGAAAAAACTATCAATGCTCCGTTTAAGTCAATGCTTGTTGGTGGTGTTTTATCTGTGAACTGTAATAAATTCTATAAGATGATTTATAACGGGAAAGCTTTTTTTATGAGAGAACGAGATGTGATTTTGACCCAAGATGATTTGCTAAAACTTGACTCACTTGAATCATGTACACAAGATGTTCAAGATATATTTTTTAATAGAAGCCTTCGATTAAGTAATGCCCTATTTCAACTCACGATTCAAGAGGCAAATAAATATCTTGAAAAATATGCGAATAAAGGATTGGCAATAGAAGAGTGGAGTGTTTATGATGAAAGTCCATACACAAGTGGAACAGGTGTACGAATGAAATTCTTAAATCCCACTAACAAAACAATTCAGTATATAACAGTTTCTTTTCAAGGATACAATGCCGTTGATGATCCTTACGCAGCACCTCTTACTAAGCGCGGCATAGGACCGATTTCACCAGGAGATTGGGCTACGTATACCTTTGAATATGTGTGGATGACTGACGTTGTTGAATATGCGAAAATAAAGTCGATTAAGATAATATACACCAGATGGCAGCACTAAAGAGATTTCTAATCCCAACTCGATATTCCTTTCAAAGGATGTTATCAATATACTATATGAGAAAAATCCTGTGGAAAATTTGAATTGAGTTTTAGTACATTTAGCCTTTTTTCGCATTCTTGCTTAATTCCAGCCCACTCTACTCGTTGCGCTGGAATTAAATTTTGCTGAAAAATGTTATAAAGTAATATTGCTGTCCGATAAAAAAATTGAGGTCACAAAAAAATTAGGGTCGATTCCATTTGCAGGATTCGACCCTTTTAGTTTAGTTTGTGTTCGCCAAAACATATCTAAACTATGCGCAAAAATAGTCATTTCAGCGGACAGCCGCTCTATGGTCAAGTGATAAAATTACTTGACAAGTCAAAAATTCTTGCTTACAGCCGAGAAAAGGGAGGCGAGAGATACACCAAACGCTTCAACTGCTGGATTCATCTGGTGGTGATGCTCTATGCCGTGATAATGCGATTCGACTCGTTGCGTGAGATAACAGCATCATTGCTTGCCGAGACACGTAAGCTGGCGCACCTTGGCATTACATTCAAAATCGGACGCAGTACACTGGCGGATGCGAACAAGAGGCGTCCGGAAGCCATATTCGAGGCTATATACCGTGATTTATACGGCACTTACAGACATGTTCTTTCATCGGACAGCCGAAGCGACAAGACCCCAAAATGGATGAAACGTCTCCAGATCATTGACTCCACGACCATCACCCTGTTCTCCAAGCTGCTTTTCAAAGGTGTAGGTCGCCATCCAAAGACCGGTAAAAAGAAAGGGGGCATCAAGGTACATACGGTCATCCATGCCAACGAGGGCGTGCCATCCGACATAAAGTTCACCTCTGCGGCTACAAACGATTCTTTCATGCTCAAGCCATCGAACCTGAACAAAGGTGATATTCTGGCTATGGACCGGGCGTATATCGACTACCAGAAGTTTCAGCAGCTTACCGAGCGTGGAGTCATCTATGTTACAAAACTCAAGAAAAACCTGAAATACACAGTCTTGGATGATATTATGTACCAGACCCCGGATGGTCTGATGGAAGTCAGGATACAATTAGTTGAGTTTACCAAACAGATAAAAGGAGGAGAGACCATCAGGCACAAGGCACGGATAATCACATACGTCAATGTGCCAAAGCATAAGCTTATTCCCCTTCTGACCAACGATATGGACTCGGATCCCGATGAAATCATCGATATCTACCGCAAACGCTGGGAGATAGAGCTGCTTTTCAAGCAGATGAAACAGAACTTCCCGCTGAAATACTTCTATGGCGAGAGTGCCAATGCGATCAAGATACAGATTTGGGTAACGCTCATTGCAAACCTACTGCTTATGGTGATGCAGAAAAGTCTCAAACGCCAGTGGAGCTTCTCCGGACTGGCAACCATGGTCAGAATCACCCTCATGTACTACGTAGACTTCTACAGTCTGTTCAATAACCCCGAAAAAGAGTGGGAAATCATACTCTCCGAAGCATCCGGAGCTCCTCCGGCCCCATCTCTTTTCGACTGAGGGGGCTTGTAAATAGAAAAAACAGACTCGAACACCATAAATTCAGTGTTCGAGCAATACTTTATTTGTCTTTCTGAGTTTTATCGGACAGCAATAATAAAGTAAAGACACACATAAGCTTTATTAACTTCTCGGTAAAATAATATATCGGGCATGTTTCCGTTGTGAATTTGAAAATACGGAATGTGTGCCCGAAATAACAAACCACGCTTGACTATCGCATGTGGTTTTTGCATACGGTTTTCGCAGTCAAAAATACCTATTTGGTTTAATGGGGCACGGGCAATATCAGTTACAGGTTGCGTGAATAGTCGCCCGTCCCTCAATGGTCGCGGGCGATGATGTAGTCAAAGATCTCGAGGAGGGCCGTGGCGGACGGGCCGGAGGGGAGTTGGGCGAGGATGGCTGCGGCGCGGTTGCGGAGGCTGCGCATGGTGTCGAAGGCGTAGTCCACGCCGCCGTTGTCGCGGGCGTGGGCCAGAAGGCGGCTGATGTGGTCGTCGCTGATGCGTTCTTCCCGGAGCATGGCAAGCATAGTATCGTTGCCGTCCACCTCGGAATCAAGCAGCACGTGCAGCAGGGGCAGCGTCACTTTGCCTTCGCGCAGGTCGTTGCCGGTGGGCTTGCCCACGGCCTCGGAATCGAAGTAGTCAAACACATCATCGCGGATTTGGAAGCACAGGCCCAGCAGGCGGGCGTATTCGGCCAGCAGCTCGGTGGCGGCGTCGGGGGCGCCGGCGGCGTAGCATCCCATGCGGGCGCAGGCCACGAACAGCGACGCGGTTTTCTTGTCGATGTTGTTGAAATATGCTTCTTCAGTGAGGGTGTGGGTGCGTGCGGTATCTATCTGGCTGAGCTCGCCCAGGCTCAGGAGGCGCCCCAGGTCGGAGATGGTGCGGATTATGCGCATGTCGCCGGTCTCAACAGCCTCGCGCAGCGAGGAACTGGTGTAGAAATCGCCCACAAGCACGGCTATATGATTGTCCCAGATGGCGTTGAGTGTGGCTGTGCCACGTCGCAGCTTAGACTCGTCCACCACATCGTCGTGGATCAGCGACGCGTTGTGGAGCAGCTCCACTGATGCGCCGGCCGCGAGCACGCGGTCGTCAACGGCGCCGAACATGCGGGCGCAGAGCACCACGATGAGGGGGCGTATCTGCTTGCCGCGCGTGCGCAGCTGGCCGCCAACGATCGTGTCCATCAGCGCATTGCCCGAGGTGAGACGCGAGCGTATGCGCTCGTTGAGGCGCTCAAGCTCGGGCGCTACTGTGTGGCGTATTTCATCGTATTTGCTCATGGATAGGCGCATAATGCGGTGCAAAATTACTAAAAGTATTGTAAAAATGCGGCTTCGGCGCCGCGATTTTTGTATATCTACCGATTATTTCCGAAATTTGTGTTCATTTCGCGGCTCTTTTGAGAGCTTAGCGCAGAATTATTTGCATAATAGACCAACTTTTCATACCTTTGTGACAAATTTTATGAATCTACTCAATCACATCCTCAAGTGCGGGCTGCTGTGCGCTGCCATCGCCGCCGCTCCGGAGGTGCTTGCATGCACCAGCCTCATCGCCGCCAAGGGAGCCACCACCGACGGCTCTACGATGATCACCTACGCGGCCGACAGCCACACCCTCTACGGCGAGCTCTACCACCAGCCGGCCGCCGATCATGAGCCCGGCGCCATGCGCCCCGTCTACGATTGGGACACCGGCGAATACCGCGGCGAGATTCCCGAGGTGGCCCACACCTATGCTACCATCGGCAATATGAACGAGCATGGCCTCACCATAGCCGAGAGCACCTGGGGCGGACGCCCCGAACTGGAGGGGAGCGGCCTCATCGACTATGGATCGCTCATATATATCACGCTGCAGCGCGCACGCACGGCGCGCGAGGCTGTGGACGTGATGACATCGCTGGTGCGCGACTACGGCTACGGCTCGGAGGGCGAATCATTCTCTATCGCCGACCCTGACGAGGTTTGGATCATGGAACTAATAGGCAAAGGCAAGGCCGACAAAGGTGCAGTGTGGGTGGCACGCCGTGTGCCCGACGGACATATCAGCGGCCACGCCAACCATGCCCGTATCCACCGGTTTCCGCAGAACGAGCCCGCCACCACCATCTACTCGCCCGACGTGATAGACTTCGCCCGCAAGCAGGGCTACTACAAAGGCAGCGACAAAGACTTCGACTTCTCGCGCGCCTATGCAATCACCGATGTGGGCGCCACCCGAGGTTGCGACGGACGCGTGTGGAGCTACATGCGCCGCCATGCCTCTGCTGCCGACAGCCTTGACCGCTATCTCCCCTGGGTGATGCGCGCCGAGGGAGATGTGCTGCCCCTCTGGGTTAAGCCCGAAAAGCCCCTGAGCGCCAACGACCTGAAATGGATGATGCGCGACCACTTCGAGGGCACACCGCTCGACATGGCCACCGACATAGGCGCGGGCCCCTTCGACGTGCCCTACCGCTGGCGCCCCATGACATTCACCGTCGACTCCGCCACCTACACCCACGAGCGCGCCATCGCCACGCAGCAGACAGGCTTCAGCTTCGTGGCCTCGATGAACAACGACCGTCCCGAGGCCATGCGCGGCATCCTGTGGTTCGGCGTGGACGACGCCAACACATGCGTCTATATCCCCGTGTTCAACTCCACTCCCGAGCCCCCGCGCGAGCTCGCCCACGGCAACGGCGATATGCTCACACTGTCGTGGGACGCAATGTTCTGGGTGAACAACTACGTGGCCAACCAGGCCTACAACCGCTACTCCCAGATGATACCTGACATCCGGCGCGTGCAGCAGGCTTATGAGCAGCAGCTCGAAGCCGATACCGAAACCGCCGCAGCCACACTCGCCGGCATGCCCTACGACCAGGCCCGCGACCGCCTCGCCGGATTCACCGCCATGAGCTCGGCAGCCGTCACAAAGGGCTACCGCGACCTCGGTGACTATCTGCTGGTGAAATATCTCGACGGAAACGTCAAGAAAGAAACCTCCCCCGGCCACTTCGAGCGCACCGCCACCGGGATGCCCGTGCAACCCTCCTGGCCCGGCTACAACGACCGCTACTTCCGCTCCATCGTGGACGAGACCGGCGACCGCTATAAGATAGATTAACCAACCCCATCAATAGGTATGAAAAAGATTGTTTTGGCCGCAATGGCCGCAACTGTGACCCTTGCCGCAGCCGCCGAAGGCTATCAGGTCAACACCCTGAGCACAAAGCAGCTGGGCATGGGCCACACCGGCGTTGCCCTCAAGCTCGGCGCCGAGAGCATGCTCTTCAACCCCGCCGGAATGGCATTCTCGCATAAAACCCTCGACCTCACCGCATCCATCTCGGCCGTAGCCCCCAAGGCCACCGCGTTTCTGCCCGACGGCTCCCAATGGGACACCCATGCCCCCGTCAGTACACCCATCAACGCTGCCGCATCCTTCCGAATCTTCGACAACCTCCAGGCCGGCGTGGCCTTCTACACCCCCTACGGCAGCGGCATCGAATGGCTCGACGA
>CAMWRI010000050.1 GCA_947176585.1 uncultured Porphyromonadaceae bacterium
CTACAGGCTCCATAGCAGCGGCGAATTTGGCGAAGCCGAGATCGGTGAGGTGGTAGTTGTCGACGGTAGCTTCCATGTCGTTGAGCACACGGTCTGTCGTCATATAGTAAACATTAGGGTCGTCGGCGGCTATGCGGGCATAGATTTCGCGGAGCACTTCGTTTTTATGAGTGAGAGTCTCGTGCACTTCTGTGCTGAAGCGATGTGCCGGAAACATCGGGCTTTCTATGAAGAGTATCGGCGTGTAGGGCCGCTTCTCGCGCAGGATCTTCACAAATTCCTCAAGTCGCTCCTCCAGTTGCTCGGCCGAGCAGTTGGGCAGTGTGTCGAGCACGTAGAGTGAAGCGTCGGCCGAGGCCATCAGGCGCGCGATCTCATAGTCGAGGCGCGCGTTGCCGCTGAATCCAAGATTGATCACCTCGCGGTTGAAGATGCGTTCGAGCATAGATGTGTGCACCATGCCCGGACGCGATGCGCAGCCGCCCTGCAGGATGCTTGTTCCGTACATCACCAAAGGTTTTTCCCTGCGGGGGAGATCCACGGCGGGAGCTTCAACCACTGCAGCAGAGTCGGTGAGCACGAAGATTGAATCCACACCGTCGTAGAGCGGGAGATACAGCATGTATTCACGCATCTGACGAGGCATATCGTCCATAATCCGGCACGTCGAGTGGTGGGAACCGAGCGACGGGCGCGCCGAAGCTACCGTGGTCCAGGTCGAATCCGGCTGAAGCACATAAAGATCCATGCCGCGGATGCCTGTGGGCGTCATATGGTTCATGTTGAAGCGGTTCAGCGCTTTCCAGGATGCGCCTATGTCGGTGGCGTCGCTTCGGAAGCGTATGGAAAGGCCTGCCGAGTTCAGTCCCAGCGCCCAAAGATCCGGTCTTATCACAGCTTCAAGGGAGTCCGGTAGACGGGAATATTTCTTGGTGGCATCGGGAGCGAGTGTGCCCAGCACGGGCATTTCTGAAATATCGTGGGGCACCATATCGGCGGTCTTGATGGCTTGCGCGGGCATGCATGCAGCGGCAAGCAGGATGGCGGCTATTATTTGTTTCATTGCATTATTGAGAAATGTTGTGCAAATTTAGAAAATCGCGCGTTCAACGAGTATTTAATTTTGTTAAAAAACAAATTATTGCTAAATTTGCCCCACACAATCATTAATTCATATTAATATGGACAACTTTCAGATTACCCCCGGCCCCATCATGCCTTTCGGCGAGGCCGTGAAGCGTTGCTTCAAAAAGTACGCCGACTTCAACGGTCGCGCCTCCCGTGCCGAATACTGGTGGTTCATGCTTTTCAACTGCATCATCAGCGTGATTTTCTCCGGTCTCGGTCAGGCTGCCAACTTCTTCAATTTCCTCGGCGGCCTGTATTCGCTCGCAGTGCTTGTGCCTTCTCTGGCAGTGGCCTGGCGCCGCATGCACGACATAGGCAAAGGCGGTGGCTGGTTCTTCATCTGCTTCGTTCCCCTCATCGGCTGGATCTGGTACATCGTGCTCGCTGCAACCCGCGGTGAGGCCGGTGCAAACCGTTTCGGCGACGCTCCCGAGTGCTAATTTGAAATCACACGTATCAACGCGCAGGCTGTCCCGGTCTGCGCGTTTTTTCTGAAATGAACAAGGACTACGAGATAGTGCGCGGGCGAGTTGTGTCCGTCGGCAGCGATACTATGGTGTGCGACACACCGGATTGCGGACGTGTGGCCGTGGCTCTAAGGCCGGGACAGCGTTATCTTGCCGATTTGCTGCGCACGGGAATGCGGGTGAATCTCGTGGATGTGCACGAGGGCTGCGCGCGTTTTGTCGTGGCCGAACCGGACTATCTCGTCAACGCCACCGCCGTGGCTGCCTGCATGGCTGATTATGGCGACAGCCCTCTCGTGGGAATCGTGCGCAGGCTTGCTCCCGCTCCCAACAGTCAGGCCATTCAGATGGGTAACTTTGCCGGGCGCCTGCTCGACGAAGCTTTGCATGGCGAGAGCTCCGCGAAGCCTTATTCGCAAAGCGTGCGCGATTTCTTCGGAACGTCAGCGCTGGGCATCATGGCGCGCGGCAGCGACTTCGACAGCCGTAGTTTCCACATGGAGGCGCAGCGGCAGAAACACAACATTGCGGTGGCCGTGGAGCGCGGACTCCCGGTTGTAGCTCCGGGATTTTCGCCCTGCGGAGCGATGGTGGAGCCGTCGTTTTTCTGTGAGGCGCTGGGACTCCAGGGACGTATGGACTGCCTGACCGAAGATGCCGGAGTAGTGGTGGAGCAGAAGTCGGGCAAAGGGGCGTGGGGCGCCCGCCACCCGGATATCCCGGAAATACGCCGCGAGCACTATGCCCAGCTGCTGCTATATAAGGCAGCTCTGCGCTATGGATATCCGGGCACGGATGCACGGGCAGTTCTGATGTATTCCCACTATGCATCGCCGCTGGTGGATGTGGCCGAGAGCGAGCCCCTGCTCGAACACGCCATCGAACTGCGCAACCGTATAGCGCTGGCGGAGATGGAATGTGCGACACGCGGCTACGATTTCCTGGCCTCAATCACTCCCGATACCTTGAATACGGCCGGAACTTTCGGACGCCTGTGGACCGGCTATCAGCGTCCGCAGCTGCAGGCCGTGCTCCAGCCTATAGCCTGCGCCGATGATCTTGAGCGAGCTTATTTCATGCGCATGATGCGTTTTGTTGCCTGCGAGCATCGTCTGGGCAAGGAGGCTTTTGCTTCCGCATGGTTGCGAAGCACTGAAGATAAGCGAGCCTCAGGTGATATTCTGGATGGCCTCAGGCTGTGTCGAGACTCTGTGCCACCTTCAGGGAAAGTGGAGAGGGTGGCCCTATCGGTTGCAGATGGCGATAATGGTGTGGCAGCGAATTTCCGCGTTGCAGATATCGTACTGCTATATCCGTACGGACAGAGCGAGGAGCCCGACCTGCGCCGTGCTCTTCCGCTGCGCTGCACCATACGTGCTATTGATGAATCAGAGGTGGAACTTGAACTGCGCACACCGCAGAGCGATGGCCGTTTGCTCATGCGTAGGGCTTCGGACCCGTGGGCCATAGAGCATGATTTTATCGAGGCCGGCAGCGATGCCCAATACCGTGGGCTGCACTCTCTGCTTGCGGCGCCGCGCGAACGCCGAGCTTTGGTGCTTGGCCGCCGCAAGCCCGTTGTGGCCGCCGGATATGAACTAAGCCGTGATTATGGCTCATTCAACGAGCTTGTGGTCCGCGCCATGCAGGCCCGCGATCTATTTCTGCTTCTGGGCCCTCCCGGAACCGGAAAGACAAGCCACGGCCTCATGAATATACTCGCCGAGGAACTCTCGCATGAAAGTGCATCCGTGCTTCTTACGGCCTATACGAACCGCGCCGTTGACGAGATCTGCAGCAAGCTCGAGGAAAGCGGCACGGATTACGTGCGCCTTGGGTCGGCATCGGCATGCGCGCCGTTGTGCCGTCGGCGCACTGTGGATGCTATCGTGGGAGCAGCTGCATCTCTTGGCGGAGTGCGTCAACGGCTTGCCACAGTGCGTGTAGTGGTGGGCACCACGGCTGCTGTCAATGCCCGCATTGAGCTGCTGGCCATGCGCCGTTTCTCGCTCGCAATAATCGATGAGGCCTCGCAGATACTCGAGCCTCAGCTTGCCGGGATGCTGGGCGCCGTGCATGACGGCGAGAGTGCCATATCGCGCATAGTGATGATAGGCGACCACAAGCAGCTCCCAGCCGTGGTGCGCCAGCCGCAGCAGGAAAGCCGTGTGGATAATCCTGTTCTGCTCGCAGCCGGAATTAACGACTGCAGGGTGTCGCTGTTCGAGCGCCTTATAAGGCTCCACCATGGCGATGATGGCGTGGTGTACCGCCTGCGGCATCAGGGACGCATGCATCCTGCGGTGGCTGAGTTCGCCGCTACGCGCTTCTATGGCGGAGATCTGCATCCTGTGCCTCTCGGTCACCAGCTTAATGCCGCCGAAGCAGGCCGCTTGCGCTTCGTGGCGGTGAGCCCTGACGCTGCGGATCTCAACGACAAGGTGAACAAAGCCGAGGCGCATGCAATAGCTGGACTGGTGGCCGGGATATACTGCGCGAATCCGGATGCATTCGATGCCGGGACTACGGTGGGTGTGATTGTGCCGTATCGCAATCAGATAACTGCAGTGCGCCGCGCTCTGCGCTTGCGCTGCCCGGAGGCGGCCGGAATCACCATCGACACCGTGGAACGCTACCAGGGCAGCCAGCGCGACCATATTATTTTCGGATGCACGGTGAGGAGCGCCGCGCAGCTGGAGTTCCTTGCCGAGAGCACTATCGTTGATGCCGACGGTACTGTGGTGGACAGGCGGCTGAATGTGGCCCTTACGCGTGCGCGCGAACAATTTATAATGGTGGGAAATCCGAAAATTCTTGTAGAAAACGATATTTATGCTGATTTGATCGATTTTTTACAAAAAAAAGACGCAAGGGTGTAATTTTTCTTAATCATGTGCGTCTTATGAGTAAAAACGATCTATAAATGATAATCGAACTCACCGACATTAACAAAACTTACCCGGGTGCTGTGCCCCTGCATGTGCTCAAGGATATCAACATGAGCATCGAGAAGGGCGAGTTGTGCTCCATAATGGGAGCTTCAGGCTCGGGCAAATCCACACTGCTCAATATTCTGGGCATACTCGACACCTACGATACGGGACGATATGTGCTTGACGGCGTGGAGATACGCGATCTCAGCGAAAACCGTGCCGCCGAGCTGCGCAACCGGCTCATCGGTTTCGTGTTTCAGAGCTTCAATCTGATAGGCTATAAGAATGCCATGGAGAACGTGGCGCTTCCGCTGTTTTACCGTGGAGTGAGCCGACGCAAGCGCAATGCCATGGCCATGGAGCAACTGGAACGCATGGGCCTTGCCGACAGAGCTCATCATCTTCCCGGCGAACTCTCTGGCGGACAGAAGCAGCGCGTGGCGATAGCACGCGCACTCATCACGCAGCCGTCGATAATCCTTGCCGACGAACCCACAGGCGCGCTCGATTCGCACACGTCGCAGGAAGTGATGCGGGTGTTCCGCGACCTGAATGCCGAGGGCATGACCATCGTGATAGTGACCCACGATCCCAAAGTGGGCGAGCAGACCAACCGCGTGATCCGCATCTCCGACGGACGCATAATCGACGGTACCGATGCTTGACCTTATCAATGAAATTCTACAGACGCTGCGCCACAACAAGCTGCGCACCGCTCTCACCGGCATTGCCGTGGCATGGGGCATTTTCATGCTCATAGTGCTGCTGGGAGTGAGCCGCGGCCTATACAACAGTATGCAGCGCAACAGCTCCATTGAGGCGAATTCGTCCATGTCGGTGTGGAACGGCTGGACGTCCATGCCATTCAAGGGCTATAAGGAGGGCCGCTGGATTCGTATGGTGGAGAGCGATATGGACGAAATCACCAGGCATCCCGGAGATCATATCGAGAGCGCCATGGGTGCCGTGAGCATTTCGGATTCCAAGATCAAGAGTATGCGCGATTATATAAGCGGCGAAATATCGGGTGTGTATCCGGGAGCCGAGGTGAGCGAGCGGTTGAAAATAACGCATGGCCGCTTCATCACTCAGCGCGATATGGACGAGCGCCGCAAGGTGATGGTGCTCCGCGACGAGAGCGCCCGGCTTCTGTTCGGCACGGAAGAAAAGGCTGTTGGATCGCGGGTGGACTGTATGGGCTTGTCGTGGATGGTGGTGGGAGTGTATGAAGACAAATGGCAGCGCACAACCTATGTGCCTTTCACTACGGCGATGATGCTGAACGGCAACGACGGGCGTCTCTACAATATCACCGTGAAGCTGCACGATATGAAGGATGCCGAGGATGCGGCTGCGGCGGAGCGCCGAGTGCGTGAGGCTCTGGCCACTGCCCACGAGTTCGACCCGGACGACATGGGTGCCATCCACGTGTGGAACCGTTTCGAGAATTATATCCAGCAACAGACGGTCTCGACGATTCTCAACACCGTTGTGTGGGTGATCGGTCTGCTCACGATGCTGTCCGGTATCGTGGGAGTGAGCAATATAATGTTTGTGAGCGTGCGGGAGCGCACCCATGAGATAGGCGTGCGCCGTGCAATCGGTGCCAAGCCCCGAAGTATTCTCGTGCAGGTGCTTGCCGAGAGCGTGGCCATCACGGCTCTGTTCGGCTATGCCGGAGTGTTTCTGGGAATATTGGTCACGGAAGTGATCGACCGGCTTTTCGGCACCACCGATGTGCTCTATAATCCGCGCGTGGATATATCCATAGCCGTGCAGGTCACGGTAGTGCTCGTGATAGTGGGTGCCCTCGCCGGCCTGTTCCCTGCCATCAAAGCAACTAAAGTCAAACCAGTAGAAGCCCTTCGCGACGAATGAAAGCAACGATTTTCGATCTTGACAACTGGCATGAGATAGGCGCCACTCTGTCGCGCAACAAGACGCGCACGTTCCTCACGGCATTCGGCATCTTCTGGGGTACGGCCATGCTGGCCATGCTGCATGGCGGTGCGGTGGGCCTGGCGGGCACTATCACCCGCTCGTTCGAGGGATTCGCCACTAATCTTGCGGGAATGATTCCCGAAGAAACGTCCATGTCCTACAAGGGGTTCAACAAGGGTATGTACTGGAGCCCCACTACCGACGACACAGACCTGCTGATGAGGATAAACGACGATATAGAACTGCTCTCGCCCATAATTTCGCGCTATACCACGATAGGGTATGGCACGAAAAGCACTTCTGGCACCACAAATGGCGTCTCGGCTGATTTCTGGAAGATGCAGGACGTGAACGTGCACGCCGGCCGTGTTCTCAACACCGCCGATGTGCGCAACACCGAGAAAGTTGTGGTGCTGGGACTGAACAAAGCATCGGAGCTCTTCGGACCGGATCCGGAAGAGGCCATCGGCCGCTACGTGAGTATATACGGTATATTTTTCAAGTGTGTGGGAGTGGCGTCGCAGAAGAGCGAGGCTACCATTCAGGGACGCGTGGAGGATAGCGCATATGTGCCAGAAAGCGTTATGCGCCTGGCCTATAATATGGGCAACCGCATGGACTTCTTCCTGTTCACAGCCCGCCCCGGAGTGAAGCCCAAAGAAATATTCCCGGATGTCCGACGCGCAGTGTGCGCCAATCATCCCATCAACCCCGACGACGAAAAAGCCTTCTATTTCCTCGACGTGAGCGAGATGTTCGAGATGGCTTCGAATATTTTCACGGGTATCGACCTGCTGGCCCTCTTCGTGGGCGCAGGCACCCTGATCGCGGGTATTATCGGAGTGGGAAATATAATGTGGATAATAGTGCGTGAGCGCACCCGCGAGATAGGTATCCGCCGTGCGGTGGGGGCAAAGCCCCGCGATATAATCGTGCAGGTGCTCTCGGAGAGTATGGTGCTCACCGCAGTGGCCGGTACGGCCGGAATATGCTTCGCGTGTCTGGTGTTGTTCGTGGCGGACAAAATCACGGCGGCTCCCGGACTTTCCGCTGCCGGTTTTCAGCTTAGTTTCGGTGCTGCGGCGACCATTCTGGTGATTTTCCTCGCGCTGGGCACGCTCGCAGGCCTCATTCCATCCATAAAAGCCATGCACATCAAGCCTGTAGAGGCTATGAAAGATAAATAACACCACGTCAAATCTATTTAATCTATATATGAAAAAATTCTTCCGCATCTCGCTATGGACCCTGGTGGCCGTGCTGTTTGTCGGCACCTTTGTCTATCTGTTTATCAATTCGCGACCCAAAGAGGAACGCTATTCTCTGGTCACTCCCGAGCGCGGCGATATCGTGCGCACCACAGTACTCACAGGCACGATCGAACCCCGCGACGAAATCGAAATCAAGCCACAGATATCCGGCATCATCAGCGAGGTTCTGGTGGAAGCCGGCCAGACAGTGAAAGAGGGCGACGTGATAGCCCGTATCAAGGTGATACCGGAGGCGTCTTCGCTGTCGAGCGCGCAAAACCGTGTGGACGTGGCGCAGATTGCTCTGGAGGATGCCCGCGCCAAGTATGAACGCTCCAGGATGCTCTTTGAAAAGAAAGTGATTGCCCAGGAGGAATACGAGACGGCAAAGGCCACCTACGACCGCGCCGTGAAGGAGCTGGCCGGAGCCCGCGATGCCGTGCGCATAGTGCGCGAGGGCGTTTCCGAGCTTAATGCCAGCGAGAGCAACACGATGGTGAGGGCCACCATCACGGGTCTCGTGCTCGACGTGCCCGTCAAGGTGGGCAGCTCAGTGATTCAGAGCAACACTTTCAACGACGGTACTACCATCGCTACCGTGGCGGATATGAACAACCTTATATTCCGCGGCAATGTGGATGAGACCGAGGTGGGCCAGCTGGCCACTGGAATGCCCATGAGCATTGCCATCGGTGCTCTGCCCGACGAGCATCCTTCTGCAGTGATCGAATATATATCGCCCAAGGGAACGAGTGCCAACGGTGCCAATACATTTGAAATCAAAGCGGCACTTTCCGATCTGCCCGAGAGCGGACTGCGTGCGGGATATTCGGCCAACGCTACCGTGACCCTGCGCAGCGTCAAAGATGTGCTCACGGTACCTGAGAGCGTAGTGGAATATGCCGGCGACAGCACTTATGTGTACTGCCTGGCCGACACAACTGCCGGACAGAAATGGAATCGCGTGGCCGTAGAGCCCGGTCTGGGCGACGGCATCCGTGTGGAGATAAAGAGCGGAATCGACAGCGTGGCGCAGCTGCGTGGTGCTAAAATTAGCGAATGAACGTCATGAGAGCCTTACTTCTTTTTTGCTGTGCCTCAATAGCCCCCGTGGCCTGCGCCGCACAGTGGAGTCTCGACAGCTGTATCAGCTATGCCCACGAGCACAATATCAATGTGCGCATGAGCAGTGTGGAATGCCTGAACGCCGAGTATGGTGTGACTGAGGCCAAAGACCGCTTCCTGCCATCGGTGGGGGCCGGCGCTTCATATAACTTCGCTTTTGGCCGAGGCCTGACTGCCGACAATACCTATGCCAACCGAAATACGCAGAATTTCGGTGTGAACGTGGGACTGAACATGCCCATATTCCAGGGACTTGCCGGAGTGCGCCGCCTCGAATACGCCAAGGCTGCCCTGCGCACCATGCTTGAGCAACATGAGGCCACTAAAGACGACGTTACCCTCAATGTGATGGCCCAATATCTTCAGGTGCTTTACTGCGGTGAGATGCGTGAGGTGGCCGCGGATCAGGCCGCGCTATCGCGCACTGAGCTTGAACGCCGGCGCACGCTCCTTGAGGCCGGCAAGATTCCGGAACTCGATGTGCTCGAGGCGGAGGCTCAGGTGGCCCGCGACGCACTCACGCTGGTGAACGCCGAGAACGACCGTGAGCTGGCCCTCGTGGCCATGTGCCGCCTGCTGCAGCTCGACGATGCTGAGGGATTCGATGTGGCGCCGGTGGACATGCAGGTGCCCCCGCTGCCGGATGTGGACTATGTGTATGCCTCGGCCCTGCGTTGCAACCACGGCGTGCAGGCTGCCGCCCTCAACGTGCAGGCTGCCGCCGGAAATGTGTCGCTTGCCCGCACGGGATATATGCCCACGCTTTCTTTCTCCGCCGGGCTCGGCAGCAACTATTATACTGTGAGCGGAATTCCCGGCGATACCTTCGGCCACCAGTTGCGCGACAATTTCAGTAAATCGCTTGGCTTTAGCTTAAGTATACCAATTTTCGATGCCTTCGGCACCCGCAATGCAGTGCGCCGGGCAAAGGCCTCGCAGATCACGGCAGAACTGCGCCTCGACGATGCCCGTATGCAGCTTTATCAGAATATCCGTCAAAGCCACAGTCAGGCGGTGGCGGCACTTCGCAAAGTCGAGAGCGGAGAGGTGGCCGAGCGGGCCTCTAAAGCCGCACTTGATGCCGTGACGGAAAAGTATAACTACGGGCGTGCCAACGCCACTGAATTCGAACAGGCCAAGAGCGCATGGTTCCGCTCTCGGGCTGAGCTTGTGCAGGCGCGCTACGAGAGCATCCTGCGCTCGCGTGTGGTGGAGTTCTACCGCACCGGTCAGTAATCAACTCAAGCCGATAAAAAACGGCCCGCGTTTCCTTTCGGAGCGCGGGCCGCTTTTTCAGGCGAATATTTATTGCAGCGTGCCGGCCTCGGCTTGCTGAACCATCTCGGGCGAAGCGGTGATGTATACCTCAACGCGGCGGTTCTGGGCACGGCCTGCGGGGGTGTCGTTGCTTGCAACATAGTCGGCCATAGGGATGCCCTGCGCGCGTACGCGGGTAGGGGATATACCGCTGTCCACAAGGTAGCGGAGCACGGCATCGGCTCGGCCGGTGGCCACCTTTTCATTGGCAGCGAGCGAACCGGTATTGTCTGTGAAGCCATACACCTGCACATCGGTGCCGGGGTTGTTCTTCAGGTTCACGGCAAAGCGGCTGAGGTCTGCCTGAGCCTGCGAGCTCAGTGTGGTGCCATTGGTGGGGAAGAGGATGCCTCCGTCGAAGGTCACCTTGATTGCCTGCAGGCCGTTCTGGTCGGTGGTCTGCTCGATCTTTGCCTGATTGGCCAGCTGAGCTTCCAGCTCCTTCTGCTGCTTGTCCATCTTCCGGCCTATGAGCGTACCGGCGCCTGCGCCTACTGCTGCGCCTATGGCACTGCCGATGCCGGCACCTTTGCCACCGCCGATGAGTGCGCCAATGCCGGCGCCGAGAGCTGCGCCGCCGCCACCGCCAATGAGTGCGCCTTTACCGGTCTGGGTCATGGACGAGCAAGCGGTCTCGCCTGCGAGCAGAGTGGTGCCCAGCAGGGCAATCACAGCAATCTTGATAAGTTTCATGTCGATATTTTTATGTGGTTATGAATATTTTAGGCTCTATTTCCGTACAAATATACAAATATATCTGCATAATAGTTTTGAAGATGCCGTTTTTTTATAGTAATTTTGCATACAAGAAGCTAAGTATATGTTGCCCGAAACACCCACCACACGCTCCTCGTCGCCAGTGAAGCCGCGCCATGCCATGGTTCTTGCGCATCTGGGGGCGCTTATAGCGGTAATAATGTGGGGTGTGTCGTTTGTGTCCACCAAGGTGCTCCTTGACAACGGCATGACCCCCGTGGAGGTTTATATCTATCGCTTCGTGGTGGCCTACATTCTGGTGCTGTGCATATGCCACAAGCGCCTTATGAGCCATTCGTGGCGCGACGAAATGCTCTTCGCTGTTTGCGGCCTATGCGCCGGCAGCGTCTATTTCATAGCCGAAAATACTGCACTGGAATATACGCTGGTGAGCAACGTGTCGCTTCTCACCAGCACCTCGCCGCTCATAGTGGTGTTTCTCGTGGCCGTGCTCTACAAGGCCGAGAGGCCGAACCGAGGTGTTGTGATCGGTTCCCTTGTTGCTTTCACGGGTGTGGCTTGTGTGATTTTCAACAGCAGTTTCAACCTTGAGATACGCCCGTTGGGAGATTTCCTGTCGCTGGGTGCTGCACTTAGCTGGGCGATCTATTCACTGGTGCTCAGGCGCCTCAATGTGATATACGATGCTTGGTTCGTGACGCGCAAGACTTTCTTCTGGGGTATTGTCACTGCCATCCCATTCGTGCTCTTCGAACCTGAAACCACGCCCATACAGAGTGTGATCGACCGCCCTGTGGTGCTCGGCAATCTGCTTTTTCTGGCCGTGGGAGCGTCGGTTGTGGGTTATATAATGTGGGCCCGCAGCGTCAAGAGCCTCGGAGCCGTGAAGAGCAACAATTACCTCTACCTGCAGAGCATAGTCACACTCGTGGTGTCGGCCGTGTGGCTGGGTGAGCGCGTGTCGGTTGTGGGCTACTCCGGTTGCGCCCTTATTCTTCTGGGTCTGTGGCTGAGCGACAGCCTGGGGCGCCGCTTCGCTGCCCGCTCTTCCCGCTGCTGATTATTCTCTGCCGCACAGATGATGTACCTGTATATGAAATTACGCCTTTTTGCTTTGACGGTTGCTTTTGCTATGGCGGTTGCAGCTAATGCCACCGACGACAGTATGCAACTTGAAAAATATACAATGACCTATGGCGATACCGTGCGCACCTACACTATGTATATTCCGTCTTCGATCGGCGATGGCGCGCCTCTCGTGGTTTATACCCACGGCTATGGTTCCACTACCCGCCGGCGCGATGACCTCAATGCAGTTGCCGACAGTTGCGGATTCGCCGTGTGTTATCCCGACGGGACGCCTGATTCACGCGGCTACGACAGTTGGAATGTAGGCTACCCGTCGCAGGAAGGTATGGTCGTTGATGAGGCTGACTTTTTCCGCCATCTTATTGATGAGGTGGCATCAAGATTCGGCTTGAGCAAAGAGAATGTGTTTATGGCCGGATGGTCAAATGGTGGTGACCTTTGTTATCATCTTGCCTATACTGAGCCGGTACTGTTCAGGGCCTATGGATCAGTGGGAGGCCTTTTGTTTGAGGATATATATAAAAACAGTAAGCTCACTGCTCCGGTACCATTTATAGAGGTTCATGGCAATGCCGATAATGTTTCCATGTGGTGTGGCGACCACGCCAACTTGGGAGGCTGGGGTGCTTATATTCCTGTGCCGCTTGCTGTTGCTGCGGTTGCCGCACACAACCGTTGCACCACAATGGCTGTTGATACTGTTCCGAACAAGAGTGATGCAAGCCGCATGGTGAAACGCACCTTCTACGGCGGCGCGCCATCACATTGTGATGTGGTTCTCTATGAGATTGATGGCGGAAAGCACTCCTGGGCAGACGGGGATGTGGAGACATCCGGAATCCTTTGGGACTTTTTCTCGCGTTATCTTGTTGATACGAAATAGGCTATTCATTATAGTGTGTCTTTTTGCGGTCGGCGCTTGGTGTTATCGGAATTAATCATTATCTTTGTGCTACAATAGTGGTAGTATTATGGATATTTTCAGTAATAGTAATAGCATATTATCTGTATTGGATGGCTTTACTTTTGATAATGCCGCCGATGTTATGGTGCAGGTTGCCGAGAATTTTCGCCGGCGCAGAGTTGAAAAAAATATCACCAGGCAGCGCATTGCCGAGCTCTCGGGAGTACCTTTATCCACAGTGGCGCGCTTTGAGCAGAAAGGCCTCATATCATTTGAGTCGTTGATAAAACTCGCTATGGCGCTGGGATATACTTCGGAAATCAAGAATCTGTTCAGTGCCCAAAGTTCGACACGATGGAAGAGCTGGACCTGATACGCCAAAAAATGAATGACAAGAGGGCTTACGTTAAACGTAATGAAGAATGAAAAAGACTGAAAAACTTAAGGTTATGTTTCATGGGCGGCAGGTAGGAGCGTTGTCTCTAACTCCGGACAATCGCCTAAATGTCTTTGAATACGATAAAATGTGGCTTGCGGATGGTTTCAGCATTTCGCCCCTTGAACTTCCGTTGAAGCCCGGTGCCTTCATAGCCAAGCCACAGCCTTTTAATGTTAATGGTAATTTTGGTGTGTTTGAGGATAGCCTGCCTGATGGTTATGGTCGTTATTTATTGCATAAGGCATTGCTCCGTAATGGTATAAACGATTTTGACCTGTCTTCTATAGAGAGACTCGCATTGGTGGGATATAATGGGATGGGTGCCTTGACCTATTCACCGGCTATAACCCTTGAACAGGAGGAGGTCGTAACCGACTTCGACAAGCTTCAGGAGATTGCGCTGGAAGTGCTTAAGGAGCAGCAGGATAAAGATGCCGCGCTTCTTCTTTATAATAGCGGCAACAGTGGAGGTGCAAGGCCCAAAGCTGTTTTTTCAGATGAAACTGGCCATTGGATAGTGAAATTTCGTCACACCTATGATCCGCAAAATATGGGACTGCAAGAAATGCGCTATAATGAGGTTGCGCGGGAATGCGGTATTGTCGTGTCAGACTTCCGCCTTGTTAACGGGCGATACTTTGCATCCCGAAGATTTGATATTGATGATAAAGGAAACCGAATCCACACGTGTACTGCCGGAGGGCTGATGTGCCTCTCTCTCCGCGAGCCTTTTATGGATTATTCAAATCTTCTCGTCCTCACGGGCTATATAACCCGGAGTCTTGAAGATGTAGAGCAGATGTTTCGCAGGATGCTGTTCAATTATATTACCGACAATAAGGACGACCATTGTAAAAATTTCAGTTTTTATGTAGTCCGCGATAAACATTTGAACACATGGAGGTGGAGACTAGCCCCTGCTTATGACCTCACTCATTGTGCAGAAGGATATAACGGAGAGCACGCAACCTCCGTCTCCGGCACAGGGCATCCGCGATTATCGGATTTCATCGCTGTGGGCATGAAAGGAAAAATTGCAGAAGTGAGATGCAGGGAGATTATAGACGAAGTGTGTTCCGGCAGTTCGGGATTGGCGCGATACAAAATCAAAAAATAATGAGATTCCCATGAAACAGATATTTTTCCAACGAAGAATCTTGAAAAAATAGCGGAAATATTTGGTGGATTGGCGAAAAATGAGTTACTTTGCACTCTGAATTTGTGGCTCCTCCTAAAAAGCCGCAGAGAATGATGCGCTCTGCTGCGATATGAGAACTGAGATGGCGGCCTCAAATGCTTCTATATAAAGAAAAAACGAAATAAGATAAACCACAACAGCCATGTCAAAGATTTGTCAAATCACGGGCAAGAAGGCGCTCACCGGCAACAACGTCTCGCACTCGAAACGCCGCACCAAGCGCAAATTCAACGTCAACCTCTTCAGCAAGAAGTTCTACTGGGTAGAGCAGGGCATCTGGATTACTCTCACCGTCAGCGCTGCCGGTCTGCGCACCATCAACAAGCTCGGCCTCAATGCCGCCATGATGCAGGCTGCCGAAAAGGGTTATTTAACAGATAAGGACATTAAAGTTATAGGATTCTAAACTATGGCAAAGAAAGCAAAAGGCAATCGCGTGCAGGTAATTCTCGAATGCACTGAACACAAGGCCAGCGGTATGCCCGGTACCTCCCGCTACATCACCACCAAAAACCGCAAGAACACCACCGAGAGACTCGAGCTTAAGAAGTACAATCCCATCCTTAAGCGCGTAACCGTTCACAAAGAAATTAAATAATAACCCTACGATATGGCAAAGAAAACCGTCGCCTCGCTCCAGAAGGGTGAAGGCCGCACCTACAGCAAGGTTATCAAAATGGTGAAGTCGCCCAAGACCGGTGCTTACGTCTTCGAAGAGAAGATGGTGCCCAATGAAGCTGTCAAGGACGCTCTTAAATAAGATACATACGCGCGAAAGCGCATCCTGAAACATATAACGGATCCGACCCGCCCCTGCGGTGTCGGATCCGGTGTTTTTTATGCCGGCTGTTCTGTATTTTGAATAAAAAAGCTATCTTTGCAACATAATCAATAAGGATGTGCCGTATGACAAGGAATGTTAAATACAGCCGTTTCTCGTGGTCCCTCACTGCTATATTGCTCGTGGGCGCTATCGCGGGCAGCATATATTTCAGGCGGGGCACATGGGTGCTTCCTACTCTCGTGGCAGTTCTCGCGCTGATGGTTTTGTCGGTTTTGTTTTATGCTCCGCTGGCGGTGATGGCCGACGATGAGGATATCACTATCGTAAGTGCAGTTAGGCGTCATCGTATTCCCTTGCGGGCCGTAGCTTCCGTGAAGTTGTTTCAGCCCACTATGGGGGCCGTGCGAGTGTGCGGATCGGGAGGCTTGATGGGCTATTGGGGGTTATTCAGCGAAAACGATATCGGCCGCTACTTCGCATACTACGGCAAAGCCTCCGATTGCTTCCTCGTGGTGCTCAAGAATGGAAAGAAATACGTGCTCGGATGTGAGGATCCGGAAGAGATGGTGGCTTATATAGAGAGTCGCCTCAAGGCCTGAACCCGGATGCTCCGCATTTTGTTGAATCTTTAGAAAATACCAAATAATCTGTAACCATGGCAAAAGTAAAACCTTTCAAAGGTGTGCGTCCACCCCGCCACTTGGTGGAAGAAGTGGCATCGCGCCCTTACGATGTACTCAACAGCGAGGAAGCCCGCGCAGAGGCAGAGGGCAACCCCAAATCGCTATACCATATAATCAAGCCCGAAATTGATTTTGAGCCCGGCCAGGACGAGCATGCTCCCGAGGTGTACGACAAGGCCGTGGAGAATTTCAACGCTTTTCAGCGCGAGGGCTGGCTGGTGCAGGACGACAAGGAACATTATTATATATATGCCCAGACGATGGACGGCCGCACGCAGTATGGCATCGTGGTGGCGGCCAATGTGGACGACTACATGGAAGGCCGCATCAAGAAGCACGAGCTCACGCGCCGCGACAAGGAGGAAGATCGTATGAAGCACGTGAGGGTGCAGAATGCCAATATAGAGCCGGTGTTCTTCGCGTTTCCCGACAATAAGTCTCTCGACGAGATTATTGCCCGCGTAACTGCCGGTGAGCCTGAATACGACTTCATTGCGCCTGATGGCTTCGGCCACACATTCTGGGTGGTGGACGACGATGCCACTATTGACGCCATCACCAAGGCTTTCGAGCACATCCCGGAGCTGTATATCGCCGACGGTCATCACCGCACCGCTGCAGCTGCGCTCGTGGGCAACGAGAAAGCACGCCTGAATCCCGATCATCGCGGCGACGAGGAGTACAACTATTTCCTGGCAGTGGCTTTCCCGGCTTCGCACCTCAAGATCATAGACTACAATCGCGTGGTGCGCGACCTCAACGGTCTCTCCCCCGAAGAGTTTCTGGAGCGCCTGGAATATAAATTCGAGGTGCACGACAAAGGCACCGTGCCATATGCGCCCGAGCGACTGCACAATTTTTCGCTCTACCTCGAGGGGCGCTGGTATTCGCTCACCGCACGTCCCGGCACCTACGACGACGCAGATCCCATCGGTTCGCTTGATGTCACGGTGTCAAGTGATCTCATCCTGCGCGATATCCTGGGCATCACTGATCTTCGCAGCGATAAGCGCATCGACTTCGTGGGCGGTATCCGCGGCCTGGAAGAACTCAAGCGCCGAGTGGACAGCGGCGAGATGGCCATGGCTCTTGCCTTGTTCCCCGTGTCGATGGAGCAGCTCATGCGTATTGCCGACACCGGCAATATCATGCCCCCGAAGACCACCTGGTTTGAGCCCAAGCTGCGCTCCGGCCTCGTGATCCACAAGCTCGACTGAACCATATCGTATAAATAAAGCCGACATTGAGTGCGCCGCATGAGTGTGTCGGTCGAAAAACGCATAAAACGGCAAGCGCCGCCATCGGAGTTGATTCCGTGGCGGCGCTTAATGCGTCGGTAGCAGCCGGGCGGCTTACTTCTTGTTGCGGTTGCCGTAGCGGCTCATGAACTTGTCCACGCGGCCTGCGGTGTCGACGAGTTTCTGCTTGCCGGTGAAGAAGGGGTGCGAGGAGCTGGTGATTTCAAGCTTTACCAGAGGATACTCAACACCGTCAACGGTGATGGTTTCGCGGCTGGCAACAGTCGAGCGGGTGATGAAGATTTCATCGTTCGACATATCTTTGAACACAACTTCGCGATAGTTGGAGGGATGAATGTCTTTTTTCATATCTTGACGGGTTATTTTTGGCGGTTTAAGAATTGCACGCTGGTAAGGCGTATTATTCGTAATGG
>CAMWRI010000051.1 GCA_947176585.1 uncultured Porphyromonadaceae bacterium
ACACGCACACGCCGCCATACGCGATTCATGCGCGTCTCGTGGGCTCTGAGATGTGTACACGAGACAGCCTCTCAGCGACATCTACGATGTGGTGGAGCGAGTGCCCTCCGGAGCGATCAACCGCAAGGCCCTCGAGAACCTTGCTCTGGCAGGAGCCTTCGATTCCTTCCCCGAAATCGAGCGCGAAGATTTCTTCACCGAGGGCAGCAAGGGCACATTGGGCGACACTCTCATCCGCTACGGAGCCCAGACGCAAAACGCCCGCAATACCACTCAGGCATCGCTCTTCGGCGACGACGACGAGGTGGTGAACGCCGCCAGCCGGCCGCCCATCGAGCATGCGCTGCCGTGGACCCCGACCGCACGACTGGAGAAGGAGCGCGAGCTCGTGGGCATTTATCTTTCGGCCCATCCTCTCGACCCCTACTACATAGAACTGAATTACGGCGTAAAATGCACGCTGGCGCAGCGCGAGGAACTCACGCCTGCCGACGGCATGGAAGTGAACTTCGGCGGCCTGGTGCTGAGCAACACGGCCAAGACCACCCGTAAGGGCGAGCCCATGCAAATCGTGAAAATCGAAGACTTCACGGGCACAACGGAGATCGTGCTCTTCGGGCGTAACATCTACGAATACGGCCACCTGTGCCAGCCGGGCACTCCGGTGTTTGTGACCGGCACGTATTCAAAGGGACGCTTCGGCGACGAGGTGCGTTTCCGCCTCGACTCCGTGCGGCTGCTTGACGACATAAAAGGCTCGATGGTGGACGGCGTGGTGCTCAAGGTGGCCGACGATATGCTCACACCGCAGTTTGCCGGCATCCTCAACGACATAGCATCCCACTCGCAGGACAACCCCGGCACACTCTCCTTCGATATATTCTCTCCCCGCTACAACCGCCACCTGGTGATGCGGTCCAACCGCCGCATCCCCCTCACCAGAGCCACTCTTCAGGCACTGGACAACAACGACATAGAATACGAAGTGCACCGCATACATTAAATAAATCATAAATTCATCATACAACAATGGCACAAACATTTACCGACGAGAACATACACGACATCATAGCCACCGGCAAACCCGTGGTGGTGGACTTCTGGGCCACCTGGTGCGGTCCCTGCATGGCCATGGCCCCCACCATCGACCGCCTTGCCGAGGAATACGCCGGCACCGTGGAGATAGGCAAGTACAACATGGACGAGCAGAACGATCTGGCCGTGGAGTGCCGCGTGATGGCACTGCCCACCATCCTTTTCTTCAAGGACGGCAAGAAGACGTCGCTGCGCCTTGCAGGCTCGCAGAGCTACGAGGCCCTCAAGGAGAAAATCGAGGAACTGCTCAAGCTGTGATGCTGATGAAGCGCTTCCTCGCCATCATGGCCGCGGCAATAATGCTGTGGCCGGCCCTCGCTGTGGCGCAGACCAACCAGCAGCAGTCGCGCCCCGAACTGTTTCCCTATCCTACGCCTCCCGAAGGTCTCACGCTGCTGCGGGAGCGATGCAACTTCCTGGTGTATCATTTCTGGGACCGTGCAGACCTGAAAAAAGTGTTTGACCGCCCCGAAGGCCTCCATGCCGCTTTCGGCGACTGGGTGACGTTCATGCCTTATTGCGCCGCCGATACTGCCAAGCTGGCCATACGCAACCTGCTGCAGGCAGTGGGCAAAGACGGCAAAAAGCTCGTGAAGGTGGCTCAGATGGCCGAATACTGGACCGACAGCGACAGCGCCGAAATCGTGAGCGAGGAGCTTTTCGCCCCATTCGCCGCCGCCGTGGCCACCAGCAAGAAGGTGCCCGAAGCAGACCGGCGCCACTTCGCCCGCCAGCTCCACCGCATCAACAGCTCGGCCATGGGACAGGTGCTTCCCGCACTGCCCTATACAGCGCCCGACGGCACGCAGCGGGTGCTCGAGCAAGACACCATCAACACCATGATTGTAGTGGCCGACCCCGAAGCCACCGAGAGCACCACTGCCTCTATCCGTTTCAGCATCGACCCCGCCACACGCCTGCTCGTGGACGAGGGCATGCTGCGCATCGCGTGGTTCTATCCCGGCGATCTCACCGAGGTTGCCGCCGCATCGCTGGCCAAGCTCCCTGACAACTGGATAACCGGAGTGCTTCCGGAAGTGAACGAATACTTCCGGCCGCGCATGATTCCGGCGGTGTATCTGCTCGACAATAAAGGCCGCATGATACTCAAGGACAGGCCCTATACGATGGCTCTGCAGGTGTTCAACGTAATGGCCGCGGGCGAATGAACGTAGCCGTTCTCATATCCGGGGGCGTGGACAGCGCCATCGCCGTGCACAGGTTGCTTGAGCAAGGCCACTCGCTACACCTCTTCTATATACGTATAGCCAACGACCTGGGCGACTGCTCGGCCGAAGAAGACATAGAGATGTGCAGCTACATAGCACGCAAGTACGGACTGCCGTTCGACGTGGTGTCGCTGCACGAGGAGTATTGGGACAACGTGATGCAATACGCACTCGAGACGGTGCGCAGCGGTCTCACGCCCAACCCCGACATAATGTGCAACCGCATAATTAAATTCGGATACTTCGAGAAGCGCTGGGGCCACGAATTCGACCGCACGGCCACCGGCCACTATGCCACGCGCGTGGAGCGCGACGGCCTTGTGTGGCTGGGCACGGCGGTGGACCCCGTGAAGGACCAGACGGATTTTCTGGCCCGCATCAGCTACGACCAGCTCGAGCATCTGCTCTTTCCCATAGGCGATCTTCCCAAGGCGCGAGTGCGCGAGCTCGCCATCGAGTGCAAGATGCCGAATGCCTTCCGCAAGGATTCGCAGGGCATCTGCTTCCTGGGCAAAATCAACTATAACGACTTTATCCGCCGCCATCTGGGTGAACGCCCGGGAGCCATCGTGGAGCTCGAGACCGGACGCAAGCTGGGCGAGCACCGCGGCTACTGGTTCCACACCATAGGGCAGCGCAAGGGCCTGGGGCTGAGCGGAGGGCCGTGGTATGTGGTGCGAAAGAACATCCACGACAACGTGATATACGTGTCGCAAGGCTACGACACGGCCAAGCAGTATGGCGACACGCTCCATCTCTCGGAGATGCATTTCATCACCCTCGACCCATGGCCCGGAAGCTGCGAATCCGTGGAGGTGACATTCAAGAACCGCCATACGCCGCAGTTCACCACGGGGCATCTCACGCGCCTCGACAATCCCGGGGAATACGTGCTCAAAAGCGCAGAGCCGGTGCAGGGCATAGCTCCGGGACAGTTTGCAGTCATCTACGACAAAGACCACACGGTGTGCCTCGGCTCAGGCATAATATCCGGCGGCGCCGTGCAATTCTGACACTATGGACAACGAAAAATTCATACCACTGCGCGTGATGGGCCTCAGCTACAACCAGCTGCAAAACGGAGCCTACGCCCTGCTGCTGGCCCAGGAAGACGGCCCGTATCGCATCCCCGTGGTGATAGGCGCACCCGAGGCGCAGTCGATCGCCATCTCGCTGGAGCGCATCGTGACGCCGCGCCCCCTCACCCATGATCTATTCGCCACATTCGCACATGCATTCGGCGTGCGGCTCGAGAGGGTGTATATCTATCGCTTCGAGGACGGCATTTTCAGCAGCGAGCTTACCTTTGCCGACGAGCAGCGCACCATCACCCTCGACGCCCGCACCTCGGACGCCATAGCGCTGGCGATGCGCACCCACGCGCCCATCTTCACCAATCAGGAGGTGCTGGACGAGACCGGTTTCATAATCGAGGAGCCCACCGACATAGCTGCCCCCGAGGGCTTCGACGACAACGTCGACACCGAGCCTGCTACTGCCGAAAGCCGGCCTGCACAGAGCATAGCCGACATGAAACGGGAGCTTCAGCGCCTTATCGATGCGGAGGCATATGAGGAAGCCGCCCTGCTCAAGAAACGCATCGAAGAGCGAAAAGGGCTAGCCGGCAACACGGAAATTGAGTAAAAAGCATTAACTTTGCAGCAAAACAACAAAAAATATACCTGAAACCATCATGAAAGCAATTAAAACACGCCTGGCGGCCATGGGATTCCTGGAATTCGCCGTATGGGGCTCCTACCTCACCTCAATGGGTGCCTTCCTTGCAATCAACGGCCTTGGCGAGAACATAGGCTGGTTCTATGCCATGCAGGGCATCGTGTCAATCTTCATGCCCGCACTGGTGGGCATATGCGCCGACCGCTGGATTCCGGCCCAGAAAATGCTGAGCCTGTGCCATCTGATCGCAGGCGCGTTCATGGTGGCCGCAGGGGTATATGCCATGCAGGCCGGCGACAGTATGGAGTTCGGTCCGCTCTTCTCCCTGTACAGCGTGTCGGTGGCATTCTTCATGCCCACAATCGGCCTCAGCAACTCCGTGGCTTATACCGCACTGGGCAAAGCCGGTCTTGACATCATCAAGCACTTCCCGCCGATCCGCGTGTTCGGCACCGTGGGCTTTATCTGCGCCATGCTTTTCGTGAACTTCACCGGCTATCAGAACACCTACGCGCAGTTCATCACCTCCGGTATCTTCAGCTTCGTGCTTGCGGCCTACTCGCTCACGATGCCTGCATGCCCCCTCAACAAAGCAGCATCGAAATCGCTGTCGGATGCGCTGGGGCTCAAGGCGTTCCTCCTGTTCAAGGATCCCAAGATGGCCACATTTTTCATCTTCTCGATGCTTCTGGGCGTGTCGCTCCAGATCACAAACGGCTTTGCCAACACCTTCATCCAGAGCTTCGGCAGCCTTCCCGCATTCGCCGACACCTGGGGCGTGCACAATGCCAACGCCCTCATCTCGCTGTCGCAGATGAGCGAGACGCTGTGCATCCTGCTCATTCCGTTCTTCCTGCGCCGCTTCGGCATCAAGACGGTGATGCTCATGGCCATGATGGCATGGGTGTTCCGCTTCGGTTTCTTCGGCGTGGGCGATCCGGGCTCGGGTGTATGGCTTTTCGTACTGTCGATGATCGTGTACGGTATCGCATTCGACTTCTTCAATGTGAGCGGCTCGCTCTACGTGGACCAGCAGACCACACCCGAAATCCGCTCGTCGGCACAGGGCCTGTTCATGATCATGACCAACGGCCTGGGCGCCACGGTGGGAACGCTTGCCGCTCAGCAGGTGATCAATCACTTTGTATATTCGTGCCCGGAAGGCAGCATAGAGCGCGCCGAGGGCTGGAGCCAGTCGTGGATGATATTCGCAGCGTACGCCCTGGTGGTGGCCGTGCTCTTCTTCTTCATCTTCAAGAATCCTAAAAAGCATATCGACAACAAGAGCGTGCGCGAGGCAGAAGCCGCTGATCCCGCCGAGCTCGTGTGAAGTACGGTTATACATTAATAATTAATAAATGATACAGTTCTACGCTCCCGACATAGCAACGACGGCGGTGCTTCCCGAGACCGACTCGCAGCACTGCGTGCGCGTGCTGCGCATGCGAGAGGGCGATGAGGTGCAGGTGGTGGACGGCGCCGGGCGGCGCTATCACTGCACCATCGCGCTCGCCCACAGCAAGCACACGGCGCTGCGGGTGGAGAGCGTGGAGGAGCAGCCGCGCGTGTGGCCCTGCGACATAAGTGTGGCGGTGGCGCCCACCAAGCATCTCGACCGCATGGAATGGCTGGTGGAGAAACTCGTGGAAATAGGCGTGGACCGTATCACACCGCTGCGTTGCGCCCGCTCCGAGCGTAAGGACATCAACTGCGAGCGGCTTCGCAAGATAGCCGTGGCGGCGATGAAACAGTCGCTGAAGGCCGTGCTGCCACGCATCGACGACATAATGCCCCTGGCATCATATCTTGCCGAGGAAGCGGTCGAGGGGGAGCAGCGCTTCGTGGGCTACTGCGACGAAGACGTGGTGACCCGACGCCTGCTGGCACGCAGCTACAGCCCGGGATGTCCGGTGCGGCTTCTTATCGGTCCGGAAGGCGATTTCACGCCCGCCGAAATCGCAGCAACCCTGGAAGCCGGCTACACAGCCGTGACAATGGGCGACAATCGCCTACGCACCGAGACCGCAGCCCTCGTGGCTTGCGACACGGTGCACATAATCAATCAGATAAATCAGCAATGAACACTCTGCAATATCTTCAGTCATCGGCCTCGGGCAATTTCTTCCTGCTTGCAGGACCCTGCGTGATAGAGGGCGAGAAAATGGCGCTCGACATAGCGCGGGAGATAGCACCGGTGTGTGCCGCTCTCGACATCCCCTATGTGTTCAAAGGCTCATACCGCAAGGCCAACCGCTCGCGCCGCGATTCTTTTCAGGGAATAGGCGACATACAGGCGCTCGAGATTCTCGCCCGGGTGCGCGAGGACGCGGGTGTGCCGGTAGTGACGGACATCCACAGCGCCGCCGAAGCAGAAATGGCGGCTCCGTATGTGGACATCCTCCAGATTCCCGCATTCCTATGCCGCCAGACCGATCTGCTCGAAGCCGCAGCCGCCACGGGCCGCATGGTAAATATCAAGAAAGGACAGTTTCTCGCGCCGGAGGCTATGAAATTCGCCGTGGAAAAGGTGCAGGCCTGCGGCAACACCCAGGTGGCCGTGACGGAGCGCGGCACCACGTTCGGCTACACGGATCTCGTGGTGGACTACCGCGGCATCCCCGTGATGAAGGCCGGAGGAGTGCCCGTGGTGCTTGACTGCACCCACTCGCTGCAACAGCCCAATCAGGCATCCGGCGTGACCGGAGGACGCCCGGCTCTTATCGAGACCGTGGCACGCTGCGGAATCGCCGCCGGTGCCGACGGCATTTTCATCGAGACGCACCCCACCCCGGCCACCGCTCTGAGCGATGGCGCCAACATGCTGACCCTCGACCTGCTGCCCGGACTGCTGGAGCGTCTCACCAAACTTAGAAAAACAATAAACTCCATAAATAAGGAATGAACCACACCATCCGCAAGATTATCGCCGCAGCCCTCATAGCGGCTGCCGCTGTGGCACCTGCCGAGGCCCAGCGCCAGCGCAAGACCATAAACAATCCGGTGACGCAGGCCGTGTTTCGCGTCTACGCCGAACAGCTCAGCCAGAATCCCAAGAACTACGACACGCTTCTGCGCCGTGCTAACGACTATTACCACTTCGACGAGATGCGTCAGGCTCTCGAAGACGTGAACCGCGCCATAGAATGCACGCCGGCCAAGGAAGAAGATTATCTGTTCCGCGAATATCTGCTGCGCGCGTCCATTTATGCCAAGACGGGACGCCGCGAGCTGGCGATTCCGGATCTCCAGAAAGCCTGCGCCCTGCAGCCCTCGTCGCAGCAGGCCCTCTCGATGAAAGCCCACGACGAGCTCGAGGTGGGCAAGCTGGCCGATGCGAAGACCGACTTCCTGCGCCTGCGCCGGATGAACTCGCGTAACCCGGACGCAGCACTGGGCCTTGCCCGCATAGCCATGCAGGAAAACAATCTGGGCATGGCCAACGACTACCTTGAGGAAGCCGTGGCCATCGACCCCACGAATCCTGATATCTACGTGCGCCGCGCCCGAGTGCGCCAGCAGATGGGACAGCCGCAGGCCGCAGTGGATGATCTGCTGCTCGCGCTGGGCACCAAGGGCGACACACAGGGTGTGATCGACGCACTCATGGAGTTCAGCCACTCGGACTATCCGGCCACCATCGCGTCGCTGAGCAACGCCGTGACCCAGGTGCCCGACAATGGCATGTACCGCTATCTGCGCGCATCCATGGAGAAGGAGCACAATCATTATATCGACGCTCTCAACGATTATCAGTACATCATCGACAACCATCTCGATGACTACCGCGGAATATACGGCTCGATAGCAGAGTGCCAGTATGCCCTGGCCGATCTCGACAACGCACTGCCCAACGTGGAGTATGCTCTGGCATCGGCCCACGACAACGGCCCGTATCACCTGCTGCGCGCACGCATCCTGCGCCATAAGGGTAATGTGCCCATGGCACTCTCCGCCGTGGCCGACGCCCTCGCGGCAATGCCCAACAACGGCGACGCCCTTGCCGAAATGGCTCTCTGCTACTCCGAGCAGGGCAATAACGACGAAGCCATGAATCTACTGGGAGAAGCATCGATGAACTATGCCGAGGTGCCGGACTACTACATGCTGCGCGCCGCTCTGCTCGAGCAGAAGATGAAGCAGCCCTCGGCAGCTCGCTCGATGTATCAGCGCGTGGCAGGGCTCGAAGGCGCATCCAAGAGCGTGCTGCGCTCGCAGGCTGCATTCGCCCGCCTCTTTGCCGGCGAGAACGAGGCCGACGTGACAGCCGACGTGGAAAGAGAACTTGCAACATCTGCCGATACCGACGGCGCCCTCAATTATCTGGCCACCTGCTATTTCGCCCAGACAGGCGACTTCGACCGCGCGCTCCAGGCCGCCGAGAAATCCATGAAAGCCGGGTATGCCAACTACTACAACTGGACGGAATACAGCGACGGCCGCGTGAACTGCGCTCCCCTGCGCGACGATCTGCGCTTCCTGAACCTGCTGCACCGCAATAAATCGCTGTTCAGCAACGACTGACCATTTTTGCCAACGCAAATTCCAAGTTTTAGGAGAAAAAATTGTAACTTTGCAGGCTGAAAAAATTTCTTAAAGAAAAATGGAAATACTCCGTACAGTCGAGCAACTGCGCAACGCCGTGGCCGAGGCTAAGGCCCGGGGGCTCTCGATAGGACTTGTGCCCACAATGGGCGCACTGCACAAAGGACATCTGTCGCTCGTAGATAAGGCTCGTGCCGAGAACGATGTGGTGGTGGTGAGCGTGTTTGTGAATCCCACTCAATTCAACAATCCCGACGACCTTCGTACGTATCCGCGCACGGAGGAGGCTGACTGCGCCCTGCTGGAGAAAGCCGGTGCGGACTATGCCTTCATCCCCTCGGTGGAAGAGATTTATCCGGAGCCGGACACACGCGTGTTTGATCTGGGCGCCGTGGCCGAAGTGATGGAGGGCGCCATGCGCCCCGGCCACTTCAACGGTGTGGCGCAGATCGTGAGCAAGCTCTTTGCATGGGCCGAGCCCACCCGCGCGTATTTCGGCCACAAGGATATCCAGCAGATTGCCGTGATACGCCGCATGGCCGAACTCGAAGGCTTCAAGGGCACTATCGTGCCTTGCCCCATATTGCGTGAGGACGACGGTCTGGCCATGAGCTCGCGTAACACACGGCTCTCGGCCGCCCAGCGCGATATAGCCCCGGCCATCTACAAGGCTCTGACGGCTGCAGTGAAGCACTGTGCAGACGGTGCCTCGGTGCAAGAGGTGCACGACGCTACCGTGCAAGCCGTGAATGCCGTTCCGGGCCTTGAAGTGGAGTATTTCGCTATCGTGCACCCCGCGACAATGCAGCCGATTTCCTCTTGGGATGAAGCTCCAGAAGGTGCAATAGGCTGCATCACCGTGTATTGCGGCGATGTGCGACTTATCGACAACATCAGCTTTCCCGCACGCTCATGACAATCGAAGTTCTTAAATCGAAGATCCACCGCGTGACGGTGACCGAGGCACGCCTCGACTATATAGGCAGCATCACTATCGACCGCGACCTGATGGATGCCGCAGGCATTCTGCCAGGAGAGCGCGTATATATCGTGAACAACAACAATGGAGCGCGTATGGACACCTATGCCATCGAGGGCGAGCGCGGCAGCGGCGTGATATGCCTGAACGGAGCCGCCGCCCGCATGGTTCAGCGCGGCGACATCGTGATAATCATGGCCTACGCATCTATGACACCGGAAGAAGCCCTCACATTCAAGCCTTCCGTGATATTCCCCGACACAGCAACAAATAAACTTATCGACTGATACATATGTTTGAACGACTAAGCGACCGCCTCGAACGCAGTTTCAAGCTGCTCAAGGGCCAGGGCAAAATCACAGAAATCAATGTTGCCGACACTCTCAAAGATGTGCGCCGCGCCCTTATCGACGCCGACGTGAACTTTGCCACGGCCAAGGCGTTCACTGATGCCGTCAAGCAGAAGGCTCTGGGCCAGAACGTGATCAACGCCGTAAAGCCCGAGCAACTGATGGTGAAGATCGTGAACGACGAGCTGGCCGCCCTGATGGGTGGCGACGTGGCTCCGCTCACACTCAAAGGCAACCCGGCCATCATCCTAATGTCGGGACTGCAGGGCTCCGGTAAAACCACGTTCACCGGCAAGCTGGCCAAAAAACTCAAGGCAGAGAAAAACATGCGCCCGCTGCTTATCGCAGGCGACGTGTATCGCCCTGCCGCCATCGACCAGCTGAAAGTGCTGGCCGAGAGCATAGGAGCCGAGGTGTATACCGAGCCTGACGTGAAAGATCCCGTGGGCATCGCCACCCGCGGCGTGGCATATGCCAAGGCCCACAACTTCGACCTCGTGATTGTCGACACCGCCGGTCGCCTGGCCGTGGACGAGCAGATGATGGACGAGATCGAAGCCATCAAGAAAGCGGTAAATCCGGGCGAAATCCTCTTCGTGGTGGACTCAATGACGGGTCAGGATGCCGTGAACACAGCCAAGACGTTCAACGAGCGCCTCGACTTCGACGGCGTGGTGCTCACAAAGCTCGACGGCGACACGCGCGGCGGTGCGGCCCTATCCATCCGCAGCGTGGTGAAGAAGCCTATCAAGTTCATAGGCACAGGCGAGACTCTCGACGGTATCGACACATTCCACCCGGACCGAATGGCCAACCGCATCCTGGGCATGGGCGACATCGTTTCGCTCGTGGAAAAAGCCCAGCAGCAGTTCGACGAGAAGGAGGCCGAGGAAATGGCCAAGAAGTTCCGCCGCAACCAATTCACCTTCGACGACTTCCTGAAGCAGATCCAGCAGGTGAAGAAGATGGGCAATATAAAGGACCTCGCAGCCATGATTCCCGGCGTGGGCAAAGCCCTGAAGGATATTGACATAGACGACAACGCCTTCAAGAGCGTGGAAGCCATCATCACCTCCATGACGCCCTACGAGCGCGAACATCCGGAGGTGCTCAACGCTGGTTCGCGCCGGCAACGCATCGCCCGCGGATCAGGCACCACGCCTGCCGAGGTGAACCGCCTGCTCAAACAGTTCGACCAGATGCGCAAGATGATGCAGCAGGTCACCTCAATGAAGAACCCCATGGGCATGATGCGCCAGATGCGAGGCATGCGCCGATAAAAGTGATACAGACAACTCCGCATCTACCGCATGACAATACTTGACGGAAAACTCGCGGCCGCCGACTGGCGCGCCGATATTGCACGACGCGTGGGAGAGCTCCGGGATGCCGGGCGCCCCACCCCGCGGCTGGCGGCCGTGCTGGTGGGCGACGACCCCGCCAGCGCCACCTATGTGCGCCTCAAGGCCAAAGCGTGCGAAGAGTGCGGAATCAGATCCAAAGTGGTGCATCTTGGTGCAGAAACCACGCAGCAGCAACTTCATGATACGGTGCGCGCCCTCAACAGCAACAGCGATATCGACGGCATCATCGTGCAGCTTCCACTGCCACAAGGTCTGGACTATAAGGCCGTGCTGAAAGTTATCAGCAGAAAAAAGGATGTGGACGGCTTCACGCCCGAGAATATCGGCCGCATGGCTCTGGGCATGCAATGCCTGCCGCCGGCCACGCCCGCCGGCATAATCGAGCTTATGCGTCGCTACGGAATCACCACCCGCGGCAAGCGAGTGGCAGTGGTGGGACGCAGCAACGTGGTGGGGCGCCCGATGGCATCGCTGCTTATGCAGAAATCGGGAATGGGCGACGCCACAGTGACGGTGTGCCACAGTGCCACGGTGGGAATGGCCGACATACTGCGCGAAGCCGACATCATAATAAGCGCTGCCGGCCACCCGGGCCTGATAACGGCATCAATGGTCAAGGACGGAGCGGTGGTGATAGACGTGGGAACGACCCGCATCGACGATCCGACTCGCCGCAGCGGCTACCGCCTGGCCGGCGATGTTGATTTCGAGGCAGTGGCCCCGCGATGCAGCTACATCACTCCCGTGCCCGGAGGCGTAGGGCCCATGACTATAGCGTCGCTGCTGAACAACACGCTCACGGCCTACGAGCGACGCCGCATGCAACGATAGCGTATGCCTCTGCTACCCCTGCTTTCCCTGCTCTCCTATGTTCTCGGCCTCAATCAGGCCGAGCTTGTTTTTGCGGGCGATGCCATGCAGCATAAGTCGCAACTTGAAGCGGCAAGCCGCGAAGGAGGCGCGTGGGACTACTCCGAGTGTTTCGCAGGAGTGGAGCCATGGATCAAGAGTGCCGATCTGGCCGTGGTGAATCTTGAAACACCCGTGGGGCCCGCACCTCACACCGGCTACCCTTGCTTCAATGCACCGGAAGCGTATCTGCATGCCCTCCGAGATGCCGGATTCGACCTGTTTCTCACAGCAAACAACCACACTCTCGACCGTCGCGACCAAGGCGTACGCGCCACCATAAATGCGCTTGATGCCTGCGGAGTGCCGCACCTGGGCACATATCATGACGCTGCCGCGCGCGACAGCCTTATGCCCCATGTGCGCACCATTGCCGGCATCCGCATAGGATTCCTCAACTACACATACGGCACCAACGGCATAGAAGCACGCGACGGTGCTGCTGTGGATTATATCGAGCGCGGAAAAATTGCAGCCGATATCGAGGCGGCGAAAGCGGCAGGAGCGGAAATATTATGCGCATGCGTGCACTGGGGCGACGAGTATAAGCTACTGCCCAACGCGGCGCAGCGCTCTCTTGCCGACTGGCTGCAGGAGCAGGGTGTGCAACTGATTATAGGCAGCCATCCCCACGTGGTGCAGCCCATGGAGTTGCGCGACAACCCGGACGGGACAAAATGCCTGGTGGTGTACTCGCTGGGCAATTTCATATCGGGAATGCGCACACGCGATACCCGCGGAGGTGCATTGGCCATCGTGAGGCTGCAACGCCTTCTCGACGGCAGGGTAGACATCGCTTCCGCCGGCTGGCGGCTTCACTTCACCGAGCCGGCTTCCGGAGACCGCAACTTCCGGGTGGTGGATGCCGGAGAAAGTTCCGATTCCCGCGCCGCAGCGTTCCGCTCGGCCGCCGAGAAAATCTTTCGGGAGAACAACCTGAATGTGGCGCGCCATGCTCCGGCATGGCCTGCACAATAGCATGTTGCGCCCTTGTTATTTCTTTGCTGTGGCAGTGGCTGTGCTGTTGCCGTATTTTATGGTATAGCTTGTGCCACTCACCAATTCAGGGGTGCTTATCAGTACCTTGGACCCACCCATTCCACCGGGGCCGCCACCACCAGGGGCATTGCTGCGTCCGCCTGAAGAAGCGCTGTATTCCGCCGGCACCGTAAAGGTATAGAACGTCGAGGACGAAGTGCCGATAGAGACGGTGGTGTCTTTCGTGAGCGTGATATTGGGTGCGACGTAGGCCTGCGTGGAACTTGACGGAGTGGAATTGTTGCCTGCGGCGGCGAGGATATATCCGCCCTGAAAATACAGACGGTAGCCGTCGCCCACGTCTATTCCGCATTCCACGCCGGAAGCGCCGAACACAGCCACCACACCGCCGCTTATATATGTGTTGCGGTTTGAGTCGAGACCATCGTTGGAGGCAGACACCACATCAAGCACACCACCTGTGATGCTGAGGTCGAAGGCACAGTTGATGCCGTCGTCCTTGGCTCGCACCTTTATGTTTCCTCCGTTGATTGTGAGATTGTCTTTGCTCTCGATGCCTTCACTATTGGCTCCTTGCGTGGTGATGTCGAAATTGCCGCCGTTGATAATTATCTCGCTGTCGCACTTGATACCTTTTGCCGAGGATTTGTTGTTGCTTGCGATATTATCGGCGTTTCCGGTGTAATTGGTGTACTCAGTGCCGTTGCGATACACATACAGGCCGCCGGTGGTGAGTATTTTCAAGTTGCCGTCGTTCACGGTGATGACTCCATCGGAACTGATCCCCTTGCCACCTCCACCGGTGGACGTGAGGTCGAGTGTACCGCCATTGATGTTGACGGTGCCGTCGGCGCTGATGCATGCGGCGGCCTTTGTCTTCATCGCAGTGCTGTCCCATTTGCCGTGGCCGGAGGTGGATGCATTGAGTGTGCCACCGCTCATATTGAAGTCGCCGTCGGCATTAACCGCTTTTGCGGCTACGGCGGTGACGCTGATATCCAATGTTCCGCCATTGATCGAAACTGAGCCGGTGTCTTCATCCTCCCTGTCGGCATCGTCCTTAAACGATGTCTGAATACCGTCGTCGCCCACTCCCGAGATGGTGAGTGAGCCGCTTTCCATCTTGAAATATTGGTTGCAGTTTAGACCGTCCTTAATTGCTCCGTCCACTGTGATACGGCTGTTCTTCAATTCGATGTATTCCTTGGCATATATGCCGTGAGCCGTATTGCCGGTGACGGTGAGGGCACCTTTCTGCTTGAATTCAAGATGACCCTTGCAATTTATGCAACCCTTCTGCGAGCCGCCGGCCGCATCCGCGAGCACATTAACCGTGCCCTCCGACACGCGCATTGCGATTCTTTTTCCGTTCTGGATATCAATGGCCGCGCCGCGGCGGGATTTCAGGTTCACGTTGTCGAGTTCGACAGAGGCCTTATATGAGCCGTCGAGCCTGAACGCGCCATCGGCAGAGGCCCCGCTCAGCCTGTAGGTGATTTCGCCACAAGTATCGTCGGACACATCTCCGCTCTGGACTACCGTGACATATGCGCCGTCGCATATTATATCAACGTAAGATGCCACGTTGCCGGAAACAGTGACCGTTGCATTATCGCCGTCGTAGGTCACTTTCACAAGATTATCGGCCTGCGCATTTTCGCCAACTTTCATGACGGTGATGTCGGGGATTGAGAATTCTTTGCCCTGAATGGTGAGAGAAGAGCCATCGCTGTACTCCATCACACCGGTTTGGGCGGAGTTGAAACTATAAGTCACAGCTCCGCAGGTCACATCGAGGCTTTGGGCGCAGGCTACGGCTCCGAACGCCGCCATTATAATGATGCTGAGTGTTTTTTTCATTTCCTGACAGCTATTTTGCGGGCGTTGCCCTCCGACGACTTAATAATGTATATCCCGGCAGGAAGCGCGGATGCTGCTTCCGATACAGATACGGCCGTGCCTATGCAGCGTCCGTCCGGGTCGTATATATCCACCGGTCCTGCCGCATTATCCGCATGCACGGCGTCGACTCCGGCGGCTATGCTTGAAAATTCCATGGACCGCAGATCCGACAAGGGAAGAGAGAGGGACATTGTGGCAGAAGTGGCACGCAGGAGGCCGCCGTCAAACACCATTTCCAGACCGGACGTCTCAATGGCCTGCTCCGTGCCGTCGGCGCTCCGGAACACCAGGGAAATATTTTGGGCTTTAACGCCGGCTGCCGACAATAAGAGGAGGCAAGCGATAAACGATTTACGCATTTATATCTTTTTCAAAAGATTAGACATTGGTTGTGAACACAAAAATAAGATTTTTCCCGTCGATGGCAAAAAATAATCAATCAAATGGTATTTGCAACCGCTGAAAACGCCCGAAGCTCTCACCGGATGTCAGTAGAAATCGCTATCTTTGTTCTCCCAAACGCAAATCTCAGCCCACTCCCATGCAACGATATAAAAGCCTTGTACTTCCGGCAGCCCTGATTCTCGGCTACTTCTTCAGGCGGGAATGTGCCGTTCTGTCTGTATCGGTGCCGTATGTGATCTTCGGCATACTGGTATTAACGTTTTCAGGCGTGCGCCTGTCGTCTCTCAGGCCATCGAGGCTCGACCTGTGGATTGCCATGTTTCAGACAGTGGGGGCAGCCTCGGTTTATTTGATTGCATCGGCCACAACATCCGATGAAATAATTGCACAGGGCACGATGATGTGCGTGCTATGCCCCGTGGCCTCGTCGGTCACCGTTGTGGCCTCAATGCTGGGTGCCGATTCCGCACGCACCACCACGTATACCATCGTGGGCAACCTGCTTGTGGCATTGATTGCTCCGGTGTTCATATCTCTGATTGCAGATGCGCCTGAAAATGCGAGAATTATCCATACTCTTCCGCCGATATTCTGCAAAATAGCCACCGTGATAGCGCTGCCATTCATAGTGATGTGGCTGCTTCAGCGCTTCGCGCCAGGGGTGAACGCCGGAGTGGCAGCGTATAAACATTGGTCGTTCTATCTGTGGGCCTATGCGCTCCTGGTGACTATCGGACAGACCGCTGATTTCGTGTTCATGCACCTACATGCCAACCTGAAAAGCGTGGCATGGCTGGGTGGAACAACTCTGGTTGTGTGTGCCCTGCAGTTTGCATTCGGTAAAATGATTGGGAGCCGATACGGCGACCGCATAGCCGGCGGCCAGCTGCTCGCACAGAAAAATTCGGCCATGGGGATATGGATGCTCAACACATTCCTCAACCCCGTGGCCTCAGTGGGTATGGCGTTCTACTCCATCTGGCAGAACGTGTACAACAGTTGGCAGATTTACCGTGCGTCGCGGTAACGGCCCGTGCTGTTTTTATTTGCCGATAGTATCCGAATTCTGGTTATACGCCTTAGCCACACATTTCCACTCGCCGTCGAGCTTGAGCAGCAGCAGAAAATCGGTGAAGTCGATTGTTCCGCCCCAGCCTTCCTCAAGCACGCGCACCACGGCCACCGTTTCTTCTACGGCCAGGACGTCGATACGCGCCTTAAAATCCTTGCCGGCACCTACGGTATCAACATTGTGGTAGAACTGCTCGATAGAGCCGCGCTCTACGGCTCCGTTGAGAATACCGAACAGCACGGCATCGCTCGTAAATAGAGTTCTGGCATACTCGCTGTTGCCCTCGGCAACGCTCTTGACAAACTTCTCGGCGGCTTTTGCCACGGCTTCATACTCTTTGATTTCGTCTCTCATAATCGTTTTTGCTTGATTTTGCAAATGCAAAATTAGTATGATAAACCCTGCAAGTCAAGTACCGAAAAATTATTCATATACCGAAATATTTTTCCATATATGGTTATTAGGCATTTATTGATTAACTTTGTGCCGGAAAACATATCACTATGGCCTACGAAAAGAAAATACCCGTGGATCTGGATTGCCCGCTACGACTCACCATGAGCCTGATTGAATCGAAATGGAAGTCGTGCATCCTCGATGAGCTGAGAAATGGCGAGCCTCTGAGACCCAGCGAAATACACAAACGCCTGCCCGAAGCCGCCCCGAGGGTGCTTGACATACAGCTGAGAGAAATGGTTGAAGACGGCCTCGTAGAGAAAACTATTTTTCCCGAGCTCCCGCCACGCTCCGAATATCGCATCACCGCACTTGGCCAATCCCTGTTACCCATTATTGACCGGATGCTCAGCTGGGGAAAGCAGCACATGGCTGTCTTTGAAAAGAAATATGGCAGAAAATACAGCAACCCGGAATAGTTTTTTTAACACTTCAACCGGGTTTTGCTGCTGATCCATAGTTTTTTAACAATTCAACTGGCTTTTGCAGCTGATCCAACAAAACTGTTCACGGCAGAGCCTGTTCACGAATTGCACACCCAGCAACCTCAAAATGTTCACAATTCTGCCGGATAGGGGTATTACAAAAATCGCTGAA
>CAMWRI010000052.1 GCA_947176585.1 uncultured Porphyromonadaceae bacterium
GTTTTTGGGGAGACCCGAAGTTTTGTGGATAAGATATGTCATGGTGTCCATGGGGTTCGACACGCAGATGACGATTGCGTTGGGCGAGTGCTTCAGCACGTTGTCCATCACGCTCTTGACGATACCGGCGTTAACGCCGATGAGCTCCTCGCGGGTCATTCCGGGCTTGCGGGGGATACCGGAAGTGATCACAACCACATCGCTGCCTTCGGTCATGGCATAGTCGTTGGTCACACCGGTGAGACGGGTGTTGATGTTAAGGATGCTGGCGGTCTGCATGATGTCCATGGCCTTGCCTTCCGACACGCCTTCCTTGATATCGAGCAGAACTACCTCGTCGGCCACCTGATTGGTCACGAGAACATTAGCACAAGTTGCGCCTACGTTGCCGGCGCCTACAACTGTTACTTTTGACATATTCTTATTGTTTAAGAACCGTAATTGGTTATGGTTTTTTCTTTCATAAACGCCTGCGCCGGCAATGTGGCTCGCGGCACGGCGATTAGTCACTGCAAATTTAATTAATTTTTAGATACTATTCAATTTTTCGCCGTGTTTTTACTATTTTTGCATCGTATTTTTCTCAACGTTCAATGCTCTCGACCATACTTCGCATATTCGCGGCAATCGTAGCCGTCATGGCCACATTGTGCGGCATCTTTCTGCTCAGGCGCACCTATATCGAGCCCTGGCTTGCAATAGCCATCGGCGTGTGTGGCGGGGCCGTGATCACGCGGATGCTCATGCGGCGTGCATCGGCTGTAACCGGATTAAAAAACAACGCCATTGCAATCGCGATTTTGCTTATTTCCTTGTCCGGAAGCGTATTCGGCGGTTTTCTCACCATGAACTATGCCGGAGCCGACGCAGCATCTGCGCATAAGGTGCAAGCCGTGATAATATCCAAGAGAAGCCGGGGCGAGCATCCTACCCGCCGAGTGGGCCGCGGACGATATGTGCCGGATACCTCGCGCACGATATACAAGTATTACTACACGTTGCAGCTTCCTGACGGGCACTCTTTTGAAAAGTCCGTCAAAGCCGAGCGCTACCGCCGCATCAAGACGGGCGCACGCGAGACCGTAACCATTTACCGTGGTGCTCTGGGCTGGGACGTAATCAAATAAAACAATGAATTTTGAAACACATCGACAAATATATCATTCGTGACATTCTGGATGAAATGCACGTGGCCACGAGCTACGACGACGACGGCGACCTGATGATTGTCCAGCAGGCCGACGAAAATTTCGTATATGATGTGGTGGTCTATCTTATCGTCAAGGACGAGCGTCTTTCGTTTCTTGCGCATGCCCCCGAATATGAGCCGAAGGGTAATCTGCTCGAACTCGCCAACAGGCACAACTATCGCAAGAATATGCCCACAGCTGTTGTACACGACGGACGCATCAGGGCCGAATATAGCTTCCTGCTCGACGAGGAAGTGAGCCGCGAATATATTAGGGAGAACTGCCTGTCAATGACTCTGGGTGCCATCTGGCACACCTTCGTCGATCTGGAGCGTGATGATATCTGAAACACGACTCAGTGCCTGCACCGACGCAAGCACCCTACTGCGTGACTACCGTGATGCGGCACGCTTCATCAAGTTGTGCCGGGAGTGCCCGTGCTTCGCGCGGTCGTGGCTGTGCCCGCCGGTGGCGCCGGAGATAGTAAAGCGCCTTGAGTATTACAGCTATGCGAGAATCGAGGCCCTGAAAATTGTGCCCGCACAGGAGTGCGTTCTCACGGGTACAGAAATTATCCAGAACGCGAGACTCGCGTTCGAGCAAAGACTTCTTGATCTTGAGAAGGAACTGAACGGTATGGCATGCGGCTTCAGCGGGCGTTGCCCCTACTGCGGCAACCGCGTATGCGCCCGCGAGGAAGGATCGCCATGCCGCCACCCCGAGAAAGCGCGTCCGTCGTTGGAAGCATTTGGATTCGACGTTTCTGCCATCGCCGCAGATATTCTCGGCACTCCAATAAAATGGGAGGCCGACGGCTGCCGACCTCCCTATTATTTGCTCGTGGGAGCTGTGTTTTACTGATTGTACTCGGAGTCGTACAGGCCGTTGAGCAGGTGGGCCAGACGCAGGCCACCGCGCAGCAGCTGGCGTTCGATGGTGGGAGCCCAGTAGGCTATCTGGTTGTAGCTCACGTTGATTCCCGGTTGGAAGAAATCATACACATTTCGGGTGATGGCCATCGTCTCACGCGCCCAGTCGTCGATCGATCCCTGGAGCAGGAGCGCTTCTTCGGCCTCATTGAGGCGATCAATCTGATTGGCCCACTCGGTGTAGCTCCATTTATGGGCGCTCTCCACGAGATCACCGTCCCAGATTCCGTGCAGGTTTTTGTCGCGATTGAAGAACTTCACCTTCACGCGGTTGCCACCCAGGTCGGTGGCATGACCCATGTGCATGGGCTGGTGCATGTCGCCAACAACGTGCACGAGAATCTTCATGGCCAGCTGTTTCTCGGCCTTGGTTGCTTCGGGATTTGCCAGTGTTTCGAGCTGCATTTTTACTGCTGTGACAGCATCTCCGGCGGGATTGGCCGGCATATCTTCGTAGGTGCGGTCGGCATCCACGTTCTTGTAGTGCCAGGTCTTGGTATAGGCATACTCGGGGGTGTGGCTTGCATTGTCGAGCCAGTTGGCCCAGTAAACGGGCGACTTACCTTCGAGAATCGAATCCACAGCAGCCTTGGCAGCCGGAGTCAGATGATTTTCGGCTATGAAAGCCACTGTGTCGTGCCCTTTCTGTCCCCAGCCGAAAGCCAGAGTAGCGGAGCAAAGCATGAATGCAGATAAAAGAAAATGCTTCATAATTATATGATATTGAATGGGTTTTATTTCAGTTCTCCAAAACTGCGCCTGCGGCGCAGATAATAGTCGAGAAGGATATTTCGCTCACCTCCTATAAGGTCGACTGACGGATGCTCATCGTATCTCCCCCGCATCTTCCTGAAATCCTTATGTGCCCGGAGAATCGCCGAAGCGTTTTTAAAATCAAGGGAAATCACGAATTTGCACCATGCCAGAGTGTCGAGCAAGCGGCGCCGCAGCAATGTGGCGTCACGCGATGTGTCGGGCAGGTTCTTATGGAGCATGAGCAGGTTGTTTCTGAAGTTCAGATACGTCTTGCGAGGATTGCCTGCCGCGAGTGAAGCGCCTCCCAGATGCTCGACAGCCGCCGCTGGCACCACCGCTATCTTCCAACCGGCCAGACGGATTCGCCAGCACAGGTCTATCTCCTCCATATGGGCAAAAAATGCGGAATCGAGTCCCCCGAGGTCCAGATAAAGCTGCGTGCGCACCATTAGCGCCGCCCCGGTAGCCCAGTGAATATCCATGGGCGTGTCGTACTGCCCTTTATCGTCTTCGCAGGTATCGAAGATGCGTCCGCGGCAATAGGGATAACCATGTCTGTCGATGAATCCGCCGGAGGCTCCGGCATATTCGAAGCGCGAAGGATCTGCGGCGCTGAGAATCTTGGGCTGACATGCTCCGGTGTCGGGATGGGCTTCCATGTAATCGAGCAAAGTGTTGACCCATCCTTTCCGTACGGCCACATCACTGTTCAGAAGCACGGTGTATGGATAGCGCGTTTCTTCAAGCGCATGGTTGTAGCCGGCGGCAAAGCCGTAGTTTTCAGGAAACGAAAGCACCTTAACTTCCGGGAATTCATCGCGCAACACATCCAGTGAGTCGTCGGTACTTCCGTTGTCGGCCACGATCACGTCGGCCACCGAACTGTCCGTGCCTGCTATGACCGACGGGAGAAAGCGCCGCAGCAGAGCAGCGCCGTTCCAGTTGAGGATAATTACAGCTACCTTTTTCATTGGCACGGCATGCTTACGGGGATTTTCCATCGCTTGTGGGACCACAGCCATATCGACGGCTGACGCATGATCGTGTCCTGAAGACACGCGGCATAGGCGGCGGTGAGCACGCCCGGTTTTTCTGCCGCAGCGCTGTGGGCGAGCAAGCGGCAAGTGACGCGGTAGCTGCCCCTGTCCACTTTCTCCATATCCCAGTATATTACCGCAGTGTCAAGTTTGCGGGCCAGGGTTTCAGTACCGGTGATCATTGCCGTAGGATGATTCAGAAACATCAGGATTTGCGTGGGGTCGCCGTGACTGGGTTTCTGGTCGCTCATGAATCCGGTGATGAAACGACGGCCGGCGCGCCGCAGTCTGATCAGTTCGCGCAGCACAGTGGCTTTGGGATACGGCGAAGCCTTGAAACGCGTGCGAGTCTTGAGCAGCAGGCGATCAATCTCCTCATTCTTCATGGGGCGGTACACGAAACCGAAATCCACGCGGCCTGCATCGGAGGGGTCGCAATGCAGCCCCACACTCGTAGCCCACTCCCAATTGCCGCAATGCGAGAAATACGCTATTACATCGCGGCCCTGAGCAAAGAGCTCGTCAATAATCTCCACATTTTCGAATTTCATGCGTCGCATCATCTGCCTGTCGCTTATATGAAGCATCTTGACCGTCTCCACAGCGTTGTCGGCGAAATGATGATAAAATTCGCGCTCGATTTTCTCGAGTTCCGCCTCGGATTTATCGGGAAACGACAGGCGCAGATTCTCGCGCACCACATCCCGGCGGTAGCGTACAACATAGCGGAGAACGTAGTAACCGAGGTCGCTGAACAGATAAAGCACATCGAGCGGCAGGAGCGCCACGAGCCGCAGGGCACCGGTGGCGAGAACCGACATTAGTTTCGATACAGCAGTCATAATATGGTGCAATCGGTGAATAATTCCTCCCCGGCATCAAGACCGCCGAGACGTACGGGCACTATGGTGTTGTCGAGCTCAGCAGGAGCATCCACCTCTACTCTCAGATAATTGTCGGTAAAGCCCGACATTGGATGGCCGGGCCTGGGATGCTCAAGAAGCACCGGACGTGCTGTGCCGGCAAAGGGAGCTGCAAACGCTTCATAAAGATTGCGGCTCACCTTGAGCATCTCGCGCGTGCGCCGGTGTTTTTCCTCCGGCGGTACCACCGGCTTAATCTCAAGCGCTCGCGTACCTGGGCGCTCGCTATAAGTGAACACATGCAACCGCGACACCGGCAGCGAAGCCACGAAGTCGCGCGAGCGCACGAAACGCTCCTCCGTTTCTCCGCGCGCACCCACGATAAGGTCTACTCCGATAAATGCGTGTGGCATGGCCTCCTTTATCCGCTCCATCTTGCAGCGGAACAGAGCCGTGTCGTAATGGCGCCTCATAAGTGCCAGCACCTCGTCGTCGCCACTCTGGAGCGGCACGTGGAAATGCGGCATGAAGCGCTCGGAGCCGGCCACAAAACCTATTATCTCATCAGTGAGCAGATTGGGCTCGATGCTTGATATGCGGTAGCGCTCGATGCCGTCCACGCGGTCGAGCTCTCGGCACAAGTCGAGAAACGTATCTTCCCTGCCCTTTCCGAAGTCGCCGATATTTACTCCGGTGATCACGATCTCTTTTCCGCCCTCGGCTGCCACACGGCGCGCCTGCTCCACGAGCTCACCTATAGTACCTGAGCGCGAACGTCCGCGGGCCGCGGGGATGGTGCAATAGCTGCACCAATAGTCGCATCCGTCCTGCACCTTGAGGAAATAGCGTGTGCGGTCGCCGCGCGAGCACGACGGCGAGAACGCTCTGATATCACGCGAGGGCTGCACAATGGTGCGCGGCGCATGATCCTCGCTCCACGTATCTATGAAATCGGCGATGTCGAGCTTGCGGTCGATACCCGCCACTATCTCCACCCCGGGCAGCGCGGCCACTTCGTCGCTCTTGAGCTGGGCATAGCACCCGGTCACGATTATGGCAGCCTCGGGAAAGCGGCGGTGAAGGGAACGAATGGTCTGACGGCATTTTTTATCGGCAAGCTCAGTGACACTGCATGTGTTCACTACCACGAAATCCGGAACCTCGCCGGCTGTAGCACGCCTCACACCGCGCTCGCCCAGTATCCGGGCCACTGTGGATGTCTCGGCAAAGTTCAGTTTGCAGCCGAAGGTGTGAAACACCGCTGTGCGCGTCCCGAATGTGCTGTGGTCAATCATTTTCCTTATAACTGTTTATTATGGCTGCTATCTCGCGGGCATCATCATCGCCCACGCAGGCTATGGGCAGGCAAAGCAGCGTACGCGCCTGCTCCTCGGCCACGGGGAGAATATAGCCGTCGAGCTCACCACGATAGCATGGCTGGCGGTGGCAAGGCACGGGATAATTTATATCTGTGTACACGCCACGGTTTTCCAGCCAGTCCTTGAAGCGGTCGCGTTGCGGCGTGCGCACCACAAACTGATGCCACACACAATCCGTCCCGGCGGGAGCGGGCAGCGACACCAGCGGATTTTTGATTTCCTCGAGATAAATGGAAGCCGTGCGGCGGCGGCCGCCGTTCACCGCATCCGCGTGGGGCAGTTTCACATTGAGCACAGCTGCCTGCACCGGATCCATACGGCTGTTGCATCCCCTATAAATATTGTGGTAACGCCTGTCGCTGCCATAGTTGGCGAGCGTACGCACCGCGGCGGCAAGTTCGGTATCTCCCGTGGTCACCGCTCCCGCATCTCCCATGGCACCGATATTTTTGGTGGGATAAAAGCTGAAAGCGGCAGCATGCCCGATGGCACCGGAGCGAACGTTTCCCCAAAGACCAGGTTCATGACCCACGGCCCCGATGGCCTGAGCGTTGTCCTCAACCACAACCAGATTATGACGCGCCACGATCTCGGATAATTCGCGGTTCCAGCACACACGGCCATAAAGATGCACAGGCATTACAGCACGCACGCGCGGAGTGATTGCGCGGGCTACCGACCCGGCGCTCATATTCGACGTATCCGCATCTATATCCACAGGCACCGGACGCAATCCGGCATCGCTCACGGCCAGAAAAGACGCAATATATGTATTCGCCGGGATAAGCACTTCGTCGCCCGGACTGAGGCGCCCCAGAAGCACCAGCGAGCGAAAGATCAGCCGCAGGGCATCAAGGCCGTTGGCCACACCTACGGCATGAGCCGTGCCTGTGGCCTCGGCAAGCTGCCTCTCAAATCTATCGACCTCCGCACCGCCGATATACCGTCCTGATAATGCGACACTTTCAAGCGCAGCCTTTATCTCCGGCATGAACGGGCGGTTCACCTTTTCGAGGTCGAGAAATGTATAAATCTTGCTCATCTGCGGCTAATTTAGCGCGAATATACGAATTTTTGCGCGAATATGCACTATTCACGAGGCAGAAGCTCCGTTTTTTAGAACTAAGTACATATGATATATTGTGTATTTGGGCCGAAATTTATATTTTTGTCAAATAATCATCATTATCCGTTTTTATGAAGACTACACGCATGCTCATGGCGTGGCTGATTACAACGCTGGCCGTTGTGACCGCCGCCTGTTCACACAAAGAATCTGAAATCCTGGAATCCATTCCTGCCGGCAGTGATATGATAGCCCGCATCAACTGCGAGGATATTCTTGAAAGCGCCGGATTCACCCGCAACGGCGAGAAGTGGGAGGCCGGCAAGGTGATGAGCGCGCTGCTTGATGAGCTTTCGAGCAAAGACCGCCTGGAATTTGAGAAATACATCAGTGCCACGCAGGCAATTGATGCGAGCAATGTGTTCGTCTACAACTACGAGGGCGACATGTACCTCACGTGTATTCTCACGCATCCCGACCAACTGGCTGCCGCTCTTGAGGCTGAATTCGGACAGCCGGAGCGTTCAAACAGTTTCAAGGTGTACCGGGAGAACATAATGATACGCGACAACCGTCTGTGGATTGCCGAAGACGTCAAGCATCTCACCAAAGTGCTCGAAATTGCGGAGAAATCGCCCGCAACGGAATCCAAGAGCGTGATGGCCACATTCGCCACCGACGGCTCTGCTATGGATATATCGCTGAATCCCGGCAAGTTCTTTGCAAGGAATCCGTATATGAGGGCAATGGGCATCGACATAAAGGAGCTCGAGAACTCCCACATAAGCTACAAGACCACTCTCGCCAAGAACACGATGAAAATCGAGGCTGCAACTTATGATGAAGACGGCGACAAAATACCGGTGGGCGATCTCGTCACTCCGATCGACGCATCCTTTATAAAGTTCATGCCGGCCCACCCCGCTCTCACTTTCGCGTTCGGCAAAGTAACGGACGAATTTATGCAAGCTATCCTCGGCGACGTTCCCTCCATGCAGCGCAGCATTATCGAGCCGTATCTTATGGCAGTAAACGGCACATTCGCTATATCCGCAGCTCTCCCCGACGATGTCGGCCGGTTCACCGATCCGGCGGCTTGGGGCGTGACAGTTGCGGTGGCCTATGACGAATCCAAGGCCGGCGAAATTCTCAAGATGGCCGCAGGCCTCAACGGCAACGGCATCATTGTGAGCACACTGCCCGACCAACTGCGCCTCAACTTCATGGGCGCAAATATGCCTGATCTTTTCATAGCATACAAGGAAGGGTACCTTGTGGCATCCACACGACCCGTGGCAGGCGACCACACAGGCCTGAAACCCGGAAACTTCGACAAATATTATGCAGCCGGGACACTTTCGATTCCCGCCGACGGCAGCTTCGGCAAGGCCGTGCAACTGCCATTCGGCGTTGAAGGCCACATGGAGTGTGAGAACGAAGTGATGTACGGTTTCACGGAATTTACCGGAAGCCCTTACGGTTTTATCGAGAGCATCATATCGCTGGTCACTGACCGGACATTGCAGCGCCACATAGTGGAAGCTGTGGCCGGTAGCAGCGCCGACGACTACACCGAATGGGAATGATTGAAAAAATAGAGCTGAAGGGCTTGCTACCGCGCGTCTTTTCCGGAACACGCCCCGGCGGTGAAGTGTGGCTGCACGATATTGAATTCGTGCGTGGCACACGCTATCTCGTGGAGGCAGCAAGCGGCACGGGCAAGTCGTCGCTGTGCAGCTTCATTTATGGCAACCGCCGCGATTTCGAAGGTACGATTCTTTTCGACGGTCGCGACGTAAGCCGCCTTTCAATTGAGGACTGGTGCAGATTGCGCTGCCGTTCGCTGGGTATTCTGCCGCAGGAGATGAGGCTGTTTCCGGAGCTCACGGTGATGGAGAACATTCAATTGAAAAACCGCCTCACCGATTATAAGAGCGAAGCCCAGATACACGCTCTGCTCGAGGAAATGGAGATTGACGACAAATCCGGCAGCCCGGCTGCGCTGCTGTCGATAGGTCAGCAGCAGCGTGTGGCCTTGGTGCGTGCCCTGTGCCAGCCGTTTGATTTTCTGCTGCTCGACGAACCCGTGAGCCATCTCGACAGCCGTAACAACATGCGCGCTGCCGCCATGGTGGAGCGCGAGGCGCGCGCGCAGGGAGCCGGAGTGATAGTAACATCGGTGGGCAACCATCTGGCCATTAACGATTTTACACCTATCAAGCTATGAGCTGCACTCTCGTCACCCGCCTGCTCAGGCGCTATGTGAGCGTGGCTCAGACAGCCGGATATATAATTGCCGCTCTCGTAGGACTGTCTATAGTGCTGAGTGCTGTGCAGTTCTACCGCGACGCTTCCGGCCTGTTCGATAGCGACACGGCAATGGGGCGCGATTATCTCGTGCTGTCGAAGCAGATAGGACTCAACAAGCGCGACGCCTCTTTCACGGCAGAGGAGCTTGCATCACTCGAATCTCAGCCCTGGGTGGACAGCATTGGAGCTTTCACGGCATCGCGTTTCAGGGCATCAATAGGTGTGGACTTCGCCGGCAAGGGAATGACCACCGAAGCTTTTTTTGAAAGTATTCCCGACGAGTTTTTCGACCGTCTGCCGGACGACTGGCATTTCTCCCCCGCCACGGGCGAAGTGCCCATCGTGCTGTCGCGCGACTATCTCGCGCTCTATAATTTCGGATTTGCGGCATCACGCGGTCTTCCCACCCTGCGCGAAAGCGAGATAGGGCTCATCCCGCTGGTTATCACTCTCACTGACCGCAACGGATCGAGAGTGAGAATGAGAGGCCACGTGGCCGGCTTCTCATCTCGAATCAACACCATCGCGGTGCCCGAGGAGTTCATGAAGTGGGCCAACGACAATTTCGGCAACGGCGCAGACGCGATGCCGGCCCGTGTGGTAGTGCGCGTGAACACTCCCGGCGATCCGGCCATCAACACCTATATGGAACGCAACGGGCTGGAAATAGCCGGCGACAAGGCCGACAACAGCACGGCAGCTTATTTCCTGCGCGTGGCCACTGCCGCAGTATCGGCGATAGGAGCCGTGATCTCTGCGCTCGCCCTGTTTATTCTGTTGCTGAGCATGTATCTGCTGCTTCAGAAAAACCGCGACAAGCTCCACCAGATGATGCTTCTGGGCTACTCCCCCACACAGGTATCGGTGCCCTACGTGATCTTCATTGTCGTTGTGAACGCTGCCGTATGGATTCTTGCGTGTGCCGCCACAGCCCTGGTATCAACCCTCTGGCGTAAGGCGTTGGCCACGCTTTCGGTGGCACCCGCCGGCATGTGGCCCACCCTTCTTGCCGGTGCCGGCATCATGTGTGTGCTCAGTGTGGTGTGTATTATAGCTGTGCGCACCACTATCAGAAAGGATTTCTGATGGTAGGGCTGATCGACTGCAACAATTTCTTCGTGTCGTGCGAGCGCGTGTTCAATCCACGCCTGCGCGCCCCGCGCCCTGTGGTCGTGCTCAGCAACAACGACGGTTGTGCCGTGGCTATCAGCAACGAAGCCAAGGCTGTGGGCATAAAGCGCGGCGACCCATTCTTCAAAATCGAAGGACTGTGCAGGCGCTATAATGTGGCTGTGGTATCGGGCAACCACCGTATGTATGGTGATCTATCGGCAAGAGTGATGGCCACGATAGCCGAAACGGTGCCCGAGATTCACGTCTATTCAGTGGACGAATGTTTTCTTGACATGAGCATATGGCACGATACGGCAACGCTTGAAGAAGTGGGACGCAGCATCGTGCGTCGTGTGCGCCGCAGCACGGGCATCCCCACATCGCTGGGAATCGCTCCTACCATGACTCTGGCCAAGGTGGCCACAAGATTTGCCAAGAAATACCCCGGCTACAGAAGCGTGTGCATAATCGACGACGAGACAAAACGCCGCAAAGCGCTTGAGCTAACGAATATCTCCGATGTGTGGGGTATAGGCCGACGGATATCGCGACGCCTTGCCCCGCTGGGCTACACCCGGGCCATAACTTTTGCCGACCTCAAACAGGCGGATGTGGAAAGATCGTTCAATATCACGATGCAGCGCACCTGGCGCGAACTTAACGGCGAGGCCTGCATAGCCATAGACAACGAGGAGGAGCCGCACCGCAAGCAGATGTGCTCCACACGCAGTTTCGGAAAATCCCTCACCGACATCTCGCAGCTCAATCAGGCGATGGCTGCCTTCGCCACCATTCTCGGAAGAAAATTGCGCGAACAGCATTCGTGCGCCGTAACTCTGGGAGCATTCGTGCAGACCAACGGTTTCCGCAAAGATCTCCCGCAATACAGCAACTCATTCCACATAAAACTGGAAGAACCCACATCCGACACCATGCTGCTTGCCCGCGCGGCACAGATATGCCTGCGCAGAATATTCCGCAGCGGCTACGCCTACAAGAGGGCAGGTCTGATGATTCATGAAATCGTGGATGAAGATGCTGTGCAGGCATCGCTGTTTGTCCCCCGCGCCGACACGGAGCGGCGCCGTCGCATCATGGAAGCTGTGGATGCGATCAACCGGGGAGAGCACACACACGACGCCGTGCACGTGGGCTCATACAGCCCGCTGAGCGCCTTTGTGCGCCACGAGCGCGATTCGTCCGGGCTCCCGCAGTCTGCCATTCAGATAATCCGACCGTTCTGACTCAATGCGCTACAACAGTCCGCTGGGAACACTGCATATTCAAGCCGAATCAGGATACGTGACGGCACTCAGATTCTGCGACTGCATCGACTGCGATGAGCCCGGATGCGAGGCGGAAGCTGCCGCCGCCGCATGGCTTGACGCTTATTTTTCGGGAGCCCCGCTTCCCCCTATTCCTCCCTTAAACCCTGCCGGCGGCAGCGAATTTCAGCGCCGGGTGTGGAAATACCTGCTCGAAATACCTATCGGCTCAACAGCAAGCTACGGGCAAATCGCGGCACACCTTGGCTCATCTGCACGTGCCGTAGGACAAGCAGCTGGTGCCAATCCGGTAGCAATAATAATTCCTTGCCACAGAGTAGTGGCAGCCGGTGGAAAGCTCGGCGGGTACGCCTACGGCAAAGCAATTAAACAGGCTTTGCTCAATCTTGAGGCCACACACGTGCCGTTTGGAGTCCGGAAGGAAACGGAAGAGAAGAAATGAGCAACGGAGTGTGATACAACACACCGTCTTCCACTATAATCGTACCATCAATAAATGCCGTCTCGGCGGTCTCGCCCTCAAACGGCATTACGGCGATGCCGGAATCATCAGCCACCACCACACTGAGCCCGGCGAGGTTGCCGTCGTGCACAACGCGGTGCGCGAGAAGTCTCACCACCTGCTTCATTTTCGGATGGCGCGCTGGCGGTAGCGCTTGCTGTAGTTGTCGGGAATGAGGTGGTTCCGCACCAGCGACACACTGTCGAGCCACACGGCAGCCCTCTCAGGCACGGCGAGCATCAGCGAGCCGTAAATGCGCACGGCGGTGCGGGTGGAATCCGTCTGCAGGCTGATCTCGCGCCATCCGTTTCCGTTGATTTTCTCTGCTATATATTCTTTAGTACTGTCAGAATATTCAGCCACCATCGTCCACGCCGATTCCGTCTGGTTGTTGGCCACCTTCAAGCGCCATGTGTAGAGGTCGCCCTTCTCACGGTTCTCATCGGCATCCAGTGCAAAAGTGATATTGCGCGTGGGACTGCGACGGCTCACGGCATAATACCTGGCATCGGGCCACACATCCACGCTGTCGCCGGCCACGCTCATGCTGCGCTCGGCTCGTAAACGGCTGTCGCTGCCTGCAAGCCGCTCTTCAAGAATCGCTATGGTACGGTCCGACACTTCCATATACCGAGCCATGTTATGGCCATACCATTCGAAAGAAGTATCGACATCTGCCTGCGTAACTCCATGGCGGGCATACACGGCATCGCGGAGGGCAACCCGGTCGGAATCCGTGCGCCAGGTCTGCTGGTTATAGTCCACGACGGATTCAGCCACATATCTGTCGGCCAGAAGCTGAGCCATCGTTTCAGGGTCGATCACGTGCGACGGCACACGATTACACGACGCCACAAGCATGGCGGCGGCCGATAATGCTATCACACTCCTGCGCATGGCCATCAGTCTTGTTTTTCGTCGCTGCCCAGCAGAAAACGGGAATAGAACAGCAATATAGCGATTATTCCCACGGTGATAGCTGAGTCGGCGATATTGAACACGGGATCGAAAAACGAGAACTCACTACCGCCCACCCATGGTAGCCACGCGGGCCACTCGAATGAAAACAGCGGGAAATAAAGCATATCCACAACCTGACCATAGAACAGCGTGCCGTAGCCGGAGCCGAACGGAACGAGCTGCGCCACCTGCGGAGGATAAGGATTGGTGAAAATCTCGCCGTAGAACATGCAGTCGATTATATTGCCTAGTGCACCTGCCACCACAAGCGATACGCATGCGAGATATCCGCGGGGCACATCCGCCCGCAAGCAGCGGCGCACGATATACCATATGCCCAGACAAGTGACAACAATGCGAAACAACGTGAGGAACAACTTGCTACCCAGCTCCATGCCGAATGCCATGCCGGGATTCTGCACGAAGCGCAGATGAAACCACGGGAATATTTCCACGTCCTCGCCCAGATAGAACGAAGTTTTCACCCAAAATTTTAGCCATTGGTCGGCTACAAGCACCAGCAGTATAGTGATGATGGCTATGATAGTGTGGCTCCGTCTCATCAGTGATTGCTTTTATCCTGCTTGCCGTCGATGCTCAGAGTGGCATGTGGCACGGCGCGCAATCGTTCTTTAGGAATAAGTTGGCCGGTGGCACGACACACTCCGTAGGTTTTATTCTCGATGCGCACGAGCGCGCCCTGAAGCTTTGAAATAAACTGGCGCTGACGCTCGGCCAGACGAGCGGCCTCTTCCCTGCCCAGGGTATAGGCACCCTCTTCGAGAGCCTTGAATGTGGGGGAAGTATCGGCCACATCGTTGCCGGCATTGTTCATCAGCGAGGCGCGCAGCGTGTCGTATTCGTGCTGTGCCTGTTCAATCTTTGCAAGAATCAACTCTTTGAATTCCAGCAATTCTTCATCGGAATATCTGGTCTTTTCGGCCATGCAAGCATTCAGTTAAGCGATATTTCCACTTTGATGTCCTTGCCGTCGATGTCGAGCGTCTCCACTTCGGAGCCATCGCTCAGAGGTGCGGTTGTCACGACATCGGCAAGCACCTGACGGCCTATATAATCACCAAACTGCTCAAGCACAGGAACGATGTCGTCAGATGGTTCGAATACAAGCTTGATACGGTCGGTGATATCGTAGTTTCGGGCCTTGCGGATATTCTGCACACGGTTGATAATCTCGCGGGCGCAGCCTTCGGCCAGCAGCTCGGGGGTGAGAGTGACGTCGAGAGCTACTGTGAGATTGCCTTCGTTCGCCACGATCCATCCGGGCATGTCTTCTGAAATCACTTCAACATCGGCGATCGACACCACAGCGCCGTCCACAGCGTCGAGAACGATTGCTCCCTCACGCTCCAGGCGTGCGATAGAGGCCTGATCAAGAGCGCCAATAGCTGCTGCCACAGCCTTCATGCTCTTGCCGAACTTCGGGCCCAACTTTTTGAAGTCGGGCTTCACGCGCTTCACGAGGAAGCCTTCGTCAGCACCGATTGTCTTTATGTCCTTGATGTTAACCTCTGCAAGCACCAGATCGCGGATGCTGCGGGGAAGCTCTGTGTCCACACCGGCTGCCTCGGGAATGAGCAGTGTGCTCAGCGGCTGGCGCACCTTGATATTCACCTTGCGGCGCAGGGCCAGAACCATCGAGGTCACGGTCTGGGCCGTGGCCATGTGGCGCTCGAGATCCTTGTCGATGAGAGCGGCGTTCACCTCGGGCCATAGAGCCAGATGCACGGATTCCGCACCGGTGAGGTCTCGATAAAGCCTGTCGGCGAAGAAAGGCGACACGGGTGCCATGAGCCTGGCCACGGTAGTGAGGCAGGTGTAAAGGGTCTGATAGGCCGCGAGCTTGTCGGTTGTCATCTCGCCCCCCCAGAAGCGCTTGCGGTTGAGGCGCACATACCAGTTGGAAAGGTTGTCGTTCACAAATTCGCCGATAGCGCGGGCGGCTCGTGTGGGCTCATAATCGTCGAGTGCCTCCGTGCACTCGGCCACGAGGGTGTTCAGCAACGAGAGAATCCAGCGGTCGATCTCGGGACGCTCAGCAACGGGAATTTCAGGCTCTTCGGCCGTGAAACCGTCCACGTTGGCGTAGAGGGCTAAGAAACTGTAGGTATTGTACAGAGTGGAGAAGAGCTTGTGGCTCACCTCGGTGATACCGTCCGAATCGTATTTGAGGTTGTCCCAGGGTGCGGAATTCGATATCATGTACCAGCGCAGGGGATCGCTGCCGTAGGTGTCGATTTCCTTGAAGGGATCCACGGTGTTGCCTTTGTGCTTCGACATCTTCTCACCGAATTTATCGAGCACAAGACCGTTGGAAATCACAGCTTTATATGCCACGGAATCAAACACCATCGTGGCAATGGCGTGCAGCGTGAAGAACCATCCACGGGTCTGGTCAACACCCTCGGCGATAAAATCGGCAGGATAGTAGCTGCCGCTTTCGATGGCCTCCTTGTTCTCGAAAGGATAGTGCAGCTGCGCATAGGGCATGGAGCCGGAGTCGAACCACACATCAATCAGATCGAGTTCGCGATGCATGGGCTTACCCGAAGGCGACACGAGCACGAAGTCGTCCACGTAGGGGCGATGCAGGTCAATGAGTTCGTAATTCTCCTTAGTGTACACGCCGGGCACGAAACCTTTGTCCTTAAGAGGATTGGATGCCATTACGCCGGCAGCCACAGCCTTTTCAAGCTCGCGGTAGAGCATATCAACAGAGTCGATGCACAGCTCTTCCTTGCCGTCCTCCGTGCGCCATATGGGCAGGGGTGTACCCCAGTAACGGCTGCGCGACAGGTTCCAGTCCTGAAGATTTTCAAGCCATTTGCCGAAACGGCCCGTGCCGGTGGAGGCGGGCTTCCACTTGATGGTGTCGTTGAGTTCCATCATACGGTCGCGTGCTGCAGTAGTGCGTACAAACCAGCTGTCAAGCGGGTAGTAGATCACAGGAGCATCCGTGCGCCAGCAATGGGGATAGTTGTGGGTGTGTTTTTCCATGCGGAACAGCTTGCCCTGAGCCTTGAGATCGAGGCATATCTCCACATCAAGCGTGGGGGTGCTGTCGTCTGCCTCGAGGTTGTAGGCATTCTTCACGAATTTGCCCTGCCACAGGCTGTAGGCCTCCACATCCACATTATTTTTCACGAATTCAGGATCAAGATCGTCAAGCATGTAGAAACGGCCGCGCAGATCCACCATCGGTCGGATATTTCCGTCCTTGTCGATAAGCGTGAGGGCAGGCACACCGTTCTGCTGCGACACTCGTTTGTCGTCGGCACCGAAAGTGCCGGCGATGTGCACGATGCCCGTGCCGTCGTCGGTGGTCACATAGTCGCCGGGGATTACCCTGAAAGCACCTTCGCCGGGATTCACCCAGGGAATCAGCTGCTCGTAGTGCATGCCCACGAGGTCGCTGCCCTTCATGGTGGCTACCACTTCGTATGGCACCACCTTGTCGCCGGGCTTGTAGTCGGCCAGCGTGAGCTCCTTGGCTCCGGCTCGGAAAATACTGTCAAGCAAGGGAGTGGCAACTACCACTGTGATTTTTTCTGAATTATATGGATTGAAGGTGCGAACCACGCTGTAGTCAATCGACGGGCCCACGCACAGCGCACAGTTGCTTGGCAATGTCCAGGGAGTCGTGGTC
>CAMWRI010000053.1 GCA_947176585.1 uncultured Porphyromonadaceae bacterium
GTATGTGCTCGAGCTCATCGAGGAGCCCGACACGGCACCCGCCCGCCCTGAGCGACCCAATCCCTACGACGTGTGGGAAGAACGCAAGGTGGAATTCAACCCCGACCCCACGCGCGCCGTGTGGATGTCGGCCCTCTTTCCGGGTATGGGCCAGGTCTACAACCGCCGATACTGGAAGCTACCCATAATCGTGGGCGGATACCTCGCCCTGGGATATGCCACGAGCTGGAACAACTCCATGCTCGACGATTACTCCCGCGCCTACCGCGATATCACCGACAACGACCCCACCACAAAGTCGTACATGGACTTCTTTCCGCCCACGGTGAGCGAGGAGTCGCTCGACAAGACCTGGCTCACGTCGCTGCTCCAGTCGCGCAAGAATTTCTATCGCCGCAACCGCGACCTGTGCATCATATCCATGGTGGGAGTGTATCTCCTGGCCATGGTGGACGCATATGTGGACGCGTCGCTCAGCCACTTCGACATCTCGCCCGACCTGTCGATGGACGTGGCCCCGGCTGTGTTCCGCGAGGCGCGCGGACATCGCCCGGCCTTCGGCCTGCAGTGGGCTCTTAATTTCTGAAGACATGAAAAAACTCAGCCATATACTCCTACTCACCGCTGCCCTGGCCGCCTCGCCCGCTGCCGGGGCAGCCACGGTGCTCGACGTGCGCGAGACCGTGCACGACAATGCCATCATATATCCTGAAAGTTTCGAGACCGACGTGCAGCGCATGCAGGGCGACTGGTATCTCAAGCGCTACGCCGCCATCGACTCCGCCGCCGACCGCTCCCCCGACGCCCCCGTGACCGACGAGGAGCTCATCCGCCGCCTGCAGGCCATCCCCACCACCATCGAGATGCCATTCAACTCGGTGGTGCGCTCCTATATCGACATGTACACCCAGCGCCGCCGCCAGCTCGTGGAGAATATGCTGGGCCTGTCGCACTACTACATGCCCATTTTCGAGGAAGCGCTCGACCGCCACGACATGCCCATGGAGCTCAAGTATCTGCCCGTGATCGAGTCGGCTCTCAATCCGGTGGCAGTGTCGAGAGCCGGAGCCACCGGCCTGTGGCAGTTCATGCTGCCCACCGCCACCGGTCAGGGCCTGGAGGTGAACACCCTCGTGGACGAGCGCCGCGACCCCTACAAGGCCACCGATGCCGCCGTGCGCTATCTCAAGCAACTCTACGGCACCTACGGCGACTGGTCGCTGGCCATTGCCGCCTACAACTGCGGCCCGGGCAACGTCAACAAGGCCCTGCGCCGCGCCGGCGGGGGCAAGAAGGACTTCTGGGCCATCTATCCCTTCCTGCCGGCCGAGACGCGCGGCTACGTGCCCGCCTTCATCGCCGCCACTTACGTGATGACCTACTACGGCAAGCACAACATCGCCCCGGCGCTGGTGCGCCGCCCCATGGTGGTGGATTCGGTGCATGTGTGCCGCCGCGTGCATTTCGAGCAGATAGCCGATGTGATGGGCATCTCGCTCGACGAGCTGCGCACGCTCAATCCCCAGTATCGCAAAGACCTCATCCCGGGCCATATCAAGCCTTATCCGCTGGTGCTACCCTCGCTCCAGGCATATGCATATATAGCCAATGAAGACAGTATCGTGGGCCACAACGCCGAGCGCTACGCCACCCGCGACGTGGTGGAGCCCGCCACGGGAGCCAGCGTGCAGGGTAGCGACGCCGGCGGCGAATACATCGACGAGACCACCGTGAAGTACCACAAGGTGCGCAAGGGCGAGACCCTGAGCTCGATCGCGCGCCGCTACGGCGTCACCACCGCCGCCCTGCGCTCGTCCAACAATCTGGGCCGCAAGGCCGGAGTGCGCGTGGGCCAGTCGCTCAAGATAGTCACTACCAAGCGCCGCTATGTGCCCAAGGCCGCGCCGTCCGAAGCCGCTCCGCAGGTGGAGCCGGCACCCGCCGACACCCTCCAGCCCTCGCCCGAGGCCTGCCCGCCGGACAGCGCCGCCGCAGCCGCTCCTGAAGCAGCCGCTCCCGCCACGCCGCAGGCCGGCGAGGTGGCACGCGCCATGGCCTCCACGCCCAAGACTCAGGCTCCCAAGCCCAAGGCCGAGCCGGCAAAGAATAAAAACAACGCGCAGGCCAAGCCGGCTCCGGCCAAACCGTCGGGCCAGGCCAAGACCCATACCGTGCAGAAGGGCGACAATCTCTTCCGCCTTTCCAAGCAGTACGGAGTGTCGGTGGCCGAGATCCGCGCCGCCAACGGTATGAAGAACGACAATCTCCAGATAGGCCAGAAACTCAAGATTCCCGCCAAGAGCAATAAGAAAAAGTAATAATATAAGTAAGTTTCAACAATTAGCTTATATCAATCTTCCGGTTGATTTTGCAATCTTCAAACTTACTCATCAGTCATTATGGAACCCCATAACTCCTTCTTCGCAAGTATGAATCTTGCGAAAATCACCCCCGAATCTTAATATAAGCTAATTATCGAAACTTACTTATGAGCAAAGACAATCTCAACCCCGCAGAGGTTGATCCGGTGGAACTGCCGGAAAACGCGTTCCGCGAGCTGGCGGCCGACGAAGAATACCGCCCGCTGATGCATCCGGCGCACGACTACGCCGAAGTCACTCCCTACTCCGTGGGCATGGGCCTGCTGCTGGCCGTGGTGTTCAGCGCCGCCGCCGCATATCTGGGCCTCAAGGTGGGCCAGGTGTTTGAGGCAGCCATCCCCATCGCCATCATAGCCGTGGGCCTGAGCGGCGCGCTGGGCAAGAAGAACGCCCTGGGCCAGAACGTGATTATTCAGAGCATAGGCGCCTGCTCGGGCGTGATAGTGGCGGGCGCCATCTTCACCCTCCCGGCGCTCTACATCCTGCAGGCCACCTATCCCGAGATCACGGTGAGCTTCCTCGAGGTGTTCCTGAGCTCGCTGCTGGGCGGCGTGCTGGGCATCCTCTTCTTCATTCCCTTCCGCAAATATTTCGTGAAGGACATGCACGGCAAGTATCCCTTCCCGGAGGCCACGGCCACCACGCAGGTGCTGGCCAGCGGCAACGCCACCGGTCCCAAATCCGCCGCGCAGGCCAAGCTGCTCGTGGCCGCCGCCCTCATAGGCGGTGTCTACGACTACATCGTGGCCACCTTCGGATGGTGGGCCGAGACCATCACCACCACCGCCTACTCCTGGGGCCAGACGCTTGCCGACAAAACCAAATTCGTGCTCTCGTGCAACACCGGCGCCGCCGTGCTCGGCCTGGGCTACATCGTGGGCCTTAAATACGCCTTCGTGATCTTCGCCGGCTCGATTTTCGTGTGGTGGGTGATCGTGCCTCTATTCGGCGCCTACGCCGTGGGCGGCGCCGCCATGAGCCCCGACGAGATTTTCCGCGACTATGCCCGCCTGATGGGTATCGGCGGCATTGCCATGGCCGGTATCATCGGCATCATCAAGTCGTGGGGCATCATCACGCGCGCCGTGGGCCTGGCCTCGCGCGAGCTGCGCGGAGCAGCCACCGGCGGCACCACCGTGCGCTGGCAGCTCGACATCTCCATGAAGCACATCGCCTACTTCATCTTCCTGGCTCTCGTGGCCGTGCTGCTATTCTTCTGGATAGGCGTGATCCACACTTTCTGGCAGGCCCTTGTGGCATGGCTCGTGGTCACCGTGATCGCATTCCTCTTCACCACCGTGGCCGCCAACGCCATCGCCATCGTGGGCTCCAACCCCGTGAGCGGCATGACGCTGATGACGCTCATCATCGCCTCCGGCATCTTCGTGGCCATCGGCCTCAACGGCACGAGCGGCATCGTGGCGGCCATGATCATCGGCGGCGTGGTGTGCACGGCCCTGTCGATGGCCGGCGGCTTCGTCACCGATCTCAAGGTGGGCTACTGGCTGGGCTCCACACCCCGCAAGCAGGAGAGCTGGAAATTCCTGGGCACCCTGGTATCGGCAGCCACCGTGGGCGGCGTGATCCTGATGCTCAACAGCGTGTACGGCTTCACCGGCGACAACGGTCTGGCCGCTCCGCAGGCCAATGCCATGGCCAAGGTGATCGAGCCCATGATGATGGGCGGCTCCACACCCTGGACGCTCTATATCGTGGGCGCCGTGCTGGCCGTGATTCTCAACTGGCTGGGCGTGCCCGCCCTGGCGTTCTGCCTGGGTATGTTCCTGCCACTGCAGCTCAACACGCCCATGCTCGTGGGCGGCCTCGTGTCGTGGGCCGTGAACCGCAGCACCAAGGATCCGGAGCTGCGCCGCGCCCGCAACGACCGCGGCACCCTCATATCCTCCGGCATGATCGCCGGCGGCGCGCTCTTCGGCGTGTTCTCGGCCATCACCATCATGTGCGGCAAGTCGCTGCCCGAGGGCGGTCATGAATTCGTGCCCCAGGTTCTGGGCATCGTGGCATATGCCGCCATCATAGCTTATCTCTACTTCAACTCCAAGCGCGCCCGCAAGGACTGATGCACACGCTCCGACGCTCCATACTGGCTATCGCCCTCCCGGCGATAGCCAGTAATATCACCACTCCGCTGCTGGGCCTTGTGGACTCCGCCATCACGGGCCACATAGGCTCCGCCGTCTATCTCGGTGCGATAGCCGTGGGCGGCACCGTGTTCAACATGCTCTACTGGGTGCTCAACTTCCTGCGCATGGGTAGCGGCGGCCTCACAGCCCAGGCCCACGGCCACCGCGACCACCACACGGCCCGCGTGGTGCTCTGGCGCGGCCTGCTGCTCGCTTCGCTGCTGGGCGTGCTGATCATAGCCCTGAGCGGGGTGATAGGACCCTTGGCCGTGGATCTCGTCGATACCGACGGCGTCACGGGCGCTCTGGCGCTACGCTATTTCAGCATAGTGGTGTGGGGCGCGCCCGCCGTGCTGTGCACCTATGTGCTCACGGGCTGGTTCCTGGGCATGCAGAACACCCGCGCCACCATGTGGATGGCTCTGTTCACGAATCTTCTCAATATAGCGGTGAGCGTGGTGCTCGTGTTCGGGCTGCACTGGAAAATAGCAGGTGTGGCCACCGGCACCCTCGTGGCCCAGTGGGCCGGCCTCGGCTTCGGACTGCTGGTGCTCCGCCGCTACAACGCGCGTCCCGTGGGGCTGCGCACGTTGCTGCACTCCGGCGGCCTCAAGCGCTACTTCTCTATCAATGCGGATATAATGCTGCGCACCATCTGCCTCGTGATAGTCACCACCTGGTTCACCCGCTCCGGCAGCCGGCTGGGAGTGGACACCCTTGCCGCCAACGCTCTGCTCATGCAGCTGTTCATGCTGTTCAGCTACTTCATGGACGGCTTCGCCTACGCCGGCGAGGCTCTGGGCGGCAGCATGTATGCCGCCGGCACGCGTCGCTCGGTGGAGCGCCTCTCGGCATCGCTGCTGCGCATAGGCATCACCATGGCATCGGTGTTCACAATCGTCTATATCGTGGGCGGCCACCTTATTCTGCGGCTGCTCACGGATCAGCCCGACGTGGTGGCATGCGCCGTCACCTATCTGCCCTGGGCCGCCGCCGTGCCTATGTGCGGCGTGTGGGCCTTCGTGTGGGACGGTATCTTCATAGGCCTCACGCGTACGCGCGCTATGCTCGGAGCCATGCTTGTGGCCATGACCGTGTTTTTCGGCACATGGCTGTGCACCCTCTCCATGGGCAACCACGGGCTGTGGCTCGCATTCTGCCTGTATCTGCTCGCACGCGGTGCCTGCGAGTGGGCCACCTTCCGCTACAGCCCCTACTTCGACTGAAAAGCGGGGTGCAAAGGAATAGTTTTTATAAGTTTTATAAGTCTTATAAGTTTTATAAGACTTATTTTCACCATTCGTAGGCGAGGGTGATGCCTATGTTGTTGAGCGTGGCATTGCCGTTGCCCACGAGCCAGGAATTATTGGAAGTGAGCAGCTGATATGTGAGGCCCGCGTTGAAAGCGTGCTTCGTGTCGCCCTTTCTCACGGGGATGCGCACGCCCACCGAAGGCTTCAGATAAAACTGCGTGCCACCCGTGAGATATCCCTCGTTTAGTTGCAGATACCCCGAGCCGATGAGCCACGCGGCTCCCAGCTTGAGGTCGATATAAGCCGAGAGGCCGCTATCGGGGCCGATGAAGAAGCGGAAATCCGAGAATACGGGAACCATGCACTTCGTTTGCGCGAGCGAGTGGCCTGTCGAGCGTTCCCCGAGCACAAGTTCGTCCACCGTGGAGCGCACCACGTCCACGCCCAGGCCTGCACCCATGTAGAACCAGCTGTTGTAGCGGAATCCCTGCGATGTGGATATCTCCGCGAAGTTGGCGCGGTTGGTGCCGAGTCCAGGCAGCCCCGACAGCTCAATGTAGCCGCGGTACGACCCGGCGCCCGAGAGGGCAGGCGAAATAAGGTTGGTGAGCTGGTTGGCGATTTCGTAGTACTGCGCCGAAGCGGCCTGCGTGGAAAGCACCACTGCGGCTGCCAGCAAGAGACGTTTCAGGATTGTCATAATCTGATGAATTAGGTGATAGTATTTTAACAAGCGACACCTACGATTTGTTGAGATCTTTTCATGCCGGGAAAAAATCGCGCAGAGGCGATATTCGATGTGGGGAAATCTCGCGCAGAGCCGCGAGAGGGAATTATAATTCTTATAAATCTTATAATTTTTCTCTGCGGCTCTGCGCGAGATTTCCTGAAGAGCGCGAGCATCCCGCATCCCCCGGAAATCGCGCGAAAAGTGTTAAACTTTGTTAAATGGGGGGGGGTATTGTATATGATAATCAGGCACTTTATCTTTGTGCCGAATTTGGATCACAATGAAAATAAAACACACATATCCTTATAAATTCAACATGAAAAAGATAAGCAAATACTGCCGCATCGCAATGCTCTCGGCCGCAGTGGCCGCAGGAGTTGCCTCCTGCGCCGATCACGACATCACCGGTGGCAACAACAACGGCAACATCAACGGTCCCCTCGACCCCGTCGAGGCCTACCCCCGCGCCTTCGTCAAGGAATTCGGCGAGTTCAAGGCTCAGAAATGGAGCGAAGCCGTGAGTGGCGTGATCTCCGTGCGCACCTCCAAGCCCACCCCCGTCAACGTCTTCGCCGACATCGACGGCCGGCGCTTCATCTTCGCTTCCTTCGGCGCCCTCAACGGCCTGCAGCCCATCATGGTGCACATTCCCGATGGCGTGGAAGAGCTGATCGTCGAAGCCAACGGCATGGAATACAAAACCAAGCTCGGCGAAGTACTCGATCTCACCGAAGGCAGCCGCTATGCTGTGGATACCGAATACGTGACCGGCGATATAGACAATTTCAAGATTCAGCTCAAGGGCAAGATACGTAAAATAAAGTTTGGGGGCACCAAGTTCCGTGACAACTGGTTGCGCTATAATTCGTCAGACGCAGCCGGATTCCATCTTTTTGATGGCAAGCAAAATTTTTGTAATGTGATATCGGATACTGTAAAGCAGCAGAATAAGCTCGGTATGTATCTTAACAGTTACAGATACTCCTCCGCCACACTTGATACCAGGCTCCAATTTACGGTGTATCCTCTTTTCTGGCGCGAAAATGTGCATGGCGAGAGCGATTATATGCTGGGAATATATTACTGGCATAACGATACCCCGAATAAGATCAAGATGATTGACCTTGAAGACTTCGATATCAAAGATGCAGTTTCCTATAAGAAAAACGGCACTTCGGAGTATGTGAAGTCTTCATCGGGTAATACCCCTTACGATGTGACTAAATTGGCGCAGAAAGACTCCATAGCCATGGAAGGCTATCATTTCGATATGGATTGTGGCGCTTTCGCTGAGGGAAATCTCAAGGATTATCAATTCGGGTTTTATATTAAATCGGGTCTCAAACCAGGCTACACCGAGGGCAAAGGCCGCAACTACACCCACATTACATATCAGGGCAACATGCACAACGGCAAGGCATGGGGTAATGACAATTATTGGGATATGCCCATGAGGGATGTGATATATGCTTATTCAGGAGCCGTAATGGGTAATCCCTCGACTGCGTCAAATGCCAGACCCGAGCGTGCCGACGGATTAGTATGGGGATATAACGGTGATAATGCCTGTATGACCGATGGCGGAAAACGATGTATGGTGGGATTTATGTCGCAGCCAAAAGGAAATACAACGAAGCCCGAGAATGTTGATTTCTCGGATGTAGTCATAGGTATTTCATATGCCGACTTAACCGATTCCCACTTTATTAACAGCAAAGGAGAAACTTTCGGCGTCTATCCCTGGTATCTGGCAGCAGAGGACCTTGGAAGTACAGACGACTGGGACTTCAACGACATGGTTGTTAATATCTACGACTTGACTACCGACTTCACCCGCCCGTATGTTTCGAGACGTGGCCGTTATCCCGTGCCTTCCATTATGGGCCGTCGCATCACGGTACTACCCCGTGCTTGCGGCGCTACGTACCCGATTTATCTGATGTATGAGGGAGAAGTGGCCGAGGATATCACGGACGAGACCCATCTCTCGGCGTTGTCGCAATCCTTCACTAAGGGCACCTATGTGGTGGGTACGGAATTCCATGCGTGGCTCGGAGAACCCGACTATAAGAAGATGCTAAATACAGGGTTGGACGACGGCCACTCAGGTGGTGCTATCAGTTTCTGCATTCCTTTGATGAAGGACGGCACTGAGGAAATCAATCCCAGTGACCCTCCGCAAATCTGTAGCGGTGTCAATCAGGGCATACGCGGCTTCTGGGTGCTCGTGGATAAGGATAATTCGATGCGCGACCAACTTGAAAACACAGCTTTCGACGTAAGGCCTATTGAGCCCGAGTACTGGAATAGCGACAGGACGAAGGTATTTCGCAGTATATCGCAGACCGAGAATGTGCTCAAGCCTTTCAGCGGTCGCCTTGGCGAAGGTGCCTACCGGGTGGATCCACCCAAGGAAAGCGGGAGCCTTGCACCTCAGATGCTGATGTGCCAATACGCCTGGAAATGGCCGATGGAGCGTGCCAATATCGGAAATACATACACCAGTTTCCGTGACTGGGTGGCAGGTAAGCAAAGCAAATGGCATAATCCCTCGCCCGGCGATCCCGGCTGCTCGCACTACGAGGATAAGGTATGCCAAATTGAAGCAGTCAAATGGATTCAATAAAAATAAATATATAAGGATAACTTTTGAAAGGCGTTCATCGTGAGATGCGCGCCTTTTTTATTTTGAAGACCTCGCTTTTATGCGGGGGCTCGCGAAGAGGCGATTTCTTGCGGGAAAACTCGCGCAGAGCCGCAGAGGGAAATATAAGAATCTGATATCAAGACTATAGTAGATTTTTTAAGCCTCTGCATCGCGCCGGGCCGGAGGCCCTGCTGTCACCGAAACTTCCACTTCTGAGAATAACTCTCTGCGGCTCTGCGCGAGCTTTCCCCCGAAGCGGCGGGAAATTTCCGCGATGCGGTCAGGCCAGGGGGAGGTCTATGCGGAAGGTGGTGCCGGCGCCGGGGGTGGAGCTCTTTACGTAGATGCGGCCTTCGTGGTACTGCTCCACGATGCGGCGGGCGAGGGTAAGGCCCAGGCCCCAGCCGCGTTTCTTGGTGGTAAACCCGGGCGAGAACACGGCCTTGAAGTTCTTGCGGGCTATGCCTTTGCCCGTGTCGGCCACTTCGATATAGGCGTGCCGGCCTTCGGCGCCGGCGGTGATGGTGATGGAGCCCGTGCCGCTCATGGCATCCACGGCGTTCTTGATGAGGTTTTCCATCACCCATTCAAAAAGGGGCGCGCTGGCCATCACGGGCAACGGGCGGAGGCCGGTGTGGGCTGTGAGGGATATACGGCCGGAGATGCGCGACCCCATGTAGCCCACGGCGCTTTCGATGATCCGGCGCAGATCCGTGGGCTCCATCTGCGGGCGCGAGCCTATCTTGGAGAAGCGCGATGCTATGGAGCTGAGGCGCTGCACGTCTTTGTTGAGCTCCGTCATGGTGTCGGGGTCCACGCCCATGTCGGGCAGGAGCTCCATCCACGCCATGAGCGACGATATGGGTGTGCCCAGCTGGTGGGCCGTCTCCTTGCTCAGTCCCACCCACACCTTGTTTTGCTCGGCTTTCTTGGTGCTGAGCACGGCGAAGTAGACCACGGCGATGAACGCGAGCATCACCACCACCTGCACGTAGGGGTAGCTGCTGAGGCGCTTGAGCAGCGTGGAGTCTTCGTAGTAGAGATGCTGCTCCACACCCGGGGCGATTTCGATGTGGATCACGTTGTGGCCCGCGCGCAGCTTGCGTAGCTTGCGCTGCAGAAAGCGCTCGTCGGCCGCGGTGAGCGGCTCGGAGAGCCCGAAGTTGCGGTGCTGGAGGATATTGCCGTCGTCGTCGGTGAGCAGCACTGGAATGGTGGAGTTGCCCTCGATGATGCCCAGAAGAAAATCCACGCTCTCGCCGTCGGGCTCATGCGCGGCCGAGAGCACGCGCACCATCTCGCGCGTGGCGTCGGCCCACACCTGCATGCGCTCGCGCTCCTGGCGCGAGAGGTCGCGCACCAGGCCGTCGCTCACGAGCAGAAACACGGCCACGACGGCAGCGGCCGTCACCAGGAATGCGGTGCGGCCGAAGCGCCGAAGGTCGGGGGTCTTGAGGGCCATGGGCCGGGGAGATCAGCGGATATCGGGCTCCTCGCCGGGGTGGGTGTACCAGCGCGAGTACATCAGATAGTTGTGGGCTATGCGCTGGTTGATCTCGCGGCTCTGCTGCGGGTCCACGGGCTTCACGAACTTGGCTGGAGCTCCTGCCCATAGCTCGTTGGGGCCTATCTTGGTGCGCGACAGCACCACAGCTCCGGCGGCCACGATGGCGCCTTCGCCCACCTCGGCGTCGTCCATCACCACGGCTCCCATGCCTATGAGGGCGAGGTCGTGGATCTTGGCGCCATGGATGGTCACGTTGTGGCCTATGCTCACGTCGTCGCCTATCTCGATGGTGGATTTCTGGTAGAGGGTGTGGAGCACGGAGCCGTCCTGGATGTTCACGCGGTTGCCTATGCGTATGCTGTTTACGTCGCCGCGGAGCACGGCGTTGAACCACACGCTGCAGCCGTCGCCCATCACGACGTCGCCCACCACGGTGGCGTTTTCGGCCAGGAAGCAGTCGCGGCCTATCTGCGGCTCTATGCCGCGCAGGGGAATTATCAGTGCCATAATGTTTACGTATTTGATTGCTAAATAGCCTGTGTCTTGGCGGCGAGCCACTCGCGGGCGGCTGTGTCGAGCTCGGGAGCGAGGGTGTCGTACACGCGGGCGTTGTAGTTGTTCACCCATTCGAGCTCGCTCTCGGTCATCATCTCGGTGGCGAAGAGGCGGGTGTCGAAGGGGAATAGCGTGAGGGTCTCGAACTTGTAGAAGCGGCCGAACTCGGTGTCGAGCGCCGGAACGCACAGCACCAGATTCTCGCAGCGTATGCCGTGGATGCCCGCGCGGTAGAGGCCGGGCTCGTTGCTGGTGACCATGCCGGGGGTGAGCGGCGCGGGCACGTAGTTGAGGCGCACGCTCTGCGGGCCTTCGTGCACGTTGAGGAAGTGGCCCACGCCGTGGCCGGTGCCGTGCAGGTAGCTCAGGCCGTGCTGCCACAGATACTGGCGGGCCAGGGCGTCGAGCTGGGTGCCGCATGTGCCCTCGGGGAACACCGCGCGGGCCAGCGCTATGTGGCCTTTCATCACCAAGGTGAAATCCGAGCGCTCCTGCTGTGTGGGCTCGCCCAGGCATATGGTGCGGGTGATGTCGGTGGTGCCGTCGAGATACTGGGCTCCGCTGTCGATGAGCAGCAGTCCGGCGGGCTGCAGGGTGGCGTTGCTCTCCTCGTCGGCCTCGTAGTGCACGATGGCTCCGTGGGGTCCGTAGCCGGCTATGGTGCCGAAGCTCTCGTCGAAGAAGAGGGGCTGCTCGCCGCGGCGGCGGCGAAGGATCTCGGCCACGTCGAGTTCGGTGAGGGTCTCGCCGGCAGCCATGCGGCTCTCGAGCTCCATGAGGGAGTGCACCAGGGCCACGCCGTCGCGGCGCATGGCGCTGCGTATGCCCTCGATCTGCACCTCGTTCTTGCATGCCTTGGGCATGGCTAGGGGCGAGGCGGCCTCCACGGCGCGGTCGCCGAAGGCCTCCAGGATGCCGTAGGCCGTGCTGGCGGGGTCGAGGAGCACGCGGCGCTGCGTGCTGAGGCCGAAGATGAAAGAGCGCACGGCGGTGTAGGGGCGCGTCTCCACGCCCTGGGCCTTGAGATATGCGTCCACCCCGGGTGTGATTTTGTCTGGGTCGATGAAGAGCACGTTGCCTTCCGGGCCCAGATACACGTAGGACGTGGCCACGGGGTTGTAGCGCACGTCGCGGCTGCGGATATTGAGCAGCCACGCCACCTGGTCGAGCGCCGATACGAAGAGGGCGTCGGCGCCGTGCATGCGGGCGGCTTCCAGTGCATCGGCAATCTTGGCCGATGCCGCGCGCCCGGCGTATTTCTCGTCGTGCACGAACACCTCGCACTTGGGCAGGGCCGGGCGGTCGGGCCACAGCGCGTCCACGGGGTCGAACGTGGTTTCGAGGCGGATGTCGCGGGCCTTGAGTGCCTTGCGCAGCGAGCGCAGGGCGCCGGTGCTGAACAGCATGGCGTCCACACCCACCGTGGCGCCGCCCTCGAGATTGGCGGCCAGCCATTCCTCGATGGAGGGAGTGCCGGGCACGCCTTCCTTCATGAGCAAGATCTCGGTGCCCTCGAGCTGGCGGGCGGCCTGGAGGAAGTAGCGCGAGTCGGTCCATAGCATGGCAGGGGCGGAAGCGGGCACCACCAGGGTGCCGGCCGAGCCGTTGAAGCCGCTGAGCCAGCGGCGCACCTGCCAGTGCGAGGCAAGGTATTCGCCCATGTGGGGGTCGGCTTGTGGTATGATGGCGGCATCTATTCCGGCGCGTTTCATTTCGGCGCGCAGTGCCGCGAGGCGGGATGCGGATTCGTTCATGGTCAGTATGTTTTAAGTGGAGGCGGAAAAGCGTCCTCCATGTGTTCGATTTTCAGATTTTCGGGGGTGCCGGTCACGGCTATGATGTCGAATTGCAGTTCGTGGGGCAGACCGTAGGCTTTCACGTAGGCTTCTCCTGCGCGCACCATGGCCAGCTGCTTGCGCCGGTCCACGGCGTCGAAGGGATCGGCGAAGTCGCCTGTGCGGGTCTTCACCTCCACGATGGCCACGCGGGGACCGCGCTGGGCCACGATGTCGATTTCCAGATGGCCCATGCGCCAGTTGCGGTCCACGATGGCATAGCCCTTGGCCACGAGGAGGTCCACGGCGGCCTGCTCGCCCAGTTTGCCTGTGTCGTTGTGGGTGGCCATCACTGCTGCGCTTCGGGGTGAACAACGAGGGTGGCGCGCGGCGAGTCGATAAAGATGCCGCGGGCCGTGCGGGCGATATCTTCCACACCCACGGCGCGCCGCCTGTCGAGCTCGGCCTGCAGGTCTTCGCCGTGCATCTCGGCGGCGGCCAGGCGCTGGGCCAGCGCCATGGGCGACATGAACGCTGCGGCATCCCGGGCTTCGAAGCGGCGCAGGGCGCGCTCGAGCTCGTGGGGTGCGATATTGGCAGGATCGGTGAGCGCCAGGGCCTCGTCCAGCAGCAGGGTGCAGGCGGTGTCGACGTTGGCGGGGCTGTCGGCCACCAGGCGGGCGTCGATCATGAGCATGCCTTCGTGCTCCGATCCCATGATGCTGGCGTCGGCATCGGCCACGAGCTCGGGCCGGCGGCCGCTCACGTTGCGGCGCAGGCGCGCGGCGCGTCCGGCGCCCAGCAGGTCGGTGATGATGTCGGCCTCGGTGTAGCCGGGCTGCCCGAAGGCCGCCATCGGCCAGGCGAGCATCACCAGGGGCGACGGCACGCGGTCTGTCACGTCGCGGCGCACATCTCCGGGGGCTGCCCACACCGTGGAGGGCATCACCCGGGGCGGTATCTCGCGGCGCGGAATGTCGCCGAACCATTTCTCCACAAGCTCCCTGAGCCGCCCGGGCTCCACGTTGCCGGCCACGGCCAGCACGGCGTTGTTCGGGGCATAGTGGGCGTAGAACCAGCGGCGTGCGTCGTCGTCGGTCACTCGCATGATATGCTCCGGCTCAAGGCCTATCACGGGCCAGGAATACGGATGCGAGGGATGGTAGAGCATGGATCGCAGGTGGTGCATCACGCGCCCGTAAGGGCGGTTGAGCACCGTTTGCTTGAACTCCTCCACCACCACCGATCGCTGCACCTGCAGCACGTGCGGGTCGAACGACAGAGCCAGCATCCTGTCGCTCTCGGCGCGCAGTGCTGTCTCGATGTTCTGGGCGGGAAGCAGCTCGAAGAAATTGGTGAAGTCCGAGCCTGTCCAGGCGTTGTTCACGCCGCCGGCGCGCTCGATGGCCACGTCGAAGCGGGGCTCGTTGACGGAGCCGCCGAACATCAGGTGCTCGAACAGATGCGCCACACCGGTGAGCTCGCGCGACTCATCGCGCGCGCCCACGTCGTACATGACGTCGACCGCCGCCATGGCCGTGCGCCGGTCGTGGTAGTGCACCACGCGCAGGCCGTTGGGGAGTGTGAAGCGTGTGATCAACGGCTTCAGTCCACTACTTTCATTGATATGATGCGCACATCCTCGCGTGGACGGTCGGCCGGGCCCGTGGGCACCTTCTCGATGCTGTCCACCACGTTCATGCCCTTGATCACCTCGCCGAACACTGTGTACTGGCCGTCGAGATGGGGCGCGCCGCCCACGGTGGTGTAGGCCTCGCGCTGCTCGGGAGTGAGGCGTGCGGGATTGGCGGCAGCCTCGGCCTCGGTCTCGGCCACGAGTTTCTGCTGCAGCGAGTCGAGGCCGGCACGGTCGGCGTTCTGCTGCAGCGAGATGATTTCGGCGCGGTGGTCCTGCACCTTGCGGTTGAAGATGCTCTGGCGGGCGTTCTGCTGCATGTATTGCTCCATCTGGGCTATCTCGCCTTCACTCAGCTTCTTGCCGGTGACCACGTAGAACTGCGAGCCGCTGCTCTGGCGGGCCGGGTTCACCTGGTCGCCCTGGCGTGCGGCGGCCAGCGCTCCGCGCTTGTGGAAGTGCTTGGGATAAACGATTTCGGCATCTATCTTATAGTCCGGACCGCCTGCGCCCAGCATCTGGCCGGGCTGCGCGTCGCGCGAATCGGGGTCGCCGGCCTGCACCATGAATTCGTTGATCACGCGGTGGAAGAGCGTGCCGTCGTAGTAGCCTTCGCGCACGAGTTTCAGGAAGTTGTCGCGGTGCAGGGGGGTGTCGCCGTAGAGGAGCACCGTGAAGTCGCCCATGGTAGTCTTCACCTCCACCTTGGCATCCTTGCCTGCGGAGGCGGCTGTGGTTTTTTCGGTCATTTTGGGGGTGGTTTTAGGGGCCCCGCCGTTGTCGCTGGCTGCGGAGTCGGCAGCGGCCTGCAGGCCGCATGCGGCCAGGCCCATGGCCAGCGCGAGGGGCATGAATATGCGTTTCATAAGGAGTCGGTGCGGGGAAACAGACGTTGATACATGCGGCGGAAATTGCGGTCGGTGGCGCATCGCTGCTCGGCGCCCTGCTCGTAGTTCTCGCCGTAGATGCCGCGCATGAGGGCGGGCAGGTAGTTGTGCTCGCGGTCCTTGTCGATGGTGGCGCTCACGAGCTTTTCGATCACGGCGGCGTAGCGCTGCGGATCGATGGCCTGCAGGTAGCGTGCGGCGCTGGCCAGGAACTGGCCCGTGCGGTCGGCGTTCACCATGCAGTCTGCGATTGTGTCCAGGTCTGCCTCGCAGGTGTCGATATGGTTGGCCAGATACTCATAGGAGATAAGTCCGTCGGTGTCCTGCCTCAGCGATTTCAATTCCTGTTCTGTCATTGTTGTATGTGCTTATTCCCGGTCGAGGCGTGCGCGGATGTAGGCCTCCATCAGGTCCACGTTGTCGCTCATTGGCAGCAGCGACGAGTCGAGCGTGAGGTCGTAGCCGGATGCCTGTCCCCAGGTCTTGTCGGTGTAGAAGTTGTAGAAGGCAGCGCGTGCTTTGTTGGCGCGGCGTGCCAGTGCGCGTGCCTGCTCCGGGGTGAGCGCCTCGTGGCGCTCTATGATGCGCTTCACGCATTCGCTCTCGGGAGCGTGCACGAAGATATTGATCACACCGGGAATGTCGCGCAGCACATAGTCGGCCGTGCGTCCCACGATCACGCAGTTCTCGCTCGTGGCGATGTGGCGGATGTAGTCGCACTGCGCCTTGTAGATGCTGTCGGAGCTGATACTCGTGGGGTCGTTGTACCAGGCCATTGGGCTGTAGCCGTGGGTGAAGGAGAATACGCCCGAGATGAATTTGGGCAGCCGCTCGTCGTTGCGCTCGAAGTATTCCGGAGCCACGCCGGCGCGCCGTGCGGCCTCGAGCAGCAACCGCTTGTCGTAGAAAGCGATGCCCAGGCGGTCGGCCAGCATGCGGGCCAGAACGCGCCCTCCGCTGCCGAAGGTGCGCCCTACGGTGATAATCAGTTTCTTGTCCATAGGAGCAAAGATAATACTTTTTTTTGATTCTGCGACAAAAAAATGCGCGGGGCGTCCGCCTCGCGCAAATTATGCTGATTATAAATCGTATAAAACTTATAAGACTTATAAAACTTATATGAATTATGAATTACAGCCTATCCCGTGGCGTACAGGGCCTCAGTCTGATCGGCGTAGCGTGCGTTGATGATGGCGCGGCGCAGCTTCAGCGTGTTGGTGAGCTCGCCGGTCT
>CAMWRI010000054.1 GCA_947176585.1 uncultured Porphyromonadaceae bacterium
GAGCTAACTCAGTGCAAAGGTAGCGAAAAGAACGATACAGCGATGCGCTTTAAGATTTTTTATATGAAATAAAAAACACGAAATGTGATTAATTTTATGTATTTTTGTGGCAATGATTGAAGAAGCGAAAAAGCCCCTGCTGGGGATGAACCTGGAACACCTGCGCGCAGTGGCCGAGGAATGCGGGCTGCGGCCTTTCGCAGCCAAGCAGATTGCCCATTGGCTGTACGGCAAGCGCGTGGAATCCATAGCCGACATGACCGATCTGCCCAAGAGCGGCCGCGAGGTGCTGGCCGAGCGCTACACCGTGGGCCGCACCGCCCCCAAGGCGGCGAGCCGGAGCGCCGACGGCACGGTGAAATACCTATTCGAGGGTGCCGGAGGCCGAGACATCGAGGCCGTGTATATCCCGGATGCCGACAGAGCCACGCTATGCGTGAGCTCGCAGGCCGGATGCAAAATGGGCTGCACCTTCTGCATGACAGGCAGGCAGGGATTTCACGGCCAGCTCACAGCGGCGCAGATCGTGAACCAGGTGCTGTCGATACCGCAGAGCGATTCGCTCACGAATATCGTGTTCATGGGCATGGGCGAGCCCCTCGACAATTTCGACGCCGTGGCCGCCGCAATAGCCGTTCTCACCGAGCCATGGGGCCTGGCCTGGAGCCCCAAGCGCATAACGGTGAGTACCGTGGGGCACCTGCCCGGGCTCAAGCGCCTGCTGGAAGAGACCAAGGTGCACGTGGCACTGAGCGCCCACACGCCCTTCTCGGAGGAGCGCGGCGCGCTTATGCCCGTGGAAAAGGCGTGGCCTCTGGCTCGCGTGATCAAGCTGCTGCGCGGCTACGACTTCGCCCACCAGCGCCGCCTCTCGGTGGAATACACCATGTGGGACGGCGTGAACGACGATATGCGCCATGCCGACGCTCTGGCACGCCTGCTGCGGGGGACCTCGGCACGCGCCAATCTTATCCGCTACCACCGCCTGCCCGACGGCGAGCTCGAACCTGCCTCGCGCGAGGCAATGGAAGCCTTCCGCGACCGCCTGAACGAGCGTGGCATCACAGCCACCATCCGCGCCTCGCGCGGCGAAGACATAGACGCAGCCTGCGGCATGCTCGCGGGTAAAAACAAGAAAAACGAAGACTGACCCAATGGAAAAACTGCTACGCGTGGGCATAACCCACGGCGATATAAACGGTATAGGATATGAGGTGATCCTCAAGACTCTCGACGATGCACGGATGCTCGAAATGTGCACCCCGGTGGTGTACGGCTCGGCCAAGATCGCAGCTTTCTATCGCAAGGGCCTGGACATGCAGCCCGTGCCGATGACGCAGAGCGCGAGCGCCGAGGAAATCCACGACGGAGCCATCAATATCATCAACGTGGTGGGTGAAGACGTGAAAGTAGAGCCCGGCGTGGAGACACACGCCGCAGGCGAGGCCGCGCTGGCCGCACTCACCCGGGCCGTGGCCGACCTGCGCGCCGGACTGATCGACGTGCTTGTGACCGCTCCCATCAACAAGCACAACATCCAGAGCGAGAGCTTTGCCTTTCCAGGCCACACGGAGTATCTCGAGGCGCAACTGGGCCTCGAGGGCGACAAGGCCCTGATGATACTGTGCAGCGACGACATGCGCGTGGCCCTGATGACCACCCACATGCCGCTGAGCCATGTGCCGCAGGCCATCACTCGCGAGGGAATAGTGGAGAAGCTGCGGGTGCTGAACCGCTCGCTTGTGCGCGACTTCGGCATCCATGCCCCACGCATCGCGGTGCTCTCCCTCAACCCCCATGCCGGCGAGGGCGGCCTGCTGGGCACCGAGGAGCAGGAAATAATTTCTCCGGCAATTGAAGACGCGCGCGGCAAGAAAATCCTGGCGTTCGGGCCCTATGCCGCCGACGGTTTCTTCGGCAGCGGACTTTATCATCGCTTCGACGGCGTGCTGGCCATGTATCACGACCAGGGACTCGCACCCTTCAAGGCTCTGGCCATGGAAGCCGGGGTGAACTTCACCGCCGGGTTGCCCTATGTGCGCACTTCTCCCGACCATGGCACGGGCTACGACATCGCCGGCAAGGGCGAGGCTTCGGAACAGTCGATGCGCAGCGCCATATTCGCAGCCATCGACATCTACCGCAACCGCATGCGCGAGGATGCCGCCACGGCCAATCCCCTGCGCCGCCAATACTACAGCAAGGGCAACGACAACGTGGTTCTCGACCTATCCTGACGGCCGTGGGCGCAATAGACGCTATAAACGAATTTCTCTGGAGCTACGTGCTCATAGTGGTGCTCCTGGGCGGCGGACTGTGGTTCACGCTGCGCACGCGCTGCGTGCAACTGCGACTGCTACCTGACATGATGCGCTCGCTGGCATCGTCGGGCTCGCGCCACGGCCGCGGCATCAGCTCGTTCCAGGCTTTCGCCCTGTCGCTGGCCAGCCGTGTGGGCACGGGCAATATCGCCGGTGTGGCCATCGCCATAGCAATGGGCGGCCCGGGCGCCGTGTTCTGGATGTGGGTGGTGGCAATCCTCGGTTCGGCCAACGCATTCGTGGAGTCGACGCTGGCCCAATTGTTCAAAGTGCGTGGCCGCAACTCCTTCCGCGGCGGTCCGGCCTACTACATCAGCCTGGGCATAGAAAGCCGCGCGTGGGCAGTGACATTTGCCGTGCTCATCACGGCCACTTTCGCCCTGGCGTTCAACTCCGTTCAATGCAACACCGTGGCACTGGCGCTGGAGCGCAGCTTCGGCGTGGAACCGCTTTACACGGGCATCGCCTGCTCCGCGCTCACGCTGATCGTGATATGCGGCGGCGTGCGGCGTATAGCCGTGGTGAATCAGGTGGTGGTGCCCGTAATGGCCGTGCTGTACATATTGCTGGCCCTTTACGTGGTGGCCACGCGCATAGAGATGTTTCCCTCGGTGATGAAGTCCATCGTGAGCAGCGCATTCGGCATCAATCAAGCTGCCGGCGGCGCCGTGGGCATGGCCGTGATCATGGGGGTGAAACGCGGTTTGTTCAGCAACGAGGCCGGCGAGGGCTCCACGCCAAATGCTGCCGCCACAGCCGCCGTGAGCCATCCCGTGAAGCAGGGCCTGGTGCAGACGCTGGGCGTGTATGTAGACACTCTGCTCGTGTGCACCGCCACTGCATTCATCATCCTTTGCAGCGGAGCCATGGACAGCGGGCTCACGGGCATTGAACTGACGCAGAGCGCGCTCGACAGCGAAGTGGGCGCGGCTGCATCAGTGTTTGTAGCCGTGGCCGTAGTGCTCTTCGCCTTCACTAGCATAATCGCAAATTACTATTACGGAGAGACCAATCTGGCATTCATCCGCGACTCACGCACACTCATCTACGCCCTGCGCGCCGCCACGGCCGCCGTGGTTCTGGCCGGAGCCGTGCTGCCGCTAACCACGGCGTGGGCACTTGCCGATGTGACCATGGCCCTGATGACATTGTGCAATATGCTCGCCATCATATGGCTCGGGCGCTACGCCTTGCGCCTGCTCGACGACTATACCGCCCAGCGTTCGCGCGGGCTCGACCCTGAATATCATTCTTCCACCTGTCCTGAAATAGCAGCCCGCACCACGTGCTGGCCGGAATAAACGGGACATCACCCCACCCTGACTCATGAAAATAGGAATCATCGTGGCCATGAGCAAAGAACTGGCCCTTCTACTACACAACATCCAGGATGAAAGCCGCGTGACGGTGAACAACCGCAACTTCTACATAGGCCGCATAGGTCGCCACGAGGTGGTGCTGGCCCAGTGCGGCATAGGCAAGGTGAACGCCGCCGTGGGCACCCTCACCCTCATCGAGAATTTCCATCCGTCGCTGATCATCAACACCGGCGTGGCCGGAGGCACCGGCGCCGGCGCCCGCGTGATGGATGTGGTGGCTGCAACGGCTGTAGCATACCATGACGTGTGGTGCGGCCCCGACACCGAATGGGGACAGGCCGCCGACTGCCCGCGCCTCTTCGAATGTCCGCTGCCCGACAACGCATTCCACGGCATCGAACTCAAGCGCGGCCTGATCGCCAGCGGAGATATCTTCGTGGGCGACGGCGCCACCGTGGACCGCATCCTGGGCATTTATCCCGAGGCTGTGGCCGTGGATATGGAATCGGCAGCCGTGGCGCAGGTGTGCTACCTCAAGGATGTGCCCTGCGTTGTGCTCCGCGTGATCAGCGACACCCCCGGAGCCGAACAGGACAATGCCGCGCAGTACATGAACTTCTGGGACACGGCTCCCACATGCACATTCGATGCCGTGAACGCGCTTCTGTCGCGCCTGTGATCTCCCGCCTACGCACGATGAAAGATATTCGCGCCGTGCGCGGCCGCCGCTATATCCTCGACCTTATCGCCGAGGGCGAGCATGAGCAGCAGGATTTCAAATACAGCATCACCGATGCCTGCAAGATAGCACGCAGCATATCGGCTTTCGCAAACCACAGCGGAGGCCGCCTGCTCATTGGCGTGAAGGACAACGGCACAGTGGCCGGGGTGCGCAACGAAGAAGACATTTACGTGGTGGAGCAGGCCGCCACGCTCTACTGCCGCCCGGAGCAACACGTGGAATTCGACGCTTTTCGCGTGGATGCCTCGGCGGTGGTGATACGCGCCACTATCGCGCCGTCGGCCGTGCGCCCCGTGCAGGCGCGCGACAGTGACGGCCGCTGGACGGCCTTCTACCGCGTGGCCGACGAAAATATCCATGCGCATCCACTGATGGTGACGGCATGGAGAATGGCCGGATCCGAATCCGCAGAAGGCAGTCTTGTGGTGGGGACCGACGGCCATGAGATGCGACTTATGCAACTGATAGCGGCGGAAGGCGAAGCGGGACTAAACCCCGACGATGCCGCGCCGGCCCTGGGGCTGAGCCGCGCCACAACGGCGGCTTTGATCACGCGGCTGGCCGTAGCCGGCCTCCTGAGTTTCCGCTATGCAGCGCCATCGTTCAGGCTGGTGCTTGCAGAGCCCGGGATATAGCTCTACAGCCCCTTGCGGATATCAACCGTCACCTTGTGGCCATTGACCTTCATGGCCACCTTGCTATCCTTGAAATAGGTGAGCCGTTCGAAATTGAGTTCGTACGCTGCAATGCTGTCGCCCAGATTGCATCGCACGCCCAGGGCGGGATATTTCTTGCCATCGTTCAGGAGCACCACCTCCGTGACTTTAAGCGATTTGGGTGCATTATCATCTACCAGTACTATATTTGTACCGTCCATATTGTCAAGGCTTTGAAAGCGAATTTCGGCCCGCGCGCCAAGAGCGCCGGCACAAAGGAGCGCCATCAAGAAGAGTTTTTTCATATATGCAGTGAGTGGATTTTCATGGAAATTTGCGTTCCGAAGCGCCGCGGGGGCGCGAGAGTCATTGCAAAGATACGCTTTTTTCACCAAATTCAGAGCCTCCGCTCAGAAAAAACAAAAAATATAACCGCGCGCCCGTGTCGCGATATCCTCATACTCAGCAATAGTAACCGTGGAGTAACTTACTGACTGCCAAGTAAGCTCTTGCACATTAGCGGGCAATGCATTACTTTTGCGGTTGTAAATTTAAAGCAGGTTTAACCTGCGCAGTAATAAAAGAACTTAATTATGAGCGACGTAAAAGTAATTAACAGCGGCAAGAAGTATGCTCATGCGAGCGTGGGCGATCTCCGCACATTCGAGGGCAAGCAATTCGTGAAAGACGCCACAGGCGCCACCTCTTGCGAAATCTCATTCGGCTCGCTCCCCACAGGAGCCGAAGTACCTTTCTTCCACAGCCACAAGGCAAATGAAGAAAACTACATAATCCTCTCAGGTGCCGGCCGCTTCCAGGTGGACGACGAAGCTTTCGATGTGGCCGAAGGTTCCGTGATTCGCGTGGCCACCGGCTGCGACCGCAACATCAAGTGCACCTCCGCCACGCCCATGACCTACATATGCATCCAGGCCCAGGAAGGATCACTGGGCGGCTACACCATGACCGATGCCGACATCACCGAGCGCGAAAACAAGATGTAACGACCCGGCAACCACCTGAAACGCCGCTATCCCGACCCGGTAGCGGCGTTTTTTTGACGTTACGGGCGCGGGCCTTTCAAAAAAAAGCGCTATTTTTTGGAGATTTAAGTGCAAAGTACTAACTTTGCAAAGTTTTTCAACATACTCCGTCATGGGAAAGTTCACAGCATATAAACTGCCTCTCAAGAGCCTGACCAAAGGCACCCACACCTTTGACTATCACCTGGACAAGCAGTTCTTCGCCAACATGGAGAACAACGACGTGCGGGATGCCGACCTGAACGTGCATCTCACCGTGGACTACAACGGCGAAATATATGCCCTGAGCTTCGAGATTACCGGCGAGGTGATGCTGCTGTGCGACCGCTGCCTCGACGACCTCCACCTGCCCATCGACACCCGCTACGACATCAGCGTGAAATATGGCGACGACTACAACGACGACAGCGACACGCTGATTGAAATTCCGGACAGCGACAACTACCTGAACGTGGCCTACATGATCTACGACACGGTGGTGCTGGCGATCCCCATCAAGCATGTGCACCCGATGGGCAAGTGCAACCGCCAGATGTCGGCGATCCTGAAGAAGCACCGCGCAGGCGGCGCCGATGGCGACGACGACATGGAGGAATTCATGGAAGGCATCGACGACGAGACTCCCGCCGGAGGATCCGACCCGCGCTGGGACGCCCTGCGCGGAATGGGTTCCGAAGCCGAGGGCTGAGAATGAAGAAAAACACCTCTGAAGCAACAACACTCAGGCAACGCCGCGCGGAGAGACTCGCCATCGCCACAACGCCAAGCCGCACAATAAATAAAGAAACAAAAAAGATATACACCAATGGCACATCCTAAACGCAAACAGTCCAAGACCCGCACCGCCAAGCGTCGCACCCACGACAAGGCTGTAGCTCCCACCATCGCTCTCTGCCCCAACTGCGGCGCATGGCACATCTACCACACCGTGTGCGGCGAATGCGGTTACTACCGCGGCAAGCAGGCTATCGTGAAAGACGCCGCTATCTGATAACGGCATCTACTCCACAGCTATCAAGCCTATCACCCATGCTACGCCCTAAGCGCCGGAAGGCGTCCTTAGGGTGTAACTATTAAACCCGCAACGGGCTTGCAATTACACACACCAAAAACGATTCCACAAGAAATGCTTAACGCAAGAATCACAGGCATAGCATCTTATGTGCCCGACGACCTACTGACCAACGACGATCTCTCGCGCATGGTCGACACCAACGACGAATGGATCACCACTCGCGTGGGTATCAAGACGCGCCACATCCTGCGCAAGGAAGGCGCCGGCTCGTCGTTCATGGGCATCGAAGCCGTGAAGAAGCTGCTGGAAAGCACCGGCACAGGCCTCGACGAGGTGGATCTGCTCATCTGCGCCACCACCAACCCCGACTACCGTTTTCCCTCCACAGCCAGCATCATAGCCTATGGCGTGGGTCTCTCGCAGCGCTGCTACGGCTATGACCTGCAGGCAGCCTGCGCCGGCTTCATCGTGGCCCTGCAGGATGCTACGGCCTATGTGCGCAGCGGCATGTACAAGAAAGTAGTGGTGGTGGCCACCGAGAAGATGTCGTCGATGACCAACTACAAAGACCGCTCCACCTGCCCGCTCTTCGGCGACGGCGCAGCCGCCGTGCTGGTTGAGCCCACCGAGCAGGAAGGCGTGGGAGTGATTGACGCCGAGCTCCACGTGGACGGCATAGGCCTCGAGCATCTGATCATGCCCGCCGGCGGATCGGTGAAGCCCGCGAGCCACGAAACCGTGGATGCCGACGAGCACTACGTGATTCAGGACGGCCGCTACGTGTACAAGCATGCCGTGACCGATATGCTCACAAGCACCCAGAGCGTGATGGCCCGCAACGGCCTCACCGTGGACGACGTGGACTATCTGATCCCCCACCAGGCCAACCTGCGCATTATCGAGGCCGTGGCCGAACGCGCAGGCTTCCCCATGGACAAGGTGCTGGTGAACATCCAGCACACCGGCAACACCTCCGGCGCCAGCATTCCCCTGTGCCTCGACGAGTACAAGCATCTGCTCCACAAGGGCTCGAAGCTCATGCTCACAGCCTTCGGAGCCGGCTTCACATGGGGCGCCATGTATCTGGTGTGGGACATCGACTGATAGTCTCCGCCTGAAAAAAATTGCACGCGATAGCATCCTTTCGGGTGCTATCGTTGTTATATATATGCAACAACTCGTAAAACCAAATTTCAAGTATATGACCGAAAACAAGCATAAATCAGGTTTTGTCAACATCGTTGGCAACCCCAATGTGGGTAAATCCACGCTCATGAACGACCTCGTGGGCGAACGTGTGAGCATCATCACCTCGAAAGCCCAGACCACCCGCCACCGCATCATGGGAATAGTAAATACGCCGGAGTATCAGATCGTGTTCAGCGACACTCCCGGTGTGCTCAAGCCCAAATACAAATTGCAGGAAAGCATGCTCGACTACAGCGAGGGCGCCCTCACGGATGCCGATGTGCTCGTGTATGTGACCGACGTGGTGGAAGATCCCACGAAGAACGCCGAATTCCTGAGCAAGGTGGCTCAGGAGAAAGTGCCGGTGCTTCTTGTGATCAACAAGATCGACCTTATCAAGAACAACGACGAGCTGGAGCAGATCGTGGCCCGCTGGCGCGAGATGCTGCCCAATGCCGAGGTATTCCCCACATCGGCTAAGGAGCATTTCAACGTGGCCAATCTGATGAAGCGCATAGTGGAGCTGTTGCCCGAGGGTGAGCCCTATTTCGGCAAAGACGCCCTCACCGACAAGCCCGCCCGCTTCTTCGTCACCGAAATCATCCGCGAGAAAATCCTGCTCAACTACGACAAGGAAGTGCCCTACAGCGCCGAGGTGATCGTGGAAAAATTCGAGGAGAAGGAAAACAGCATCCACATCATGGCCGTGATCTACGTGGAGCGCGACAGCCAGAAAGGCATCCTCATAGGCAAAGGCGGCTCGATGCTCAAGAAAGTGGGCACTGAGGCACGCAAGGATATCGCCGCATTCTTCGGCAAGAGCGTGTATCTGGAGCTCTTCGTGAAGGTGGAGTCGAACTGGCGCAACCGCGACAACATGCTGCGCCGTTTTGGCTATATCGAATAATTAAGTTAAATTTGCACTTGAATCACAATCAACTATAGTATATGAGTCAACTTGTGGCCATCGTAGGCCGCCCCAATGTGGGCAAAAGCACACTGTTCAACCGCCTAACGCAGTCGCGCACGGCGATCGTGGACGACACCGCCGGCACCACGCGCGACCGCCAGTACGGCAAAGTGGACTGGTGTGGACGCGAATTTTCCATCGTCGACACCGGCGGCTGGGTGGTCAACTCGGAAGACATATTTGAAAGCGAAATCAACAAGCAGGTGGAGCTTGCCATCGAGCAGGCAGATGTGATCCTCTTTGTGGTGGACGCCATGAACGGCGTGACGGACCTCGACGACCACGTGGCCGAAATCCTGCGCAAGAGCCGCAAGCCCGTGATCCTGGTGGCCAACAAGGTGGACAGCAACGAATGGCTCTACAACGTGCCGGAGTTCTACGCCCTGGGCCTTGGAGAGCCATACCCCATCTCGGCCGTGAACGGCTACGGCACCGGCGATCTCCTGGATGAAGTGGTGAAAGACCTCCCGGAGCCCACCGACGACGACACTCAGCTCGATGCCATCCCTCGCTTCGCGATAGTGGGACGCCCCAACGCGGGCAAGAGTTCGCTCATCAACGCATTCATCGGCGAAGACCGCCACATAGTGACCGACATCGCAGGCACTACGCGCGACAGCATCTATACGCGCTACAACAAATACGGCTTCGACTTCTACCTCGTCGACACCGCCGGCATCCGCAAGAAAACCAAGGTGCACGAGGATATCGAATACTACTCCGTGATCCGCTCCATCCGCTCGATCGAGGCCAGCGACGTGTGCATCCTCATGATCGATGCCACGCGCGGCATTGAGGCTCAGGACGTGAGCATATTCTCGCTCATCCAGCGCAACAAAAAAGGCCTTGTGGTGGTGGTGAACAAATGGGATATCGCCGAAGACAAGAGCACGGCCGCCATCAAGCATTACGAGGCCGCCATACGCGATCGCTTCGCGCCTTTCACCGACTTCCCCATCATCTTCGCATCGGCGCTCACGAAGCAGCGCATCTTCAAGGTGCTGGAGACGGCTGTGGACGTGTACAAGAACCGCTGCCGCCAGATTCCCACCTCGGAGCTGAACCGCGTGATGCTCGAGGACATCGCCGCCTACCCGCCACCAAGCAACAAGGGCAAGTTCGTGAAGATCAAATATGTGACGATGCTCAAGGGAGCGCCTGTGCCCACTTTTATCTTCTTCTGCAATCTGCCGCAGTGGGTGAAGGAGCCCTACCGCCGCTACCTCGAAAACAAGATACGCGAGCATTGGGACTTCTCCGGCACGCCCATCCAGATTTTCATGCGCGACAAGAGCTGAAGCATTTTACCGATCTATAAACATTATATCAGCACAAAGCGGCTACGGGAACGTGGCCGCTTTGTTATTTCAAGGGAATTGCTTATCTTTACGGCAATTTAAAACCTTGACACAAATGAAACTATCATTTCCTTATGTGCCCCCGGCATCCACTTCGCAGCTTGTATATACCGACGGCGAGCTGATGGAGCAGGCCGTGGAGGCCTATGAAAGCGGCGATTATGCGGGCTCGCTCCGCCTGCTGATCGACGCGCTCGACTACGACTTCAGGGAGCGCTACGGCAACGAGGACGGCACCAAATACACGATTCCTCACGGCTCCATAGTGGTGAAAATCGACCTCACTGCCGAGCAGCTGCACATCTCGGCCGATTTCCTTCGCCTGCCCGAGAAGGGCCGCGTGGCGATGCTGCGCAAGATTGCCGAGATGAATATCGCAAACCTGATGCTGGCGCGCTTCGTGAAGAACGGCGACTATCTGAAGATGGAATATACGTGCCCGGCCACGGACACACATCCCCACAAGATTCATGCCGTGCTGTACAATATGTGTGCCATAGGCGACAAGTACGACGACGAATTGTGCACACGCTTCAACGCCACGCGCTGCTATGAGCCCAAAGTGGAGCCCTACACTGCCGAGCAGGTGGATGCGGTGTACGACGGACTGCACACAATAGGGTGCCTGGCGCTCGACGCTGCCTCGGAGTACTGCTCGCAGCGCCGCTACGTGTATGCGTGGACGATGCTTTGTGGCGCGCTCTATCAGTTCAGTTTCTTCGCCAATCCGCAGGGACAGCTCGTGAACGACATAGAAAAGGCCGTGGAGGCCATGAACGACGAGCGGCCTCTGGAAGAACTCGTGATGCGCGGAAAGTCGTTCCTGGAGAAACTGCTGGCGATGCCCAAGGAGGAGCTTGCAAAGGATCTTTATGCGGTGGAAATGATGGTGTCGATAAAGTCGCAGGCCACGCTGCCGGGCGTGCAGGAAGACTTTGAATCGCTGCACGAGGGCGTATCGGAGGCGCTGGAACGCCGCGACTACGACCAGGTGGTGGCCCGTATCTACTATTCCTTCTATCAGCTGCTGGCCGACGAAAACGTGCCCATGATGCTGGAGTATCTCATTATAACGGCTCTGCGGCAGAGTGCCAAGCTGCCGCTCAAGGAGGCCGCCGAGATTCTGGCGAAAGCGCTGGATAAGATTATGAACGGCGACATCGAGCCGGAGGAAGGCGATGACGACGCAAACGACGAAGATGAAGAAAATGATGCCGACGACGAAGAAGCCACGAACGAGGCTTATGCTAATGTCGTGGCCGCCCATCAGAAAATGGCCGAAGCCATGAGCGGCGAGATGATTGTGGAAATGCAACGCAAGATGGAAGAGGCTCTCAAGGCCGGCAATGTGGCCGAATACATGCGTCTGGCCACGGAACTGCAGATGATAATGTTCAGTGCCATGGGCTCCTGATTCAACCCTGATAATACTACCCGTTATGAATCACGATATCAACAAACTCATATACAAGGTGACCCACGCCGACGGCTCGGGCAGCTGTTTTTATCTCAAGCCGTACGACGTGTTCGTAACCAATTACCACGTTGTGGCAGGCTACCGCACTGTGGCCGTTCACGACAACGACCGCAACCCCTACGAAGCACGCGTGGTGGTAGTAAATCCTGAGCTCGATCTGGCACTGCTGGCCGTGGACGAAGACTTCAGCCACCTGCCCGACTTCCCCATCTCCGGCGATGAAGATCCGGCTATCGGCTCCAAGGTGCGCGTGGCAGGTTATCCTTTCGGGATGCCGTTCACTATCACCGAGGGCTCGCTGTCATCGCCCCGGCAGCTCATGGACGGCAAATACTATATCCAGGTGGATGCGCCGGTGAACCCCGGCAACTCCGGTGGCCCCATCATCAACGAGAACGGCGAGGTCATAGGCGTTACGGTGAGCAAATTCGCCTCGTCATCGGCCGACAACATGGGCTTCGGCGTGCGCGTGGAGGCCCTGCGCCAGCTGCTCGACGCGATTGAAGACCTTGACCGCAGCGAATTTCACGTGCAGTGTGCAAGCTGCGACGAGCTCATCAGTGGCGACGAGGAGTACTGCCCCTCGTGCGGCGCACAGATCGACGAGAGCGTGCTGGCCACCCACGAGATGTCGGCACTTGGCCGCTTCGTGGAGAGCGCCATCGAGCGCATGGGCATCAATCCCGTGCTGGCCCGCAGCGGTCACGACTCGTGGGTGTTTCATCGCGGCAGCTCGGAGATACGCCTCTTCGTTTACGACCGCAACTATCTCTTCGCAGTGTCGCCCATCAACCTGCTGCCCAAGAAGAACGTAGAGCCCGTGCTCGACTTCATGCTCGACACAGATTTCTCGCCCTACAAGATGGGCCTCGACGGACGCCAGATCTACCTGTGCTACCGCATCCATCTGGCCGATATCACCCCCGACTCGGCCGAGCGCATCCTCGACAACATCGTGGGCCTGGCCGAGAAAGCCGACGATCTCGACAACCGCCTCGTAGACGAATTCGGCTGCGAATTCTCCCTCTACTCCAAAGCCTGAGATGCCAATCCATATATCAAGCAGAGGCTGCGGCCCGATGGCCGCGGCCTCTGTTTGTTTATGAGCGGCGAAATTATGTTTATCGCCCGTGAGCTTTGCGACTTCGCGAATTCTTTTTATCTTTGTGATATTTACACAACGGCATGAACGAATTAATTCCTCGGAAGGGCAACTACAAGAAACTGCTGAGTTATCAGAAGAGTGATGTGATTTTTCAGATCACCTACTTCTTCTGCAACAAGTTTCTGCAGAGAGGTGACCGCACGATAGACCAGATGATTCAAGCGGCGCGAAGCGGCAAGCAGAACATCGTGGAGGGTTGTTCGGCGGCAGCTACATCATCGAAAACCGAGATACGCCTGCTCAACGTGGCCAAAGCGAGCTTGAAAGAATTGCTCGAAGATTATGAGGATTTCCTCAAAACACGTGGCAAGCGCCAATGGGAAGAAAAGAGCATCGAATACGAAACCATGCGGCAGCTGGGGCGCGAGCACAGTGATGCGGCGTATTTCATGAATCTGATTGAGACACGGCCGCCGGAGACTATCGCCAATATGGCGATAATACTGATAAACCAGGCCGACTACCTGCTCCACCGGCAACTCGAGCGCCTCGCCTCCGACTTCATCGACAACGGGGGATTCTCCGAGCGCATGGTCGCCCTGAGGCGCAACAAGAGGGGATATTGAGAAATGGGTTCTCCTATAACCTTAACGACTTTAGAGACCTTAGTGTCCCTAAAGCCCTCAGCACAGCTCTTTTTTAGGTTGATGATAAAAATTCAGCGTCAGGGCTTGCATGGGTGGAAAAAAGGCGCTAACTTTGCAGTGCTTTAGTGGCCTGCGGGCTGCTGGGCACACAGGATAGTCTTATGGTGTAATGGTAGCACTACAGTTTTTGGTTCTGTCTGTCTAGGTTCGAATCCTGGTAAGACTACTTCTTAAAATTAATTAATCCCGATTGCGCCTGCCTTGACGCTGTCGGGATTTTTTCAATGTGAATGTTATGGCTTCGCCGGATCCTCTCTATAATTCTTCGTATCAGGCGCGCACGGAAGCGCGCAGGCGCAAGGCTACGCGGCGGCGCACGCTGGTGGAAATACTGGTGATTGTGCTGGTGGTGCTGGCGTTGTGGGGCCTATACACCTGGCTGTCGAGCTGGACGGGCCGGGTGCCGGAGGTGGTGGTGAATGAGCCGTGGCGGCTGCCGCTGGAGGGACGTCTGGACGACGTGAAGACGGGCAAGGAGGTGCCGGTGCAGATCGTGCGCTATCCGGGCTTCACGGTGAATTTCAACAAGTATTGCCACATGCCCAATTATGTAGTGTGGGAGCTCACGGCCGACGAGGTGGACGGCCCGGAGCAGCGCCTATCGAAGTTCTTCGAGGATAAGAGCGTGGAGGGCTGCGCCACGCTGGCCGACTATAAGAAGTCGGGCTACTCGCGCGGCCACATGGCGCCGGCGGCCGACATGAAGTGGAGCGCCGAGGCTATGCGTGCGTCGCACAACCTGAGCAATGTGTGCCCGCAGGTTTCGGCGATGAACAGCGGAGCCTGGAGCACGCTGGAGAATAATTGCCGGGCGTGGGCCGTGCGCGACAGCGCGCTGGTGATTATTACCGGCCCGGTGCTCACCGACAGGATGCCGCGCCACATAGGCCCGAGCCGCGTGCCGGTGCCGGAGCGCTTCTTCAAGGTGGTGCTGGCGCCCTATGTGGATCCGCCGCGCGGGATAGGCTTCGTGATGCCCAACGCAAGGGTGGAAGGCGGAGTGCAGAGCTGCGCGATGACTATCGACGAGGTTGAGGCCATCACGGGTCTGGATTTCTTCAGCGCACTGCCGGATGATATTGAAAAAGAGGTTGAAAGCCACGCTTCGTACCCACTATGGCAAACGTTGAAATGAACACCGACACCATCTGCGCCATCTCTACGGCCCCGGGCGTAGGAGGCATTGCCGTGGCGCGCATCAGTGGCCCGCAGGCTATTGAAATAGCCGACCGGCTGTGGCGCTCTCGGCGCAAGTTGAACGAGTTGCCGTCGCACACGTGCGCGCTGGGTACGGTGCTCGACACGCGCGGCGAAGCTCTGGACTCGGCGGTGGCAACCGTATTTCGTGCGCCGGCTTCTTTTACGGGCGACGATGTGGTGGAGCTGAGTGTACACGGCTCGGCATGGGTGCAGCGCGAGCTGATAATGGCACTGATAGGTGCCGGTGCGAGGCTGGCAGAACCGGGTGAGTTTTCGCGCCGGGCATTTGCGGCAGGCAAAATGGATCTGGCGCAGACGGAGGCTGTGGCCGATCTGATTGCATCCACATCGCGTGCGGCCCACCGTATGGCTCTGAGCGGCATGCGCGGCGATTTCTCGAAGCGCATCGAGGCTATGCGTGGTCAGTTGGTGGAACTGGCCGCCCTACTTGAGCTTGAACTCGACTTCAGCGAGGAAGATGTTGAATTTGCATCTCGAGAGCGGCTTACGGCCTTGGCCGCCGAGGTGCGCGACAGCACTGCCAGGCTGGCCGACGGATTCGCCGCAGGCCAGGCCATACGCAACGGTATCCCCGTGGCCATCGTGGGCGCCACGAATGCAGGTAAATCGTCGATTCTCAACGCCCTGGCCGGCGACGACCGCGCCATAGTGAGCGACATTCACGGCACCACGCGCGATGTAGTGGAAGACACCATCGCCGTGGGCGACTACACGTTGCGCCTGAGCGATACCGCCGGATTCCGCGACACCGCCGACACCATCGAGGCTATGGGCATCGAGCGCTCAAGGCGCGCTCTGGGTCGTGCTGCCATCATCCTCCTGGTGGTCGACACCACCGCGCGCGACGCGAACGTGCCCTGGGCCGATGTTGCTGCCGCCCTGCAAACGGCCCCTGATACTACGCTGATAGTAGCGGCCAACAAATACGACCTCGCCGGCCGCACAAACGTGCAGTTGCCTCCCGAAGCCGCGAGCGCCAAAGTGGTGCCTACCAGCGCCACCACCGGCGCAGGCATAGACCGCCTGCGCGATGCTCTGGCCGATGCATGCCGCGATCTCGCGGCCCATGCCGGCGACACCCTCGTGGCCAACGCGCGCCACCATCAGGCCCTGCGCGATGCCTCGGCCGCGGCAGCGCGCACCGTGGATGCCCTCAACGCCGGTATCCCCGGCGACCTCGTGGCCCAGGACCTCCGCGCCTGCATCGACGCCCTCGCCACCATCACCGGCGCTATCTCCACCCCCGAAATCCTCGCCACCATCTTCTCCCGGTTTTGCATCGGCAAGTAATCAGTTGATTATCAATGACTTATATTGATAGTCATTGACTGTTACTGAGCGATAAAACTTAATACATTCAAGAACGCCTAATGCTGATAACTGTCAGTGTT
>CAMWRI010000055.1 GCA_947176585.1 uncultured Porphyromonadaceae bacterium
TTGTTTCGGTCACAATGCAACCGCATTGCTCCCTCACTGCGCGAACACATCTGCAAAACGCTTGACCGCCTCAGCATTAACAAATATTGGGGAACCGGGTCTTAACAAATATTGGGGAACGGGGTCTTAAAGAGATATCCTACAGAGTAATGGCGTCGAGAGCAGGCTCGTCCGTTACGGCAAGCCTGATCACTTCCATCACAGTGTTGACATAGTGGAAATTGAGACCGTCGCGGTATTTTTCGGCGATATCTTCCACGTCGCGGCGGTTTTCAGCCGAAAGAATGATATCAGTGATGCCTGCACGCTTGGCGGCAAGAATCTTTTCTTTGATACCTCCCACCGGCAACACGCGTCCGCGCAGGGTGATCTCTCCCGTCATGGCTATGCGCGGCGCCACGCGCGTTTGCTTGAATGCCGATACTATGGCTGTGGCTATGGTTATGCCGGCTGAAGGTCCGTCCTTCGGGATAGCTCCTTCCGGGAAGTGGATGTGCAGATTATTTTTGCCGAACAACTCAGGGTCAATCCCCAGCAGCGCAGCATGCGCACGCACCCATTGAAGGGCTATGGCGGCGGATTCCTTCATCACGTCGCCGAGATTGCCGGTGAGCGATACTTTTTCTCCTTTGCCGGCCGAGAGCGAAGCCTCCGCAAGTAGGATTTCTCCTCCTACGGATGTCCATGCAAGACCTGTGACGACACCCGCGAACTCATTTCCTTCGTATCGTTCGGGGCGATGCACAGGCAGCCCCAGAAGCTCTTTAAGATGCTCCGGCTTCACGGGACGAGGAAAGTCCTTGCCGCTGATCTGCGCCATTGCAGCCTTGCGCACTATCTGTTCGAGGCACTTCTGCAAACGGCGAACGCCGCTTTCGGCGGTATAGTTGTCGATAATCGCTCTCATAGCGCCGGACGAAATCTTCACTTCACCGGTCATACGGGCTTTATCCAGCACACGCTTCATCAGATGCTTCTCGGCGATAGCCTGCTTCTCTTCAGGCAGGTAGCCGCTGATTTCGATAATTTCCATGCGGTCGAGCAGCGGAGCCGGTATTGTCGAAAGGGTGTTGGCAGTGGCGATGAACAGAACATTTGACAGATTGAAATCAATGTCGATGTAGTTGTCGTGGAATTTCACGTTCTGCTCGGGGTCGAGGACTTCGAGCAATGCCGATGAAGGATCGCCCTTGAAGTCGCGTCCCAGCTTGTCTATCTCGTCAAGCAGCAGCACAGGATTATTGGTGCCCGCACGCTTGATGGCATCGATGATACGGCCGGGCATGGCACCGATATACGTGCGCCGATGACCGCGGATTTCGGCCTCATCATGCAGTCCGCCGAGAGCCACGCGCTGATATTGCTTGCCCAGGACATCAGCTATGCTTTTTCCCAAACTGGTCTTGCCCACTCCGGGAGGACCCACGAGGCACAGGATGGGTTGATGGCCTTCGGGATTGCGAAAAATCATTGCAAGCTGTTCGAGAATGCGTTCCTTCACCTTCTCAAGACCATAATGGTCGCTGTCGAGAACAGAAGATGCTTTGGAGAATGCCTTTTTGCTGTTCTTGGGCATCGGTGTGTGCTTGCTCCAGGGCAAGCCTACTATGGTTTCTATGTAGGAATACTGAATGGCGTAATCCGGACTCTGCGGATTGTAGCGGCGGAGCTTTTCAATCTCTGTGTTCACCTTGGCCATCACCTCTTCGGGCAGGTTGTTTTCCTTGGCGCGCGTCAAAAGTTCGATGCTGTCGTCGCCCGAGTCGCCGTATAATTCCTGGCGGATGCTTTCGATCTGAGCCTGCAGGAACGACTGGCGCTGATTGTCGGAAAGCGACGATTTGGTGCGTTCGCTGATCTCGTGTAGCAGATTCACCTTTTCGAGATGTGCGTTGACGAGCGAAAGAGCCATCTCCGCACGCTCCGTGAGCGACGGCAGGGATATCAGCCTGATCTTTTCGTCGCTGCTGAACGGCAGATTGGTGCACAGGAAATTAAGCAGCATCAACGGACTGGATTCCAATCCCTCGATATTCTGGATGAAAGGCTCGGCAGGGTCGAGCGTGGAAGAAGCGAACTTGCGCGCAGCTGCAACCAGCATACTCATTGTGGCTGCGAAATAGTCGGAATCAGGTACAGTTTCCGGCAAGATCTCGACTCGGGCGTGGATGGGTGCCGCATCAAGAGTGCCGGCAGCGGCAAGACCTTTGCCGCGGATGCGGAACCGGTCGGTAGTGCGCACTATGGCCGTGTGCGACCCGTCGGGCAGATCTATCACACGCATTACCTGAGCCACAACTCCGTAGCGGTGCAGCTTGGTGAGGGTGGGATTCTCCTCCCGGGAGTCTTTCTGGCACACGATGCCTATGGCCACATCCTTATCGGAGGCGGCGCGCGCTATCTCCAGCGCTTTCTCGCGTCCGAGCGACAGCGGCACCGTGCTCATGGGAAAAATCACGGAGTCGCGCGTGGGCAGGACAGGAAGGCTGTCGAGGTCTATGGTGCTATCAATCGTCCAGGGCTCGTCGGTGAGGCTCTGCACGTTCACTATTATATTATTGTGTTCGTCCTTATTTTCCATACAATGCGATAATGCAAATACGGTGCCAAAGTTACGAATTTTTCATGAATTATGGGCGGAAATCAAAAATATCAGAAAATGTGTTGCGTAACATAGAAAAATAGTTGCGGTTTTTGCAAATTAATTAATAAATTGCAAGCGAAATCTTAAATCATCTGGCTTCAGATACCAAAAACTAAGCTATGAAAACCTATAAAACCAACGAAATCAAAAACATAGCCCTTCTTGGAAGCAAGGGCTCAGGTAAAACCACACTCGCCGAGTCGATGCTCTACGAGTGTGGAGTGATAAAACGCCGCGGCACCATCGAAGCCGGTAACACCGTGTGCGACTATTTCCCTGTAGAAAAGGAATACGGATATTCGGTTTTTTCGACAGTGTTCTATGCCGAATTCCTCAATAAGAAACTTAACGTGATCGACTGCCCCGGAGCCGATGACTTCGTGGGCAATGCCATCACGGCCCTGAACGTGACCGACACGGGTGTGATCGTTGTTAACGGCCAGTACGGTGTGGAAGTGGGCACCCAGAATATCTTCCGCACGGCATCCTCCATTAAAAAGCCTATTATCTTCGCCATCAACCAGCTGGACGGCGAAAAGGCCGATTACGAGAACGTGATCGAGCAGATGAAAGAAATTTTCGGTTCCAAGGTGGTGCCCATCCAGTATCCGCTGCAGTGCGGTCCCGGCTTCAACGCCATGATCGACGTGCTGCTGATGAAGAAATACTCGTGGGGACCTGACGGCGGTGTGCCCGTCATCGAAGAAATCCCCGCCGAGGAGATGGATCGTGCCATGGAACTGCACAAGGCCCTCGTGGAGGCCGCTGCCGAAAACGATGAAAGTCTGATGGAGAAATTCTTCGAGACCGAACACCTCACTGAAGACGAAATGCGCATGGGTATCCGCAAGGGCTTGATCGACCGTTCGATCTATCCCGTGTTCTGCGTGAGCGCCGCCAAGGATATGGGTGTGCGCCGCATGATGGAATTCCTGGGCAACGTTGTGCCATTCGTCGAGGACATGCCCGCACCCGTGGACACCGCAGGCAACGAGGTGAAGCCCGACGCAGCCGGTCCTGTGAGCCTGTTCATGTTCAAGACCACTGTGGAGCCCCACATCGGTGAAGTGAGCTACTTCAAGGTGATGAGCGGAACGCTGCGTGCAGGTGCCGACCTCGACAACGTGACCCGTGGCAGCAAGGAACGCCTTGCCCAGATTTTCTGCGTGTGCGGCCAGATAAAGACTCCGGTGGACACTCTCGAGGCCGGCGACATAGGCGCCGCAGTGAAACTCAAGGATGCCCGCACCGGCAACACCCTCGACGAGAAAGGCTGCGACTATGAATTCGACTTCATCAAATATCCCGCACCCAAGTATCAGCGTGCCGTGCGTCCCGTGACCGAGAGCGATGCTGAAAAACTCAATGCCATACTCACCCGTATGCACGAGGAAGATCCCACATGGCAGATAGAGCAGAGCAAGGAATTGAAGCAGACTATCCTCTCGGGCCAGGGTGAATTCCACCTGCGCACCCTCAAGTGGCGCGTGGAGAACAACGACAAGCTTCCCATCGTGTTCGAGGAACCCAAAATTCCCTATCGCGAGACTATCACCAAGGCCGCGCGCGCCGATTACCGCCACAAGAAGCAGAGCGGCGGTGCCGGACAGTTCGGCGAGGTGCACCTGATCGTGGAGCCCTATTTCGAGGGAATGCCCGTGCCCGATACCTACAAGTTCGGCAACCAGGAATTCAAGATGAACGTGCGCGATACCCAGGAGATACCCCTGGCCTGGGGCGGCAAGCTCGTGGTGTGCAACAGTATCGTGGGTGGTGCTATCGATGCCCGCTTCATTCCCGCCATCATCAAGGGCCTCATGGACCGCATGGAGCAGGGCCCTCTCACCGGCAGCTATGCCCGCGATGTGCGTGTAATCATCTACGACGGCAAGATGCACCCCGTGGACAGCAATGAAATCTCGTTCCGTCTGGCCGGCCGCAACGCCTTCAGCGAGGCATTCCGCAATGCCGGTCCGAAGGTGCTCGAACCCGTATATGACGTAGAGGTGATGGTGCCTGCCGATGTGATGGGCGATGTGATGAGCGATCTTCAGGGTCGTCGTGCGATCATCATGGGTATGCGCAGCGAAAACGGCTTCGAAGTTATCTCGGCCAAGGTTCCTCTTAAGGAGATGGCCAACTACTCCACGGCCCTCAGTTCGATCACCGGCGGCCGTTCCAGCTTCACGATGCAGTTCGCATCCTACGAACTCGTGCCCGGCGATGTTCAGGACAAGCTCCTGAAGGAGTACGCCGAGAAGAATACGGAGGACTGATTCCATAGCAAAAATCTCATGCGCGGCCGCTACAAAGGCGGCCGCGTTTTGCTTGTTATAAAAGTTTTTTGTAAATTTGCCCCTATGAACAAGCTATGTCCCAAATGCGGCACCGTGGTGCCCGATAATTCTAATTTTTGCTCACACTGCGGGTGTGAGATGAGTTCGCAACGCAGTTATCAGGAGCCTCCGCAGTATAATCCGCAGCCATACGGCAACCAGTACTACGACAACAATAATCCTTTCAACAGCTGTGGCCCCGAGGGCAAGTCGCGCGGTGTAGCCGCGCTCCTCGCTATCTTCATAGGCGCACTCGGTATACACTATTTTTATCTCAACAAAGTGGCCGGAGGTATCTACACCATTCTGCTGTGTCTCATTACCTGCGGTTTATGGTCGTTTATCACGTTCGTGCAGGGGATATACTTCCTTTGTATCTCCAACGCCGAGTTTGAGCAAAAATTCGTTCGCAACCCCTCGTCATTCCCGGTATTCTGATGAAGGGGGCACAACGATTTGCGGCTATTTTGCTGTGTGCCGGTATTGCAGTAACGGCATCGGCGGAATCCGTGCTGGGATTCGAGGGAGAGGAAACGGCCACTGTGGGAATCTACATTAAAGACCTTCAGGAAGATAAAGTGATAGCCGAACACAATGCCGGAATGGCTATCACTCCGGCATCCACTATGAAGGCGCTCACGGCTGCTACGGCACTTTCCGTGCTGGGACCGGATTTCAGCTTCACCACTCCCGTGAATCTGCGAGGCAGCCGCAGCGGTTCGGCCTGGCATGGCGACCTGGTGGTGAATTCCGTGGCCGATCCCACTCTTGAAAGTGAATATTTCGACAAGAATCTGGGATTCTGCGACAGCGTGATTTCCCATCTCCGGGCGATGGGCATAAAGAGCATAAGCGGCCGCGTGGTAGTGGCGGAGACACTTAAAGATGCCGGTCCTGTGCCCCAGTGGGAGATAGAAGATGTGGCGTGGAGCTATGGCGCGGCGCTTTACGGAGCCAACTGGCGCGACAATGTGTTCCGTCTGTGGCCTGCAACCGGCCGCACACAGCCGCATGTGCCGGATCTCAAAGTGGAACTGCACAAGGATGCAGACGGAACGGATCTCTTGCGCGGAGCAGGCTCAAATACCCTTGAGGTGTGGGGTCGCGATATCAACAACGCCAAATGGAGCCTAACTGCCACAATGCCATATCCTGCTAAGGTGCTGTCGCATGAACTTACTGAAAGACTGCGCAATGCAGGTGTTGTGGTGGGCGGAGAAAAAAACGCTTCCACGGCCCGGCAGGAGTCGGAATCGGTGTATGTGCACAAATCGCCCGCGGCTTCGGCCATACTTAAAAGTCTGCTGGTGCGTAGCGACAATATGATGGCCGAGGGAATGCTTCGTGCCGTATCTCCTTCCGACAACCGCAAGGACGTGATAAAACGAGAAAAAGAGCTGTGGGATGCCCGCGGCATCAGCCTCAAATATTGCGGAATCCTTGACGGCAGCGGCTTGTCGATGGGCAATAAACTTACTCCGCGCGTCCTGGGCTATGTGCTCGAATGGATGGCTCGGAGCCCGTACGGGGAGCTATATCCTTCGCTTCTGCCCCGTGCCGGAGTGAACGGTACCATGAAATCATTTATGGCCAAGACGCCTCTTAAAGGCAGGCTTGCTCTGAAAACCGGCAGCGTGAGCGCAGTGCAGTGCTACGCCGGCTATCTTCTTGATGAGGATGGCAAGCCCACGCATGTGGTAGTGATAATGGTCAATTCGTTCTATTGTCCCCGTGGCCGTGTGAGAGAGGCTATCAGCAAATATCTATTGTCAACATTCAATATCGAGACAGAGTGATGGAGCAGGATCAAAGAAAAGGATTGCTGTGCGGACTGCTTGCCGCAGGTATCAGGATGGAAGGGCTTCTGCGCGTGGCAATCGAGCGTCCGGAAGCCGAAAACGAAGTTGCCCCTCAGATCCGTGAGGCTTTTGAATTATACAGCAAGATATTTGAATCCGTGTGGGCAGCCGGGCAAGCCGAATCCGTGTGCGCCGTGTCTGAATCCGAACCTGAAATCACCGAGGAATTCATCCCTGAACCGCAGCCGGAAGTGGAGGAGGCGACTGTAAGTGTTGTTGAGATTGCAGTTGAGCCAGAGATTGTGGTGGAAGCTACCCAAGCCCCGGCTGTTGAAGCCGTGTCCGAACCCGTTTCTGCTCCGGTATCTACGGCAGAACCCGAAGTGCTTAAACTGGACGAGCTCATAGCCCGCCGCGAATCGGCCGACTTGCGCCGGGCTTTCACTCTCAATGATAAATTCCGCTTCCGTCGCACACTGTTCGGCGGCAGCAACGAGCGGTTCAGTGATGTACTCGACAAGCTCGAAGCCATGACTGACGGCAGGGAAGCTCAAAAATATCTTGCTGCCATCATCGACGTGGACAGCGAGGACGGGGCTGATTTTATGAATATTGTCAACGCCCATTTCGGAATAAGGCAGTGAGCGGCAAATTATATATTGTGCCCACACCGGTGGGGAATCTTTCCGACATGACGCCGCGAGCCATCGAGGTGCTCAGAAACGTATCACTCGTGCTCGCCGAAGACACGCGCACATCGGGAGTGCTGATGCGTCATTTCGATATCGCTACCCCCATGAGCAGCCATCACAAATTCAATGAGCATGAAAGCATCGAACCGGTGCTGATGCGTCTTGAGGGTGGGGAAGATATAGCTCTCGTTAGTGATGCCGGCACTCCGGGAATCAGTGATCCCGGATTTCTGCTTTCGCGCGAGTGCAGGCGTCGTGGCAGCGAAGTGGTGACGCTGCCGGGTGCCACGGCTTTCGTTCCGGCGCTCGTGAGCAGCGGACTGCCGTGCGACCGCTTTATATTCGAGGGTTTTCTTCCCCAGAAAAAAGGTCGAGCCACTCGCATTGCGGAGCTTGCCGAAAGCGATCGGACTTTTATTATATATGAATCGCCCCTGCGGGTGGCACGCACGCTATCCGAGCTTGCTGTAGCCTGTGGTGAGGAACGGCCGGCGGCCGTTGCACGTGAGATATCCAAAATTCACGAAACGGTACATCGTGATACGCTCGGAGCGCTCCGTGATTATTTCACTGCGAACCAGGCAAGAGGAGAAATTGTTATCATTATAGAGGGCAAAGATCGCGAGCGGTCGAAGGTACATCGCAACAAGTATCGGTCCTGACGTTATAACTGAAATTTATGAAAGTATGAAAAAGACTATTTTAGCCACTCTCGGTGCTCTGCTCATGCTCAGCGCCTGCAATCAGAAAAATGAATCGGACGAGGCGCAGAAGCAGGCACTTGCCGATGCCTCCAAAGTGGAGCTTCAGAATGCCGTGGCCGACCGTGACCAGCTTTTCCTTCTTGTAAACGAGATATCGCAGGGCATGGACCAGATTAAGGCTCTCGAAAATATACTCACCGTGAATGCTGCCGCTGCCGGTGAAACACCCAGCCAGCGTGAGCAGATTCAGGCGGATATCGCGGCTATTCAAAAGGCTCTGCAGGATCGTCGCGAGAAACTGGCCGAACTTGAAAAGAAACTCAACAGCTCGAATCTCACCAACAACAACCTCCGCAACACAATCGCGACACTGCGTAACCAGATAGACACGCAGGCCAATGAAATCGCCGCACTCAAGAACAGTCTTACGGAAGCTACCGCCCGTATCGGAGAACTCAGCACGACAGTCGATTCCCTCAATACTACCGTGGCTTCCGTTACAGAGCAGAAGGATGCGGCAGAGCAGGAGAGCGTGGATCTCGCCAATGAGCTGAACACTTGCTATTATGCCGTGGGCAGTAAAAAAGAGCTGAAAGAGAAAGCCGTGATCGAGACTGGCTTCCTGCGCAAGACCAAGATTATGGAAGGTGACTTCGACCGCAACTTCTTCACAACCGCCGACAAGCGTACACTCACAGTGATTCCCCTCCACAGCGATAAGGCCAAGGTGCTGACCAATCAGCCCGAATCATCCTACACCATCGCGACGGAAGGCGGCCAGAAGGTTCTGCGCATCACCAATCCCGCGTCGTTCTGGAGCCTGAGCAATTATCTCGTGGTTCAGATAGACTGATAAAACATATGCGATCGCGACCCCGGCAAACGAGCCGGGGTCTTTTTGTAAGCGCATCTTTGCGCCGTGCAAAAGCAGTTTGGAGCTTTGCCACTTTTTATGTAACTTTGCAAGACGTATTAAGATTATAACGATGAAGATTTTAGTGACCGGTTGTCGTGGCCAGTTGGGTACGGCGTTGCGCGAAGTGCTTGAGCGGCGTTGTCCCGGTTGCACCACATACGTCGACCGTGATGAACTTGATATCTGCGATGCGGTTGCCGTTGAGCGTTTTCTGCGCGAAGGCGAATACTCGCGAATCATAAACTGTGCAGCCTATACCAATGTGGAGAAAGCCGAGGAAGACAAACTCGAATGTGCTGCTATCAATATTGACGGAGTGGCCAATCTTGCACGCCATGCCGATGAATTGGGTGTGCGCATCCTCCATGTGAGCACCGATTACGTGTTTGACGGCAAATCCTATCGTCCGTACAAAGAGAGCGACAAAGTGAATCCGGCGTCGCAATATGGAGCTACCAAGCGAAAAGGCGAGACTGCGCTGCTGGCACTGTCGCCCGAAAGTGCAATCGTGCGCACAAGCTGGCTATATTCCCCGGTGGGACGTAATTTCGTGCGTACCATGCTGCGTCTGGCCGATGAGCGCCCGGTGGTGAATGTGGTGTGCGACCAGATCGGCACACCCACATATGCACCAGATCTTGCCGAAGCTATCGCCACCATGGTGCTGTCTTCACAATGGGTGAGCGGAATCTTCAACTATAGCAACGAGGGCGTATGCTCATGGTATGATTTCGCCGAGGCGATAATGAAAGCCGCAGGGAAGAACTGCAAGGTGGTGCCCGTGCCCACGAGCGACTATCCCACGGCTGTCACCCGTCCGTATTACTCCGTGCTCGACAAGAATAAAATCAAAGCCACTTACGGCATTACAATACCCCACTGGCATGAATCCCTGCTGCGTTGCCTGCAGCAAATGAAATAATTATGTCTACACTCAGTCAGGAAATTGATCGCCGGCGCACCTTCGCCATCATATCCCATCCGGATGCCGGCAAGACCACACTCACCGAGAAACTTCTGCTCTTCGGCGGCGCTATCCACATAGCCGGCGCCGTTAAAAGCAACAAGATAAAAAAGACAGCCACCAGCGACTGGATGGAAATCGAGAAGCAGCGCGGTATATCTGTGGCCACGTCGGTCATGGGTTTCAATTACGGCGATTATAAAATAAATATTCTCGACACGCCCGGCCACCAGGATTTTGCAGAAGACACGTACAGGACGCTTACTGCCGTGGATAGCGTGATCATCGTTGTGGATGTGGCGAAGGGCGTGGAGCAGCAGACGCGCAAGCTCATGGAAGTGTGCCGCATGCGCAACACCCCTGTGATAATCTTCGTCAACAAACTCGACCGTGAGGGGCGCGATCCGTTTGAGATTCTCGACGAACTGGAAGCCGAGCTCAAGATTGCCGTGCGCCCGCTTTCATGGCCCATCGGTATCGGTGCCAAGTTCAAAGGTGTCTACAATATATACGAAAACTCGCTGGATCTTTTCACTCCTGACAAGCAGAAGGTGAGCGAGCGTGTGGAGATTGATGACGTGAATGACACGAGAGTAGATCAGGCTGTGGGAGAAAAAGAAGCCGCACAATTGCGCGACGATCTGGAGCTGATCCAAGGCGTGTACCCCGAATTCAGTGTGGAGCCGTATCTGGAAGGCAAACTCGCTCCCGTGTTCTTCGGCTCGGCACTAAATACTTTCGGTGTCAAAGAATTGCTTGACTGCTTCGTTAAGATTGCTCCGGCTCCCAAGTCTGTGACCACCGAAGAACGTACAATCAGTCCGGATGAGGAGAAATTCTCGGGCTTCGTGTTCAAAATCCATGCGAATATGGATCCCAACCACCGCAGTTGCATAGCATTTGTGAAGGTGTGCTCCGGAAAATTCGAGCGCAACAGCCCGTACAAGCAGGTGCGCACGGGCAAGGTCATGAAATTTTCGGCCCCCACGGCATTCATGGCCCAGAAGAAAAGTATCGTGGACGAGGCATATCCCGGCGATATCGTGGGTCTGCCCGATACGGGCAATTTCAAGATAGGCGATACCCTCACAGAGGGTGAAGACATCCACTTCAAAGGATTACCAAGTTTCTCGCCGGAGATGTTCAAGTATATCGAGAATACCGATCCCATGAAGAGCAAGCAGCTCGAGAAAGGCATACAGCAGTTGATGGACGAGGGTGTGGCCCAGCTGTTTGTCAACCAGTTCAACGGCCGTAAAATCATAGGCACCGTGGGGCAACTTCAGTTTGAAGTGATTCAGTATCGCCTGCTTCACGAATATGGTGCCCAGTGCAGGTGGGAACCTATCTCGCTCTACAAGGCTTGCTGGATAGAGAGCGACGACGAAGCCGCCCTCGAAGCATTCAAGAAGCGCAAGCATCAGTTTATGGCCGTGGACCGGGAGGGCAGGGATGTGTTTCTTGCCGACTCAAACTATGTGCTCCAGATGGCTCAGAACGATTTTCCGAAAATTCGTTTTCACTTCAGTTCTGAATTTTAATGGTTAATTTTACTAAAATTCGCAAATATTATATATCTTTGTAGCAAAAAATTAGACAAATGCTGAAAAGATTCTTCATATCCATGCTCGGCACTGTGGCCGGCGTGTTCCTGAGCGGAGTGCTCGCCGTTTTCGTGATACTGGGAGTTATCGGTGTGGTAGCCGGTAAGTCGCTGAGCAGCAGTAGCGGACTTGAAAAGAATTCTATTCTACATCTCAAACTCGACGGAGAGCTCACCGAACGACTCACCACACCCACGCTAATGGATATAGTTCAGGGTAATGTGGGTGGCACGATTGCTCTCGACGAGCTTCGCTCGGCTCTTGAAAAAGCTGCCGGCGACAGCAAGATCGAGGGTGTATATATCGATTGCGGCAGTTTTGCCGGAGGTGTGGCAGGCTGTGAAGAGCTTGCGGCCTATATACGTGAGTTCAAGGAAAAATCCGGCAAATGGGTGTATGCTTATTCCGACAGCTATTCGCAAGGAGCCTATATGGTTGCCACTACCGCCGACAGTCTTTTCGTCAACCCCATGGGCGAAGTGGACGTGCATGGCGCCGCTTCTCTCACTCCCTTCTTCAAGGATCTGCTCGACAAGGTGGGCGTGAGCATGCAAATTATCAAGGTTGGCACCTATAAGAGTGCTGTAGAGCCGTTTATACTTAATGAAATGAGCGAGCCCGCACGTCGCCAGCAACAGGAATATATCGACAGTATCTGGAACTTCATGGCCGGTGCGATAGCACAAGGCCGTGATATAGAGGTGAGCACAGTGAAGATGTGGGCCGACAGTATGTGCTCCACCTGGAAACTCGACCGTACGATTGCCGACGGACTTGCCGATGCAGCCGTATACCGTCGCCTTATGGAGCAGCGTCTGCGCCGCCTCACGGATAGAGCTGATGATGAGAACCTGCGCCTTGTATCTCCTGCTGAGTATCTTGCTGCTGCCGGAAATCCCTTTGATGCAGTGGATAAATCCGGCAAGCCCCATGTGGCGCTCCTCTATGCCGTAGGTGACATCGTGGATAGCGGCAAAGGCGGTATCGTTGGCGAAGAAATGGTGCCCGAGATTATCGCGCTGGCCGATGATGACAACGTTGAGGGTATGGTGATGCGAGTTAATAGCGGTGGAGGTAGCGCTTTCGCATCCGAGCAGATTTGGGAAGCCCTGGAATACTTCAAATCCAAGGGGAAACCTCTCTATGTGTCTATGGGAGACTATGCTGCCAGCGGAGGCTACTACATCTCTTGCGGAGCAGACTGTATATATGCCGATGCAACGACTCTCACGGGCTCCATCGGAGTGTTCGGCATGATTCCTGAAGCCTCCAAGTTGCTCAACGACAAGCTGGGTGTTCATTTCACCACTGTGCAGAGCAACCCCAATGCTTCTTTTCCTGTGGTGTTCAATCCCATGACTCCCGCACAGCATGCTGCAATGCAGAACGGAGTAGATAACATCTACTCGATATTCACGCAACGCGTGGCCGACGGTCGTGATTTGCCCGTGGACAGCGTGCGCAGTATAGCCGAAGGACGTGTGTGGGTGGGCACCTCGGCTCTCCGCCTGGGTCTGGTCGATAAAATCGGCGGTGTCAAGGATGCCATAGCCGCCATTATAGCAGATAATAATCTTCCCGATGAAGTTGTGGCATATCCGCGCGATGATGAAAATAAATGGATGGCAATCCTGCGCGAGAGCAAAGCGCTTGAAGAAATGAAAGCGATGGCCGGCTACTCGCCGCTCGAACGCAAGGCTATGGAAATAGCCCGCAATCTCATGGAGCAGAATCCCATGCAGGCACGCATGCCCATGACTATAATCCGCTGATCACCTAAAATTATACCTCATAACCTTGACATTCAAATCGTTTATACGCCACACTATCCTGCTCCCGTGCTCGAAACTGTACGGGGCGGTGGTGTATATGCGCAATAAACTGTTTGATTGGAAAATACTGAGGTCCCACAGCTTCGGTGTGCCCATCGTTGTGGTAGGCAACATAGCCGTTGGCGGTACAGGCAAAACTCCGCACGTGGAGTTTATCCTGAACGTCATGCGCAACACCAATCATGTGGCCTATCTCAGCCGCGGGTATAAACGACGCACCAAGGGCTTCGTGATGGCTACATCGAAATCCACACCCCGCGATATTGGCGATGAAGCCTATCAGGTGTACCACAAATTCGGTGGAGATGTGGTTGTGGCAGTGTGTGAGGATCGAGTTTTCGGTATCCGCGAGTTGCTAAACATCGACCCGGGTATCAATATGATAGTGCTTGACGATGCTTTCCAGCATCGCTACGTAAAACCCACGGCAGCCGTGGTGGTGACAGAGTACAACCGTCCGGTGTACGAAGACAAGCTGTTGCCCTACGGACGCCTGCGTGAAAGCGTGCGTGCGCTCAATCGTGCCGATCTTGTGATCGTGAGCAAGTGCCCGGCGCGTCTCAAGCCCATGGACTATCGTATTTTCAGTAATAATATCAACCTGTTTCCGTATCAGACCCTATTCTTCTCGAGACTTGCATACAAGCCTTTGCAGCCATTGTTCCCGGATGCGGTTGCACGCATTCCTTATCTCGACTGGCTCGGGCCGGCCGACACAGTGCTCGCCGTGGCAGGCATAGGGAATCCCAAGCCATTCGTTCGTTTCCTCAAGAGCTTCAGCTTTAAAGTGAAAGTGAACGTGTTTGCGGATCATCACAATTACTCCCGCAAAGATATGGAAATGCTGCGCGACAGGTTTGAAAAGATGCGTGGAGAAAATAAGATTATCGTCACGACGGAGAAAGATGCCGTGCGGATGAGTTGCAATCCGTATTTCCCGCATGAGCTCAAGGCTGTCACCTTCTATCTCCCCATAGAAGTGGAATTTGTGCCCGGTGCGGGAGGCACTGATGCTTTCGCCGACACCCTCAGACAGGTGATCAGAACAAACAGCCAGTGAACCGCGATGCGCAGCATGGCGTTTTACGTTAAAAATAAAACAATATCATAACCATAAAAACTATGCTTGATAAAATCAAAGAAACAGCCAACTTCCTCGCCGGAAAAGTGAGCGACATGCCCAAGACCGCAATCATCCTCGGTACCGGCCTCGGCACACTAGTCGACTTCATGGAAGATAAACAGTATATTCCCTATGCAGAGATTCCCAACTTCCCTGTGAGCACTGTCGAGGGCCACAGCGGCAACCTCATTTTCGGCACTCTGGGAGGTAAGCGAGTGATCGCAATGCAGGGACGCTTCCACTACTACGAGGGCTACGACATGAAGCAGGTGACTTTTCCCGTGCGTGTAATGAAAGCACTGGGTGTTGACACTCTCTTCGTGAGCAATGCAGCCGGCGGTATGAACAAGGAATTCCGTGTGGGCGACGTGATGGTGATAACGGACCATATCAACCTCTTCCCAGAGAATCCTCTCCGCGGCAAGAACTATAAGGAGCTGGGCGACCGCTTCCCCGCTATGACCGAGCCTTACGACCACGCTCTGATCTCGCTGGCCGACAAGATCGCAGATGAAAACAACATGCGTCTGATGCATGGTGTGTATGTGGGAACCACCGGACCGACATTCGAGACCCCTGCAGAGTATGAGTACTTCCGTGTAATCGGTGGCGATGCCGTGGGCATGAGCACCGTCCCTGAAGTAATCGTTGCCAAGCATGGCAACATGCGCGTGTTCGGAATCAGCGTTATCACCGACCTCGGCGGCAAGGACATACATGATGTGCCCAGCCACGAAGAAGTGCAGCAGGCTGCCGTGAAGGCGCAGCCCACAGTGGTTGCTCTCATGCGCGAGATGGTGGCACGCAGTTAAGATTTTCGAACCTCTCCACCAATGAGCCAGACAGAAATTTCCACATTAGGTGAGTTCGGTCTGATCGACCGGCTCACCGATTCGCTCCCTGTGCATCATGCTTCCACCGTGGTTTCGGTGGGTGATGATGCTGCGGTGCTGAATTATCCCGACAGTGAGGTTCTCGTCACCACCGACATGCTGCTCGAGAACGTGCACTTCGATCTTACATATGTGCCCCTGAAACATCTCGGCTACAAAGCTGCCGTGGTGAATTTCTCGGATATATATGCGATGAACGGCACACCGCGACAGATAACAGTGGGTCTGGGAATCTCCAAGCGTTTCACCGTTGAGCATATTGAAGCCCTCTATTCCGGTATACGTCTTGCATGCGAGATTTATGGAGTAGATATCGTGGGTGGCGACACTTGTGCTTCCCACCAAGGACTTGTGATCACCATCACGTGTATTGGCGATGTGCCCAAGGGTAAAGCCGTGCGTCGCAGCGGAGCCAAGCCCACGGATATCATTTGTGTAAGCGGTGACCTCGGTGCGGCCTACATGGGATTGCAGTTGCTTGAACGTGAGAAGGTGGCTTCTGCCGGTCGGCCAGACTTTCAGCCTGATTTTGCCGGCAAGGAGTATATTGTGGAGCGCCAGCTCAAACCCGAAGCCCGCAGAGATGTGATTGAAGCCCTTGCCAAGGCTGGCATAGTGCCCACGGCCATGATGGACGTGAGCGACGGCTTGTCGTCGGAACTGTTGCATATCTGCAAGGACAGCAAGGTGGGATGCAGGGTGTACGAAGATCGTATTCCCATCGACTATCAGACAGCTCTGATGGCGGAGGAGCTCAATATGAATCTTGTGACCGCTGCGCTCAACGGCGGTGAAGATTACGAATTGCTCTTCACTGTGCCCTTGTCTATGCACGACAGGATAGGGCAGATTCCCGGGGTGAAGGAAATAGGCTATATCACGGATGAGGACAAGGGCTGTGCTCTCGTCGCACGTGATGGCGAGTCGGAAATTCCCCTGAAAGCGCAAGGCTGGAATCCTCTTGCCCAGGAAAACGAATAAATGACC
>CAMWRI010000056.1 GCA_947176585.1 uncultured Porphyromonadaceae bacterium
GAGGCCGAAGAAGATGGCGGTGTTCTCGCCGTTCAGGTCGGTGTTGGCCGAGCAGTGCATCGAGGCGATGCCCTTGAGGGGGAGGAAGTAGTTCATCATGGAGAACATGCCCTTCTTCATCTCGCCGCCGTACCAGGTGTTGATGATTACCTGCTCGCGCGAAGTGATGTTGAACACAACGGCGGTCTCGCTGTTCAGACCCAGTTCCTTATAGTTGGTGAGCTTTGCCTTGGAGGCGTTGTAGACGATGAAATCGGGCTTGAAGTCCTTGAGTTCCTCGGCGGTGGGGCGGATGAACATGTTGGTCACGAAGTGGGCCTGCCATGCTACTTCCACGATGAAGCGAACGGCCATACGGGTATCGGCGTTGGCGCCGCAGAAGCCGTCAACCACGTAGAGCTTCTTGCCGCTGAGTTCCTCGATGGCGAGTTCCTTCACGGCCTTCCAGGCTTCCTCGCTGGCGGGCTTGTTGTCGTTCTTGTATTCCTCGGTGGTCCACCACACGGTGTCCTTGGAGTTTTCGTCGAGCACGATGAATTTGTCCTTGGGCGAGCGGCCGGTGTACACGCCGGTCATCACGTTCACGGCAGCGAGCTCAGTCTCGACGCCCTTCTCGTAGCCTTCGAGGCTGGGAGCGGTCTCGTCTTTGAAGAGTTCTTCGTACGAGGGGTTGTACACAACCTCTTTCACGTCCTTGATGCCATAGCTCTCAAGGGCTTTCTTGATTTCTTCGGTTTTGCTCATTGTAGTTTTTATGTTATGAGAGTTGATCTGTTGATTTTCCGTATTTTGTGGTGTCGCAAGCGTAGGGCGCTTGTTTATCAAGTGCAAAGTTACAAACAATTATTTAAATATGGTGCAAATTGAGGAAAAATTTCCTTAATAGTTTTTAAGCACCCGGAGACAAACGGGCCATAAAAAGAGCCTGCTTTCGCAAGCAAGCTCTCCGGAGTATATAGAATTTGGATTTTCTCAATAAGTCACCTTCTCCTTCACGTAGTTCTTGGTCCAGTCGGCCACCGATGAAGGATTGGCAAGCCACGCCGCAAAGTCGGGATAAGCCTCGCTTATCTTCACGCGCTCCTGCGGCCACTTCCAGTAGCCGTTGTTCACGAGAATCATCTGCGGAGCAATCTCGCCGTTGGCAGGGTCGGGACGGCCTATCACGTAGGTGCCTTCGCCCAGGGTGAATGTGTAGGGCACGTGCATTCCCTCGCAATATTTTCTCATCCTGTTAAGGTCGATGGTGTTGTCGCGGTCAACAAGCACAGCGAAGCCGCAGAGAGTCTTGTTCGCTACCGACGCCATAAGCGAGGAATTTTCGAATGTGCCACTTTCGGAATCATAGCCCACGCCGAGATGAGTGTCGACGGGAATAGCGAATTCTACAGGTCGGCCCTTGATATTCTGGTTTTTACCACCGGTGTTAATCATTGTTGTGTATGAATCAGCACCAAGCCAAGCGTGAATTTCCTCGCCCACGATGAAGGTGAGCTCTTGATAAGCGGAGATTGCATTGTTGAAACCTTTAGGATTAACCGAGCTGTACATTTTTTCTGCCGAATCTCCTTCGCCGTTGTAAAGGGTTGGTATGCCGGACACTTTCCCGGTGTAGGTGATGTAAAGAGGCATTGTGCCACCTGCGGCCTTGGGTGTTACGGTGATAACGCGCACGGGTTCTGCATCCCGCGGGCCCCAATCGCGGGTGTTGTCGTACTCGGCACCGATATTTTCGGTGTTCAGGTCTTTGATTTGGTCGGAGAACGTAAACACGGCATCGTTGAAATCCCAGTCGTCCGTAGCTCCGAGGTCTTCGGCAGCGATTGTCCATTCGTAGGTTCTCGTCACGTCGGCCGTGCCAACGGCAAAAGTTTCTTCCGTAGGTATATACAGGAACACCACATCGCAATAGTCGCGAGGGTCAGCGGAGGCTGTAACGGTAGGCTCAAAGCTGAATCCTATCAGGCAGGCCTCCTCCACATTGTAGTTCCTGCAATTATAGCGTTCCATTCCTGTGGTTCCTTCAATATTAACATCATTGATAAGGAATGACCTATGGTATAGCGGATAGTGGCACGCGCCCATATATGCGTTGTTGATAGCCTGAAGGGGAACATCATAATATCCTTTCCATATCGAAGCGTTTCTATAAGGGCTTTCCGAGATAGTGTAATAAGGACCAGTGTACACGTCTTGTACTTCTAAAAACCAATTATATATGGGAGAATTAGCTTTCTCGGGATTGATGAAATCTTCCAAACGAATGCCCTGCGAACAAATTGTGTCGTTTTCATTATAATTAGCATTATCGGGATATGGCGAAAAATCATTTGAATAGCGAAAGAAGTGATAAATGGAATTTTCACCAAGAGAATAAGAACCAGATGTGTGGTACTTGCGGAAAAATAACCCGTTTAACGTAGAATCATGACGAGTACGCTTGCTGAAATATACTCGTGTAGAATTTAAATCGCCAAATGCCGGATTGGCAAGTGTAGCTTCGCAAACATAGATATTGTAATAACCGCGGCCTCTTCCATCGCTATTTTTGCCGGTGCGCACGTATACTGGAAATATATAACCTTCTTTACCTCGTTGCAAGAAGTCTCCGGGTATATTTTTCATGAACTTATTCTGTTCAGGATATGCGTTGAAAAACTCATCTAAAAAATCAGATTGTTTGAACACCAAAATTGGGTTTAGATCAGTATCTATAGAGACGGCCCGCTGTATCTCCTGTGTCTTGATTTCGTCGAGGTTGACGAGGGCGTTGGTGGCCACGAGTTGGGTGCCGCGCGGTGTTGCGAGTTTGAGCTCGGAGACGGAGCGGGGAATGGTCACGGGGATGGCGGTGGTGCCGGCAGGCACGTGGCAGTCGGCAAAGAGGTATTCCTCACCGTCGATTTCGGCCGTCACGGTGATGTGGTCGCCATTGGCCGAGGTCACTTTGAGGCCTGCGGAGGTGGTCATGGAGAAGTCGTGGCCGGCTGCGGGCACGCCGAATTCCTTGACGAACTCGCGGTTGTAGTCCTCGGTGGCCGAGATGGTCTGAGGCTCGTCGGCACTGCATGCTGCCAGAGTCACTACCCATAGAAGCATGACGAGGCTGAGTGTTTTTTTCATAAGGTCTTGAATGTGTTTTTTTTTGCCTCCGACCCACCTGAAAGGCTGATATTTAGATAAATAAAAAGCGTGAGGGCCGTACCGTCTGCCCGTTCCGCTCGTTGAGGCCTTCGCATTGCCCGAATTAGTAGAACGAGCAAACTTGCAGAAGCCTCACGCAGAATATGCGTAAACACACCCGTGGCCCGCGCTCACGCGCCGGCTCGGATGAATATACATATCCACATGGCATCTACTGTTTGCTGCAATCCTGACTAATTCTGAAAGTTGCGAAGTTTCAACGAGCCAAGAAAGAGCGTTCAGTAACGCTTTTTGAAATTTATGTACGCAATCCCTCCCGCTATGCCCTTGACCGGGGCTTCTGCAAGGCGGTCTGCGCCGCAAAGTTAGGAATTAATTTTGAATCAGGCAATAATGCACCTGAAATATTGCATTGTAAGTACGGGAGAAAATCTTTTACTTTTGTTCAATATCGGGCGAAAGACACAAAAAGACAGAAGGAACAGAATAAACATTTTTTGTTCCTTTTGTAGATTTTGTCCTTTTGTATCTTGCCCCAATGCACGCGGCCGTGGCGGACGCTTTGAAAAGCGTCCCTACTACCAGTTTATCAATGGTTTAATTATCTCTGCGCCTCTGCGCGAGATTTTCGTGCGGGCGCGAGGTTTGTCTCCGGGTGGGAGCGCGTTTTTTATTGATAGGCGTCGAGGGCCTGGCGGAGCTCGGTGGCCACCATGGCGCGGAGCTCGGGGGGCTCAAGCACCGTGAGGCGCGGGCCGTGGGATAGGATTTCTTCCACCAGGTCGGGGGTCACGCGCATGCGGTAGTGGAAGATGCTGTAGGTGTCGTGCACGATTTCCGTTTGGGAGGGATGCAAGGGCAGGGCGCGCAGGTACTTGGCGCGCAGCGGGTCGGCCTTGAGGGCTATGCGGCGTGGCTCGCCCTGGCTGAATACGATGCCGAAGGAGTCGGCAAAGTAGGTTTCGGCATCGAAGGCGGGGTCGGGCTCGAAAGTGTCGGGCAGGGCCACGCATTCAGTCATGCGGTCGAGGGCGTAGGTTTTCACCTTGTTGTCGGCGGCCACGCGTCCGGTGAGGTACCAGCGCTGCTTGAAAATCTTGAGGAAGTAGGGGTCGATCACCACGCCCGGGGTGGGGCGGCTGCGGGTGTAGGAGTTGTAGGTGAAGCGCACGCGGCGCTTGTCGCGCATGGCTTCGATGATGAGACCCAGATAATTGCGCGCCGAGGGCACGTTTTCGAGGAAGATGTGGCCGGCCATGTCGCGCGACGAGCTGAGCACATCGTTGATGGCCACGGAGTTGAGCAGCCAGTCCGACACGCTTTCGCTGTGGCTGTCGGCGTCGGCTATGTAGTATTCGTAGGTGGCCGGGTCGCACTCGATGTTGATGTTGAAAAGCTCCTCGATGGCCAGGCGGTAGTTGTAGAAGGTGCGGCGTGGTATGGGCTGCCCGTTGTCGCACAAGCCGGAGCGGCACCACAGCTCGTCGAGGTGGGAGCGCGAGATGCGCCCGTGGCGACGGATGGTGTCGACAATCCAGATGTAGCGCGACAACAGGTTGGAGCTCATGCTTCGGCGGCGGTTTTTTCGGGGTGATGGCCCACGGAGAGGAGGAACAGGCCGATGAAGGTGTAGGCGGCGTTGATGAGCAGCAGCTCGAAGCTGGTCTCGTAGCCGCACCAGCGGGCGAGGGCCCACTGCGTGAACCACGAGAGGGCCGGGGCGGCCACGCACACCCAGGGCACCCAGCGGTCGCGCACGGGCCGCCCCAGCGCCAGGCCGAACACGAAGAGGCCCAGGATGGGGCCGTAGGTGTAGGAAGCGAGGGTGTAGACGGCGCTGATGGCGTCCTGGTTGCTCATATAATAGAACAGCACGATGATGGCGCCCATGATCACGCTCATGGCCACGTGCACGCGGTGGCGCGTGCGGGTGAGCTCGTCGTCGGCCTTGGTGCGGTGGGCTCCCAGGATGTCGACGGTGAAGCTGGTGGTGAGCGACGTCAGTGCCGAGCCTGCGGCGGAGTAGGCGGCCGATACGAGGCCCAGCACGAAGAGGATGCCCACCACGGCGGGCATGGCCGAGTGGGTGGCCACCATGCCGAAGATGTCGTCGGTCTTCTCGGGAATGGCTATGTTGTTCTTCTCCAGGAAGATCACGAGCAGGGTGCCCAGCAGCAGGAACAGAGCCACCACGAAGAATTGCGATATACCGCTCACGATCATATTCTTCTGCGACTGGCGGCTGTCGCGGCAGGCGAGGTTGCGCTGCATCATGTCCTGGTCAAGGCCGTTGGTGGCTATGGCCATGAACACGCCGGCCAGGAACTGCTTCCAGAAGTAGGTGCCGGCCATGGGATCGTCGAAGAAAAACATCCGCGAGCTGTAGTGCGAGCCTATGGCGTCGACCATTCCGCCGAAGCCCAGGCCCAGATTGCGGGCCACGAAGTAGATGCACAGCACCACGCTGGCTATGAGGCAGAAGCTCTTGAGGGTGTCGGTCCAGATCAGCGTTTTCACGCCGCCGTTCACGGTGTAGAGCCATATCAGCGCGATGGTCACCACCACGTTGAATATGAACGGGATGTGGAGCGGGTCGAACACCAGCAGCTGAAGCACGGCACACACCACGAAGAATCGCACGGCGGCGCCCAGCATCTTGCTGGCGAAGAAGAACCACGCGCCCGTGCGGTAGGTGCCGCGGCCGAAGCGCTCCTCAAGGTAGCCGTAGATGCTGATGAGGTTGCGGCGGTAGAAAAGCGGCACCAGCACGAAGGCTATCACCACGTAGCCCACGATGAAGCCCAGCACCATCTGCAGGTAGGCGTAGCCCTTGCCGGCCACCATGCCCGGCACGCTGATGAAGGTGACGCCGGAGATCATGGCGCCCACCATGGCGAAGGCCACCACGGGCCAGGGCGCCGTGCGGCCGCCGGTGAAGAATGTGGAGTTGTCGGCCCCGCGGGCGCTCAGGCGTCCCACGAGCATCAGCAGCAGGAAGTAGGCCGCGATGGTGAGAATGACGATTACGGGCATGCTCATGATTCAGGTCCTCCTTTCGTGTTATTCGGCATAAAGCAGATACGGGCGGCGCTGCTCGCGGAAGCGCTTCACGTCGCCGGCCCAGGTGGCCTTGATCTCGTCGGCGCTCTTGCCCTGCTCGATCATCCCGCGGATGTCGCCGCGGCCTATGAGCAGCTCGAAGAAGTTGCGGAAGAAACCGTCGCCCATGTTCAGGTCGCGGTAGGCGTCGATCACGTAGGCCAGGTTGATGCCCTGCGCGATAGCCTCGTCCTCCGACACGGTGCGCAGGTCCACGCCGTGGCACAGCTTGTCGAGTTGCGGCGGATTCTTCGCGCCGGCCACGCTGCGGGGCGTGAACTCAAAGCTGCGGCCGGTCATGTCGGGGTGGCCGTACACCTCGAAGGGCATATCCGTGCCGCGGCCCAGGCTCACGGGCGTGGCCTCGAAATAGCACGTCGAGGGATAGAGATAGATGGCACGCATGGTGCGCAGGTTGGGCGACGGCGCGATGGGCAGCTCGTAGCGCGTGGCGTGGGTATAGCCCTCGCAGGGCACCACGTTCAGCTTCACCTTGCGGCCGTCCTTGAGCCAGCCCTCGCCATTGGCCATCAGCGCCAGCTCGGCCAGCGTCATTCCGTGCACCACGGGGATGGGCAGGCGCCCCACGCCCGAGGCATATTTCATGTCGAGGATGGGTCCGTCCACATACATGCCGTTCGGGTTCGGGCGGTCCAGCACCAGAATCTCCTTGCCATTGGCGGCCGCGGCGTTCATCAGGTCCACCATCGTGCAATAATACGTGTAGTAGCGCAGGCCCACGTCCTGGATATCCACCACGATCACGTCCAGGCCGTCCATCACCTCCTGGGCCGGGCCGCGCTTCTTGCCGTCGTAGAGCGATGCGATGGGCACGCCTGTGGGCTCGTCTACGCTGCTGCCCACGTGCTCGCCGGCATCCGCCGTGCCGCGGAAACCGTGCTCGGGCGAGAAAATGTTCACCACGTTCACACCGTTTTCCAGCAGCACGTCCAGCGTGTGGCGGTCGCCCACCATTCCGGTGTGGTTGCTGAACAGCGCCACGCGCTTATCCTTGAGCAGAGGCAGATACTCCGATGTGCGCGCCGCGCCCACCGTCACCCCGGTCTCGGCCGTGGCCTGATTCTCGGCCGGGCGTGCCGCACATCCCATGGGGAGCACAAGCGCCGCAGCCATCACAAAACGATGCAAAGTCTTGAACATAATGTCTTTTTAATTCTGATTTTAACCTAATATCCCGTGCCACGCCGCTGCGCGGCACATATCGCTTGTAAAGTTACGCCAAAAACGCGCCCGAAATCATAAAATAATGTTTATAATACATAATAAATATTAAATCACAAAAATCCCTTTCCCGATTCAAAAAAATCGCTTACCTTTGCATCGCAAAACCAACGGGGTATTAGCTCATCTGGCTAGAGCGCGACACTGGCAGTGTCGAGGTGAGCGGTTCGAGTCCGCTATACTCCACCCCGCAAGACCACCCATCCGGTGGTCTTTTTTTATGCCCCGCCAAAAACAAAGCCCCGGGCGTGCCGGGGCTCTGCATAGAGAGTGCGTTATAGCTAAATAGTATCAGAACATGTAGGCCACGCCGATGGTAGCGCATAAGTTGTGGCTACTATTACCTTCAGCAATAGGTAGGACTCCAAAATTAGTGGCAGCACTAATCTGGAAGCTGTTGATTTCAACGCCTACGCGTGCTCCTACTCCAAGGTCAAAGCGTCGTGCATAGTCAAAGTAATTGTAATCAAATAAGAAATCCTCCATGGGATAAGTGTAGCGAATTTTTGAACCGAAGATTCCCACACCCAAAGTAGGACCAGCTTGAACAAACAGAGAAGTTGTATCTCCCACCGGGAAACGATATCCCACATGAATAGGTACCTGAGCATAGAAAGCGTTCAGGGTACCCTCTATGAAGTCTTCGGTGTGGGCGAGATTTTGAAGACCCACACCGGATTGAAGGTAGAGATTTGATGCGAAGTTGTACTCTGCAATCCAGCCAATTCCGTAGCTGAATCCAACGCCACAGCCACCACCTGTGAGAGTTCCTATGCCTACATCGGCACGCACGCCCATGGCGAAACCTTCTTCCACCTCGGCGGAAGCGGAGATGGCCGTAATGGCCATCACCATCATTAAGATTAACTTTTTCATGTTGATTGTTTTTAGGGTTTATATTTACACGTCCGATGTGGACTCTTCTGATTCGTCGTTGTCTTCTATGATTTTAAAGTAGAATTTATCGCAAAGTACCGACATTTTACCTTGGATTATTATGCCGATTTTGGAGTTCTTTAGTGTGATACCTTTGAGGGTGGTAATCTCGACTCCGTTCACAAAGAATTCTATTTTGCTGGGCTCGCGTTTCATAAGGATGTTGTAAATGTTTTTTCCCGTTTTAACGAGTCCCTGCTTATATACAGAGATTTCTCCCTTTTCTACAATGAAGTACATATAGTCTTTTTTGCTCAGTATCAAGCCCTCGTAGTTCTTGTTGTTTTCGTAATTGAATACAAATCCCAAGAATTTTCCTTCTTCAGGTTTGGTATTAAGGAAAGACAATCCGAACTCAAAAGACGAGTCTTCGGGATCAAATGGCAGTTCTGTGGTTGATGTCAGCAGCTGATTCGGCAGCTTTGACTCAAGCAGCAGGCCTTTATCAGTGAGGATTGCTTTGGCTGTCTTTGAATCACATTGCCCCCATTCATAAGTGGGATCGATCATGGGAATGAATTGTTGGCCATCACCGCCGAGCATACCGTCATCGTACGACTGAAGCATTTCCAGTTGCTCCTGAGACAGGTTGACACCCATTCTCTGAAGTTGCTGGAGAACCTGATTGTTTTTTGCGTTGCTGTCGGAATCTCCACCATCTGAGATTATTGCGCCAAGGGGCTGATCCTTGGTTCCTGAAGAGCGGCGGGCTTCTGAATTACCCGCAGATAGCAGCACAACTGCCACTATGAGAATTCTAATAATTTTAGTCATGTCGTTATAGTTTTATTCGCCCGAGCCGACAGATGTCTGAAGCTCCTGGATAAGGGGCTCGAAAGTACGTAGAACTCGGTCGTAGTTTTTATAGCAGTTATCTCCGCGTCCGCGGCATTCATTGTCTTTGATTTGCACAGAAATACGTACGCGGTACGATAATGCATTTTCATCCGTGAAATTTAGTCGCACTTCCATTCGTGTGCGTACGGTCTGAAATCTGAATTTTGTCAGACGCCACGACGATTTGATCCATCCTGCCGTTTTGTCCCTCACTTCGATATTATCGAAGTAGTTTGTGGCTACGTTCATAAGGCGTTTCCAGATAATATCTTCCGACATATCTTTGCGGCAGGTCACATCGAACCATCTGTTGGCCAAATCCATTCCTTCATCTGCTCCTGCTGATGCTTCAAAAGCTTCATCCGCAGGTAATTGATAGAGAACAGTGCTTTTGGGATTGGATTTCAGCAGACGGAAAGTGCGGGTGATATAGCCTTCGTCCTCAACCTTGATTACAAAGAAATCTATATCTCTTTTGAATTCAACCTTGTAGGACCCATTGCCCACAAGCTGGCCGTCAACGTAGATTTTGGCCGTTTCAGGAATCACATTGATAGTGACCTTCTTGCCTGCCGAGGCATCAAACGAGAGGCTCGCTATCAATATTCCCATACAAAGAAAAAGATATCTCATTGTAAGAGAGTATTACGTGCCTGCCCACTCTCCATGCAGACGTTATAATACGAAAAAGCGTGAGAGCCGTACCTGTTGCTCGTTCCGCTTGTAGAGGCCTTCGCATTGCCCATCGTAGTAGAACGAGCAAACGTGCAGAAGCCTCACGCGGAATATGTGTATGCACTGCGTCATTAGCATCCGCTCACGCGCATACTAACAACGGAATATACACATCCACAAGGCATCTACTGCTTGCTGCATTCCTGACTACGATTGAAAGTTGCGAAGTTTCTACAAGCCAAGAAAGAGCGCCGATAAACGCTTCAAAAATTATGTCTGCAATCCCACCCGCATTGCCCATGACCGGGCTTCTGCAGATCGGTCTGCGACCGCAAAGATAAAAATTTATTTTAATTCAGGCAATAGCCGATAAAAATACGGGTGTTTTTTTCAAGGCATGAACGCGGCTCCGAGTAAAGGGCGCTCCATGGCGCACCCCTTATTCAGAGTCGCGTTTACGCATAAGCATGATTCTTTGCTGCGGGTATCACCCGAAGATAAACATTTTTCGGTGGTGGCGGGACGTTTTCCGCAGCTGCGAGGACGCGCGATTGTCGGAGCTCGCGGAAGCGGTCCCATGGGTCAGGTGGGATCGCGGGGGTGGAAGGTTATTCGGTGAAACATTTGATGTAGATTTGCAGATTAAAAGGGTTATTGAATAGGGTTGATTATCTCGTGGTTTGTAAAAAGCCGGCCCGCAGACGCCCTGAGCTCAGGGGCGTGTTTTTGTTTTACACTGCAAAGTTACAACATCGCAATGCTCGTTTTTCCTATAATCGCGCACAGCGCGACGCGATTCAAGGTGATTTTTGCATAAGCGACTGGATGCCAATACTGTATGAAGGCGCGATTCAAGTAGCGAATTTTCAACTTATGCCATTGCAGTCCCAAATACGCGCTATGCAGCGGTCCGGCAAAAAACCGCCGCGGATTTTTTTGCGCGTGATTGGATATTGATTAACTTTGCGGAATCGATCAAACAAAAAGCCGGCGTGCCGGCATCGTACATCGTAGTATATGTATTTTGATTCCAAGATTATAAAAAGGCAGGGGCTGCCCTGGTTTCACACTCAGGAAAATAAAAAGGCGCAGCTGAGCAATGAGTATTTCGAGAAGCTGGAGGATCTTGCTGCCCGGATTGATGAGCTGGAGGCGTGTACGCCGTTCGTTTCGTCGCTGTTCCCCGCGGGCTTCATTTGCGGGTATATGTTTGTGAAAGTCAAGATAAAGCAGTTGAAGAAATATCTGCTGCACCATAGTGTCGTTGACGACAGGGAGGACCTGCTCGAGTCGCTCGATGATATTTCGGATGAGCTTGAAGACCTTGAAGATGAAGCCTTGCTATATGACGAGGGTTTCTGCTACGATGACTATGAAGACGAAGACGATGAAGACGATGATTTTGATGAGGATGACGAAGATTTAGACGACGATGATGACTTCGACGACTTCGATGATTTCGACAGCGACTTCGACGATGATTCCGATGATGATTACGACTGGTAGTCGCCAATAATTGAATGAAATATTATCCCCTGCTTCACCTTCTCGTGAAGCAGGGGATTTGCTTGTATGACGGGCATGTCATACTTCTATGATTTAGTAAACTGCACGGTTCCGTTTTCCACTCTCACGTCAAGAGAGTGTGGAATCGGGCTGATATGGGGTTATTCCGCTGCCGTCGTTCATTCGCGGGGAAGGGGCTCCCAGAGCACCTCGGGGGTGGAGGTGCGCACGTTGATGGTGCGGGCGAGGGCGAAGAGGTAGTCGCTGAGGCGGTTGACGAAGCGCATCACCGTCGGGCTCACTTCAGTGCCTTCGGCAGCAAGGGCGGTCATGCGGCGCTCGGCGCGGCGGGCCACGGCGCGGGCCACATGGGCGCGGGCGGCATCGGGGTGTCCGCCGGGCAGGATGAATTGCCTGAGCCGGGGCAGGGCGCTGTCGAGGCGGTCGATCTCGCTCTCCAGGGCTTCCACGGCGCTTTCGGGCATCGGGGCCGGTTGCCATGCCGATTCCGGTTCGGTGGCCAGGATGGTGCCGGCATCGAAGAGGCGGTGCTGGATTGTGGCTATGGTGCGTCGGTCGTGGTCGTCGAGGCCTGCGGCGGAGGCGAGCAGGCCCATGTGGCTGTTGAGTTCGTCGATGGTGCCGTAGGCTTCGAGGCGGGCGTGGTGTTTGGCCACGCGGCTACCTCCCACGAGTGAGGTGGTGCCGCGGTCGCCGCTGCGGGTGTAGAGGGGGCTTTTGGTCATTGGGGGAATATGGTGTCGAGAGCCTCGGCTATTTCTTCGGGGCGGGTGGCCACGCGCAGCACTTTGAGGGCGGCGGGGCGGAGCAGGCCGGCATCGACCATGCGGCGCAACTGCTCGAGCAGGGGGTCGTAGAGCCCGTCGGGGTTGTAGATTATTATGGCTTTGTCGGGCTGGTCGGTGAAGTTGATGTAGCTGAACGAAGTGGAGAACTCGTCGAGGGTACCGTAGCCGCCGGGAAGCACCACGAAGGCATCGGCCAGGAGCTGCATGGTGCCTTTGCGCTCGTTGAGGTCGCTGGTGGGCACCACTATGTCGTTGTAGGGTGATGCCCATTCCCGACGGCGGGTGGGCACCACGCCCACCACGCGGCCGCCGGCATCGTGGGTGGCCTGCGCCACGGTGGTCATCAATCCGGCCGCCACACCGCCGTAGACCAGTGTGGCACTGCGGGAGCCTATCCATCGGCCCGTCACGCGGGCTCCTTCCTGCCAGTGTTCGGGCAGGGAGTCGACGGCGCTGCAGTATACGGCAATCGTGATGGAGTCTTTCATCAGTTGAGGCCTATGATGGCTTTCTGGTCTTCGGCGGGGAGGTCGCCCATGGCTGCGAGCACGGCGAAGGCGAATTCGGCGGCGTCGGCGGTGCCTTTTTCCTTGTAGTAGTTCATGTATTCCTCGGTGAGTTTCTTGGCGGCTTCGTCTTTGCCGTCCTTTTGTGCCTTCACGCACTGTTCAACGAGGTATTTGGCATCGGCTTTGGTGTCGCCGGTGGGGCCTTTGGGGCCGCAGGCGGCCAGGGAGATGGCAAGAGCCACGGCTGCTGTGAGCAGAATCTTTTTCATAGATATTGAAGTGTGGGTTTTTCGGCGGCAAAGTTATGAAATATGGCGGGTATCACAAAATTATGCGGGATTTTTGTTAATTTTGCATCGGTCGGCGCGTGCGCCTGCAAACCCTCGGGCGCCTGCGGGCGTTGTATAGTTGCAACCTCATAACCATCATCATGGCAGATTCAAACTTCATAGACTACGTAAAGATATTGTGCCGCTCGGGCAAGGGCGGTGCGGGCTCGCGTCATTTCCACCGGGCCAAGTACGTGCCCAAGGGCGGCCCCGACGGCGGCGACGGCGGCCGCGGCGGCCATATAATCCTGCGCGGCAACCGCAATATGTGGACACTGCTCCCGCTCAAGTATCGCCGCCATATATTCGCCGGCAACGGCGAGAGCGGAGGCGCCGGGCGCAGCTTCGGAAAGGACGGCGATGACGTGATCATCGATGTGCCCTGCGGCACGGTGGTGTACGACGCCGAGAACGGCGAATATCTCACCGAAGTGACCGACGACGGCCAGCTCGTGAAGCTGCTGCGCGGCGGACGCGGCGGCCTGGGCAACTGGCACTTCAAGAGCTCCACCAACCGCACTCCGCGATATGCCCAGCCCGGCGAACCGGCTATAGAGAAGAGCGTGGTGCTGGAGCTCAAGCTGCTGGCCGACGTGGGCCTCGTGGGCTTCCCCAACGCGGGCAAGAGCACGCTGCTCTCGGCAGTGTCGGCGGCACGCCCCAAGATTGCCGACTATCCCTTCACCACCATGGAGCCCCAGATCGGCATCGTGAGCTACCGCGACAACCGCTCATTCGTGATGGCCGACATTCCCGGTATTATCGAGGGCGCCAGCGAGGGCAAAGGTCTGGGTCTGCGCTTTCTGCGCCACATCGAGCGCAACGCCGTGCTGCTCTTTATGGTTCCGGCCGATGCCGACGATATCAAGGCGCAGTACGAAATATTGTTGCGCGAGCTGCGCCAGTTCAACCCGCAGCTCAACGACAAGTACCGCGTGCTGGCGATAAGCAAGAGCGACATGCTCGACGACGAACTGCGTGCCGCCATCGAGGAGACTCTGCCGCAGGACGTGCCCCACGTGTTCATATCGGCCGTGACGGGTCAGGGCATCCCCGAGCTCAAGGATCTGCTGTGGCGTGCGATTACCGACGAAAACAACCGCCTGGCCACCCCCGACATAGCTCGCCGGGATCTCGACGAAAAGCATCGCGTGCGCGAGGAAGACGAGTTTATCTTCAGCTACGTGCCCGGCGAAGGCGACGAAGAAGACTATGAGGGCGAAGACCTGCAGCATATCGACCCGGCATCGTGGGGCGAGGATGAGGAAGACAGCCTGGAAGACACCGCGTTCTTCTACGGCGATGAAGATGTTGAACCCGAAGACTGATGCCATGACTCTCTCCCAATTGCGACATACCCTGATAGAAACCCTGGCCGCCGCTCTCGACCGCGACGAGGCCGAAGCCACGGCACGCATAATCCTTGAAGATGCGGCCGGATACACTCCGCTCGATGTGGCACTGCATGCCCAGCGCGAGCTGGAAGACTTCACCTGTGAGCGCCTCCTTGATATGGCACGGCGCGTGGCCGAGCTGGACGAACCGGTGCAATACGTCACCGGCCACGCCCGTTTCTGCGGCCTTGACCTGCACGTCACCCCCGACGTGCTCATCCCCCGCCCCGAAACCGAAGGACTCGTGGACCGCATAGTCGATAAATACCGCGATCGCCGCGATCTGCGTGTGCTCGACCTGTGCACCGGCAGCGGCTGCATTGCCATAGCGCTGGCACGCGCCCTGCCGTTCTGCCGCGTCACTGCGGTCGATATCAGTGCGCCCGCCCTCGAGGTGGCCCGGAATAATGCCGGGCGCCTCGGCGTAAGGAATATCGTTTTCGTGCAGGCCGATGCTCTCCACATGGTCGCTCCCGCGCCCGGCAGCTATGATATAATAGTGAGCAATCCGCCCTATGTGGCCGACAGCGAACGCGACAATATGAGCGACCGCGTGCTCCTCTACGAGCCCGCTCAGGCTCTCTTCGTGCCGGATGCCGATCCCATGCGCTTCTATCGTCCGATAGCTGCCTATGCCTCCGGGGCGCTTGTCCCGGGCGGGTCGCTGTGGTTTGAAATCAATTCCCTTTACGACGCCGAAGTGCGCGCCACGATGCAGGAAGCAGGCTTCGCCGACGTGGATGTGGAGCTCGATTTTTACTCCCGCCCGCGCTACGCAAGCGCCGCAAAGTAGGGACGCGCCATGGCGCGTCATCCCTCCCGCCCATCCGAGATGAAACAACCCCTCACACCGCAACAAGCCGCCGAACGCCTCGCCGATGCCTGCTCGCGTGCCGAGTACTGCACGGCCGAGCTGATGCAGAAACTGCGTCGCTGGCAGATACCTCCCGCCTCGGCCGAAGCCATAGTGGAGCGGCTCAGGCAGCAGCGCTTCGTTGACGACGCCCGCTACGCCCGCGCCTTCGTGCGCCAGAAAGTGGCTTTCGCCCGCTGGGGGCGCCGCAAGATAGCCGCCGCCCTCGCCGCCAAGCGCATCACAGGCCAGGCCGCGCGCGAGGCGCTCGACACTATCGACCCCGCCGAATATGCCGCGGCCCTGCAGGCCGTAGTGGCCGCAAAAGCCCGCTCGCTGGGACCCGAGGCGCTCACCACCTACGAGGGCCGGACGCGCCTCTTCCGCCACGCGGCATCGCGCGGCTTTGAAACAGACCAAATATCGAATACAATAAAAAAACTAATGAAATGAAACCAGGAGACCATCTTCCCGAAGTGTTGGGTGTAGACCAGAACGGCAACACCGTGACCACCGCGCAATTTGCCGGCGCCCCCTTTATACTCTATTTCTATCCCAAAGACAACACCCCCGGCTGCACCGCCGAAGCATGCTCCCTGCGCGACGCCGGTGCCGAACTGGCAGCTCTGGGCTACCGCGTGGTGGGTGTGAGCAGCGACAGCGAAGCATCCCACCGCCGCTTTATAGAGAAAAATTCGTTGCCATTCACGCTTATCTCCGACCCCGATCACACCCTCCAGGAAGCCATGGGCGTGTGGGGCGAAAAGACCATGGCCGGCCGCAAATACATGGGCACTCTGCGCACCACCTTCCTCATCGGCCCCGACGGCACCATCACCCGCATCTTCACCCCCAAGGAAATCAAGACCAAGATCCACGCGCAGCAGATCCTCGACGTCATTAAATAAGCCATTGATATAATAAAAAAAGGATGCCGGGCGGCATCCTTTTTTATGCGCTTCAAGGTGGACTCGAACCATCGACCCTCTGATTAACAGTCAGATGCTCTAACCGACTGAGCTATTGAAGCGTGATGAGTATATGTGATAATGATTATAATAGCGCTTCAAGGTGGACTCGAACCATCGACCCTCTGATTAACAGTCAGATGCTCTA
>CAMWRI010000057.1 GCA_947176585.1 uncultured Porphyromonadaceae bacterium
AATAATCGTCTCTACGCTCTGATATTACGCCTTTATATGGGATTTTACAGCTTAAAGTCCTTAATTTTGTCACGCCAGGGAATCGGGATGCCCGGTGGAGGCGGCTTCTCCTGCGGGGGGATTGTGGCGCGGAGGAAATTCGCGGTGGGGCTCGGGCTTCATCTTCACCTTAACCTCGTCAAAGCCCTGGCCGTATACGCCGTTGACGTTTGCCTGGGTGATGAATGCATCCTTGTCGATGCTCTTGACGATGCGGAAGATGGTCACGGATTCGATCTTGCGGCACATCACGAGCAGCACTTTCACCTCCTGCTTGCTATACCAGCCCATACCACTTAGCACCGTGCAGCCGCGGCGGGCATCGTTGTTGATGGCCGTGGCTATCTCGCGCCAGTGGCGGGAAAAGATGGTGAACTGCACGGCCTGGCGATTGGTATTGATCACGAGGTCGGCCATGTTGCTCACAAGGAAGAGCACCACGAAGCCGTAGACAATCTTATCCACCTGGTGAAAAAGGAAATAGCTGGAGGATATGATGCACACGTCGGTGTAGAGCATCATGCGGCCGATACTCACGTTGGAATGCTTCGACACCATCGCGGCCACGATGTCGGTGCCTCCGCTGCTGCCGTTGTGCACGAATGTCATGCCTATGCCCAGACCGCAGAGCGTGCCGCCTATCACGATATTCATGAATGGCTCGTTGGTGAATCCCTCGGCGAAAAGCGGCTGAAAGAGACCCACCCACACCGAAATCATCGTGGCACCGTAGATCGTGCCTATCACGAAGCGCTTGCCCACTACCTTATATGCGATCGCCAGCAGAATGAGGTTGATGGCATACTGCGAGATGGCCACAGGGATGCCGGTCTTGAAATAAATGATGGTGCCGAGGCCTGCAAGGCCGCCTATTACCACTTTTTCCGGCAATATAAATGCCGTGAAACCAAAGGCATATATAGCCATGCCCAATGTGATAAAAAAATAGTCGCGCGACGTGCGCCAGAATGTTTCTTTCGACAGTTTCATTTATCTGCGGATTTTACGTTGCAAAGATAGCGTATTTGCGGCGCTGAGCCAAAATTTATTTGTAAATTTGTGGCAATGTTAAATATTATCAGAAATATCATAGCTCCCGCCTGCCTGCTGCTGCTCGCAGGTTGCGCCACAGGCACCCGCGGTGATGCCGACGGCACTCGCCGGCTGGCCGTGAGCATCGAGCCGTTGCGTGGCCTGCTGGAACCTCTGGCAGCAGGCAGATTCGATATCACAACCGTGATGGACCGCGGCGGCGACCCCGAGAGCTTCGAGCCCTCGATGAGCAGCCGCATGGCCGTGGACCGCGCCGAGGCCCTGTTTGTGGCCGGAGGCCTGCCTTTCGAGCAAACGCTCACCGATGCTTTCAAGGGCGACGAGGTGGTAAAGATGGCCGATGTGGTTGAACCCGTCTACGGCACCCACGACAATTGCGGCCATGCCCATCACCACGGCCACGATCATGACCACGGGCTGCCCGATCCGCACGTGTGGACCTCGATCCGCTCCTCCCGCGCCATGGCCGCCGCCATGGCCGCGAAGCTCACTGAGCTCGACCCCGAAGGCGCGCCCGTCTACGCCGCGCGTCTCGACTCGCTCGACCGCGCGCTGGCCGCGGCCGACAGCACCGCATCCGCCATCCTGGCCACGGCACCCTCGCATGCATTCATGCTGTGGCATCCCTCACTCAGCTACCTGGCGCGCGACTATGGCCTGCAGCAAGTGGCACTGGGCGCCGAGGGCAAGGACTTCTCGGCTGCGGGAATAACCCGCGCAATCGACAAAGCGCGCGACAGCGGCGCACGAGTGTTTCTGGTGCAGCGCGGCCTCGATCCCCGGCAGGCGCAGAGCGTGGCTGCCGGAGCGGGAGTGCGCACAGCCGAAATTGACCCCATGGCTCATGATATAGCCGCCGAAATCATAAATATAACACATGAAATCGCACGACAGTAATCTGATAACGCTCCACGACGTGGGTATGACCTACGACCGCCGCGTGGTGCTTGAGAATGTGAACGCCGGAGTGAGCCACGGCGATTTCGTGGCCATAACCGGCCCCAACGGCGGCGGCAAGACCACCCTGCTGCGCATAGTGCTGGGACTGCTGCATCCTACCGCCGGCAGTGTGGAATATTGCGGCGGATGCACTCCGTCCATAGGCTATCTGCCGCAGAAAAACAGCGTTGACGCCCACTTCCCCATCACCGTGGAAGAAGTGGTGGCCACTGGCCTGCTGGGCCGCTCCACGGGCAGTAAAGCCGGCGATGCCGCGCGCGTGGAGGAATATCTGCGCCTCGTGGACATGGCCGACTATGCATCGCAGCCCATAGGCCGCCTATCGGGCGGCCAGGTGCAGCGCACGCTGCTGGCCCGCGCCCTGGTGTCGCAGCCGTCGCTCATAGTGATGGACGAGCCTCTGAGCTATCTCGACAAGCACTTCGAGTCTCGGCTATACGACATACTCGAAGACCTGCGCAACCGCGCCACAATCCTGCTCGTGAGCCACGAGATGAACACCATCGACCGCATGGCCACCCACCACTGGATTGTGGACAGAACACTTCACCAATGTACGTCGGCCCGCCATTGGGTGGACGGATGCGACCACGACCATGACTGACACTCAGCACACATATCCCCTCACGGGCCGCGTGGTGCGCAACACCGGCGCCCACTACGTGGTGGAGACCGCTCCCGGCCACGAAATCAACTGCAAGGTGAAAGGCAACTTCCGCATCAAGGGCCTGCGCACCACCAATCCGGTGGCCGTGGGCGACATGGTGCGCGTGGGCGAGCCCGGCCCGGACGGCACAGCTTATATAATCGACGTGCTCGACCGCCGCAACTATATCGTGCGCCGCTCAATCAACCTGAGCAAGCAGAGCCACATAATCGCGGCCAACGTGGACCAGGCCGTGCTCGTGGCATCACTGGCCCACCCAACCACCAGTACCAACTTTATCGACCGCTTTCTGGCCACAGCCGAGGCCTACCGCGTGCATGCCGTGCTGTGCATCAACAAGGTGGACCTGCTCACGGAGCCTGAAGACCGCGAGCTGCTCGATGCCGTGGCCTATCTCTACCGCAGCATCGGCTACGACGTTGTGTGTGTGTCGGCGCGCACAGGCGACGGCCTCGACGAGCTCCGGGAGCTTCTCAGGGGCAAAGTGAGCCTTTTCAGCGGCAATTCCGGAGTGGGCAAAAGCACTCTCGTGAACGACCTCATTCCCGGTATCGAGCAGCGCACGGCTGAAATATCCGCCGTGCACGACCAGGGAATGCACACCACCACCTTCTCAGAGCTGTTTCATCTGCCCGGCGACCCCGAGGGTTGCATCATCGACACTCCGGGAGTGCGTGGCTTCGGCACCGTGGACTTCGACAAGGCCGACGTGAGCCACTACTTCCCCGAAATGTTTGCGATAGGGCGCGAGTGCCGCTTCGGCAACTGCACTCACGTGCACGAACCCGGCTGCGCCGTGCGCGCCGCCCTCGACGAAGGCCGCATAGCCCAATCGCGCTATGCATCTTACCTCAGTATCCTCGACGACTCCGCCGACGACAAATACCGAAAGCCGTTCTGACTACTGAAATATTAGTTTTACATGGAATTATCACAGGAAAACGAGATTATTGTTTATCAGCCAGACGACACATTGAAACTTAGTGTTCAGGTAGAAGGCGATACCGTGTGGCTTACGCAGGCGCAGATGATAGAATTGTTTCAGACCTCCCGACAAAATATCAGCCTGCACATCTCGAATATCTTTAAAGAAAGGGAATTAGATAAGTGTTCAGTTGTCAAGGATTCCTTGATAACTGCTGCCGACGGCAAGAGATATAAGACCAAGCTGTACAATCTGGATGTTATTATATCTGTGGGCTATCGTGTGAAATCCCTTAGAGGCACCCAATTTCGCCAATGGGCTAACACTATTCTTAAAGATTATATGTTAAGGGGTTATGCAGCCAATCAGCGGATGATTCAACTCGAAGACCGTATAGACCGCCGTCTTTCCGAGCACGAAAGACATCTTATACAGCTTGATGAGAAAATCGACTTCTTCGTGCGTAGCTCTCTGCAACCGATAGAAGGCGTTTTCTATGACGGGCAGATATTTGACGCTTTCGCTTTCGCCGCAAACCTCATTCGAAAAGCCGGCCAAAGAATCGTCATTGTTGACAACTATGTGGACGAATCCGTGCTCACACAATTATCAAAGCGCGCACCCGAGGTTACGGTGGACATATACACCTGCAATATATCCAATCAGCTGAGGCTGGATGTGGAACGCCATAATTCTCAATATCCGGGTGTGACATTGCATGTGTGCAGAAAAGCACATGACCGCTTCCTGATAATTGATGAGGAAGTTTATCACATAGGTCACTCCCTAAAAGACCTCGGCAAGAAAATATTCGCTTTTTCAAAATTAAATCACATCACCGGATCAGAACTCATTATCCACTTGTAATCAATCCTTAGGTGCCATAGGCCCTAATCCATCCAGTCGGAGCAGATGGAATCCGGCTCGGCCATGCGTAGGACGGCGAATGCGCTGTCCACACGGGCACTGATGGCATGAGGTACCACGCGCGGCTGCGCAGGAGCCGGAGCTGCAGCCACCGGAGCCGAGGCAGGAGCGGGAATCACCACAGGAGCCGGAAGCTCAGGTTGCTGCGGCTGCGGCGCAGCCTTGGTGCCCTTGGGCTTTTTACCACGTGCACCATATGTGATGGCTGCCACACGGCCGCCTCCGCAATAGCGGCATGCATAATAATCGGCATTTATATCGCTCACTATCACCCCGCGGCTGGTGGAGGCGTGAATCATGCGCTGATCACCCACGTACAGTCCCACATGGCCTACACCGCCACCCACGCGTGATCCGTTGAAAAACACAAGGTCGCCGGGCTGAAGGCCGTTGCGTGCCACGGGGCGGCAATCCTCGGCCTGCCTGGCGGAGTTGCGCGGGAGCGACACCGCGGCCACATCGGCAAAGAGCCGCTGCACGAAGCCGGAGCAGTCCACGCCGTCGCGGTCCGTACCACCATAGCGATAGGGCGTGCCCAGCCACGTACGGGCGCCTTCTATAAGGCGCGCCACAATCTCGGCGTCGTTACTGTCGGCTCCGCTGCCCGTGACCACCTGATGCGACGGTAATTCCACCGTGCCGTTCGAGGAAGGCCTTACGGCCGTCACACGCCCGTGGGCGCCGCGGGCCACTGTGCGGTGGGAGTGGCACGAGGGCAGCGAGGCCACGCCCATCACCACCATAAATAATATGAGCAAGCGGTTTTTCACCCTGCAAAGATAAACAACCGGCATTTAACAGGCAAATTAACATACGCCAACATTTGACGATTAACAATAATTATGCATTTTAACACACGTTTTTATAACATTCCGTAAACCCGGCTATTTTTAGCAAAAATATCATAAAGGGCGATTAATCAATAGTTTTTACTATTATATTTGTGATGCAAAGAATAAAATAGAACAATCATTAACACTCAACTATAAAGACTATGAAAGCATTCATCATCTCTGCTTCATGCGCGCTGACCATGTCGCTCACGGCTTGCGGCCAGCCCGCTCCCGATGCTGCATCCGCAGGTGCAGCCGCCTCCGAGTCGATAACCTTACAGGCCCCCGCGGCCACGATTTCCCAGGCCGATTTCATCCGTGCCTCCGAGAACACAGTCAACGGCGTGGTGAGCGTGAAGAGCTTCGCCACCCCGCAACAGCAGAACTATGCGCATGGCCGCAACCAGGGCTATGCCGATCCTTTCTCCGATCCCTTCCTTGAATTTTTCTTCGGCGGCCCGGGCCGCCAGCGCGTGCCGGAGCAGCAGCCGCAACAGGAGCAGCCCAAGCAGCGCCAGATAGGCCTGGGTTCGGGCGTCATCATCAGTGCCGACGGCTACATCGTGACCAACAACCACGTGATTGCCAATGCCGACCACCTCGAAGTGACCCTCAACGACAACCGCAATTTCGACGCCACCGTAGTGGGTGCCGACCCCACCACCGACATCGCACTGCTCAAGATAGAAGCGCCGGACGACCTGCACGTAATCCCCATGGGCGACTCCGAGCACCTGCACGTGGGCGAATGGGTGCTTGCCGTGGGTAATCCCTTCGGATTCACCTCCACAGTGACCAGCGGCATCGTGAGCGCCAAGGCCCGCAACATCTCGTCGAGCACCCGCACTGCCGCAACCGGCGGAATCGAAAGCTATATCCAGACCGACGCTGCCGTGAACAGCGGAAACTCCGGCGGTGCGCTCGTGAATCTGCGCGGCGAGCTCGTGGGCATAAACACAGCAATATATTCCCAGACGGGCAGCTACGCCGGCTGCTCCTTCGCCATCCCCACCTCGATAGTGCAGAAAGTGGTGGCCGATCTCAAGCAATACGGCACCGTGCAGCGCGCACTGCTGGGCATCCGCTTCGTGGAACTCTCGCCTGAATTCGTGGCCGAGAAAGGCATTAAGGGTGCCACTGCCGGCATCTACGTAGACAGCGTGGAAGACCGTTCCGCAGCCCGCGAGGCAGGCCTCCAGAGCGGCGATATCATCACCGCCATCGAAAGCCTCCCCACCCTCTCCACAGCCCAGATGCAGGAAGCAATCACCAAATTCAGCCCCGGCGACCGCGTGACCATCACCTACCTGCGCGACGGCAAGCACCTCATCACCACCGCCGTGCTGCGCAACGCCCAGGGCACTACCGCCACCGTGCGCGAGCTCAGCCCCGATAAGATCGGTGCCACATTCAAAGCCCTCAGCCGCGAGCAGCTCGACAAGATGCAGATCTCGGCTGGCGTGCAGGTGGAAAGCGTAGAAAGCGACGGTCCGTTTGCCCGTCAGGGTGTGCGTCCCGGCTTCGTGATTCTTTCCATCAACCAGGCCCGCGTGGCATCGCCCGACGACATCAAAGCCCTGGCCCGCCGTATCCTCCAGGCCGACTCCCGCGAGCGCGTGATGTTCATCACGGGCTTCTATCCCGAGAGCGGCAGGCAGGCCTTCTACGCCATCGATCTGAATCAGCAGTGAACAAAAAGCACGGCGAGGATGTTATGATAGTAAACAAAACGAAATAGTAACAAAACAATAAACTCCTCAGTTATGAAAACTACCAGCGTAATCCTCGCCGTTGCAGGCGCTGCCCTCGCAGGCGCAGCCACAGCTCTTCTTCTCGCCCCCCAGTCGGGCAAGCGCACCCGTCGCGACATCAAGAAAATAATCGACGAATACTGCCCCTTCAAGAATGGCGCAGCCGAAGAGATCGCCGAGCAGATTGCAGCTGAAATCGAATCCGTAAAGAAATGAACAGGAAGCGCACATTCGCCGCAGGCGCCATAGCCGGCGCCGCTGTGGTGGCATTCTTCACCACAGCCCCCGGCTGGGTGTTGCGCACCAGGATAAAGGAGGCCCTGAGGCGTCGGGGCCTGTACCCGCCAGCCGGGAACTGAACGCACTAAATTTTTCTCATTCTCTCTCTCCGCAGGTGGCGTCAAGAGCGACGCAACCTCAAGCCGGGCAGCCGACCGATTCACTCGGCGGCTGCCCTTTCTTTTATCCACGAAACGTCAACGATCATCACATGAGCGACAAATACACCGAAACCGAAGCCTCCGTGCGCCAGGTGCTCTCCACGCTGTGGAGCATTGCACGCGGCACGCTCGACAACGTGCGCCTCTCGGCCGCCGAGCGGCTTACGCTGCTGATGTCGGCCATAGCCCTGGGTGGTATCGCCACCATTCTGGTCACGGCTGTACTCCTGTTCGTGAGCATCGGGGCGGCACGGCTCCTCGCCTCTCTCACGCCCCACGGCGCCTACTTCATCGTGGCCGGCTTCTACGCCCTGCTGCTCATCGTGATAGTGTCGATGCGACGCAAGCTAATCACCGACCCCATCGCGCGCCTCGTGAGCCGTCTTATCCTCGACGACCCCGACGCTCCCGCCACAAATCCCAACTCCGAGCCACATGACACCCCCGACAAATAAACCCTGGCAAGGCTACACCCTCGACGAGATGCGCTACCTGCGCGCACGCAACACGGCCCGCGTGGCAGCCGAGCGCATCAAGCTCGCCCGCCAGTGGAACGAGCTGCGCACCGGCAACCCCGTGACACGCAGCTGGCGCAGCATGCGCGACATATTCTCGGCCATAGGCTACGCCAACTCCGCCGTGCTCGCATGGCAGCTGGGCAAGCGCGTGCTTGGCCTCGTGCGCACAATCCGCGGCAAGTAACGGCTGCTCCTGAGATATAAGTTTTATAAGTCGCATAAGACTTATAAGATATACGACTTTTCCTCGCGGAAAAGTCGTTTTTTTTGCGTATCTTTGTGGCATGAACGACTATTACGCCTTGCGCCTCGACGTAGAGCCCTGCTCCGCCGATGCCACCGATGTACTCGCCTACATGCTGGGCGAGGCCGGCTATGAAAGTTTTGTGCCGGACGACAGCGGCCTCACGGCCTATGTGCCGGCTGCCGCATACAGCGACGATGCCGTGCGCGCCGTGCTCGACGAATTTCCATTCGATGCCGTGGTGACGGCTGCCGCCGAATTTGTGGAAGGGCGCGACTGGAACGCCGAGTGGGAGCGCAACTACTTCAAGCCCATAGTGGTGGGAGAGCGTTGCGTGGTGCACAGCAGCTTCCACACCGATGTGCCCGCGGCCGAATTCGACATCGTGATCGACCCGAAAATGGCTTTCGGCACAGGCCACCACGCCACCACCTCGCTCATCCTCACGCGCCTGCTCGACATGGACCTCGAGGGACGCGCGCTCATCGACGTGGGCACCGGCACCGGCATCCTCGCTATCCTTGCAGCTATGCGCGGCGCGGTGCCCGTGGCAGGTATAGAGATTGACCGCTTCGCATGGGAAAACGCCTGCGAGAACATCCGCCTGAACGGGCATCCCGAGATCGTGATGCTTTGCGGCGATGCCGCCCTACTTGAAGCTCTGCCACCTGCCGACGTGGTAGTGGCCAATATCAACCGCAATGTGATTCTGGCCGATGTGGCCCGCTACGCCGCTGCTATGCGCCCGGGCGCAACGTTGCTGCTGAGCGGCTTCTACACCGCCGACTGCCACATGGTGGAGCAGGCCGCGCGCGATGCCGGCCTCGAACCGGCCGCACGCAGCTCGCGCGACGACTGGGCATGCGTGGAACTTAGCAAGCCCGAAGCCCTATGAAACGCATCGCGATCCTGCTCCTGATCATCGCTGCGACGGCTGTCGCACTCCCTCAGCGCATTGCCGCTCAGGACCGGCAGTCTATGGCCGGGATGCTCGCCAGATGCACCTTCAGCTGGGGTGTGCAGATGGGCGGCAGCATCGACATGAGCGGCCAGAATATGTCGAGCCTCGACCTCTCCGGCGTGGTGGGTCTCCGCTACAAGTGGATAAAGATGCTGGGTGTGGGCATGGGTGCGCAGATGATGGTGTCTAATTCTTGCCGCGCATATCCCATGTTTTTCACATTCCGCACCGATTTCAGCTCCACGCGGCGCAGGCTGGTGTTTCTCGACACGCGCATCGGAGCCGCCAACAACACCTTCCCCGGCGGCGTGCACCGCACCGGCCTATACACCTACGGCGGCGTGGGCATCAACCTTGCCACCGGCAAGCGCTTCGCTTCGTTCATGACCCTGGGCTACACTTATCTGCACCGCGGCGAAGTGACATACGGCGAGGGCGAAACTCATTTCCTGCCCCATCTGCACTACGCGAGCGTGGGTCTGGGTATTCATTTCTAAGAGCCAACGACTATGACAATAAGCAAGTGGAACTATCTGCCTCTCACCACTGAAGAGCAGAAACTCGAGGCCGAGCTGGCCAGGCGCTTCGCCGCGGTATCGCCCGTGAGCGAGCTGCTGGTGCAGCGAGGCATACGCTCCGTGGCCGAGGCAGAAAAATTCTTCCACCCCTCGCTGCGCGACCTGCACGACCCGTTCCTGATGCCCGACATGGACAAGGCCGTCGACCGCCTGAACCGCGCCATGGGAGCGAAGGAGCGCATCATGGTGTACGGCGACTACGACGTGGACGGCACCACCGCCGTGGCTCTCGTGTATCGCTACCTGCAGAACTACTACTCCGAGATAGACTATTATATCCCCACACGCTACGACGAAGGCTACGGTATATCGCGACGCACCATCGATATTGCCGCCGAGCAGGGCGTGAAGCTCATCATCATCCTCGACTGCGGCATCAAGGCCAACGACGAGATAGCCTACGCCGCCTCGCTGGGCATCGACTTCATCATATGCGACCACCATGTGCCCGACGACGAACTGCCGCCCGCCGTGGCCATCCTCAACCCCAAGCTCGAAGGCTCCACCTACCCCTGCCCCCACCTGAGCGGCTGCGGCGTGGGCTATAAGTTCATGCAGGCCTTCAGTATCAGCAACGGCATCGGCACCGCCGAGCTCGAAGCCATGCTCGACCTTGTGGCCGTGAGCATCGCAGCGGATATCGTGCCCATGGTGGACGAAAACCGCGTGATGGCCTACGCCGGCCTCAAGCGCCTCAACAGCAACCCGAACATGGGCTTGCGGGCCATAATCCGCACCTGCGGCCTGGGTGGCAAAGAAATCACCATCAGCGACGTCATCTTCAAGATAGGCCCGCGCATCAACGCCTCGGGCCGCATGCAGAGCGGCCGCGAGGCCGTGGAGCTGCTCGTGGCGCGCAATGCCAAGGACGCCGCCGAGCTGGCTGTGGCAATCGACCAGTACAACAAAGACCGCAAGGAGCTGGACAAGCACGTGACCGAAGAGGCCAACGCCATCCTCAAGGAGCGCGGCGAGATGTACTCGCCCAAAAAGTCCATCGTGATCTACAACAAGCACTGGCACAAAGGCATCATAGGCATCGTGGCCTCGCGCCTCACCGAGCTCTACTACAAGCCCGCAGTGGTGCTCACGCTCGCCAACGGCCTCGCCACCGGCTCGTCGCGCTCGGTGCAGGGCTTCGACGTGTACAAGGCCGTGGACTCCACACGCGACCTGCTCGAGAATTTCGGAGGCCACGCCTATGCCGTGGGTCTCTCCATGAAGGTGGAGAACATCGACGAATTCTCGCGCCGCTTCGAGGAATACGTGGCCGCAAATATCCTGCCGGAGCAGATGACACCGCAGGTGAACATCGACGCCATCATCAACTTCTCGCAGATCACGCCGGAATTCGTGTCGACACTGCGCCTGTTCAATCCCTTCGGGCCCGGCAACCAGAAGCCCACGTTCTGCACCATGCGCGTGAAAGACTTCGGCACCAGCAAGCTCGTGGGCAAGAACCTGGAGCACATCAAGCTGGAGCTCGTGGACGACACCAGCGGCAAGGTGATCAACGCCATCGCCTTCAACATGGCGCCGTACTTCAAGCACATACACTCCGGCCAGCCCTTCAACATCTGCTACACCATCGAGGAAAACAAACACCGCAACGCCACCTCGTCGCTGCAATTGCTCGTGAAGCAGATCCACACCCAGGTGTAACACGCCCCATGCCCCTCTCCACCCTTGCCCGATACTGGGGCTACGACAGTTTTCGTCCGCAGCAGCGCGAGATCGTGGAATCCGTGCTTGCGGGCCACGACACCATAGGCCTGCTCCCTACGGGCGGCGGCAAGAGCATCACCTTTCAGGTGCCCGCGCTCATGCTGCCGGGAGTCACCATAGTGGTCACTCCTCTTATATCGCTGATGAAAGACCAGGTGGACAATTTGGCGGCCAGGGGCCTCACCGCCGCATGCCTCCATTCCGGCCTCACGCGCCGCGAGGCCCGCTACGCCACAGACCGCGCACGCCTGGGACGCGCCAAGATAGTGTATCTCGCCCCCGAGAAACTGCGGCGCAAGAATTTTCTTGAAGAGCTGCGCGGCTGGAATGTGAGTCTCATAGTGGTGGACGAGGCCCACTGTATATCGCAGTGGGGCTACGACTTCCGCCCGTCGTACCTGCACATAGCGCAGGTGCGCGAGCTATTCCCGGAAGCTCCCGTGCTCGCCCTCACGGCCTCGGCCACGCCCGAAGTGGTGGCCGATATCGCCGACAAACTGCACATGCGCGTGCCCCGCGTGCACAGCCTCAGCTTCGCCCGCAGCAATATCAGCTTCATCGTGCGCCGCACGCCCTACAAAGACCGCCAGCTGCTGCACGTGCTGGAGCGCACCGAGGGCACGGCCATCGTGTATGTGCGTTCGCGCCGCCGATGCGTGGAAATCGCCGCCATGCTGCAGCGCGAGGGCATATCCGCCGACTATTACCACGCCGGGCTCGATCCCCGGCTCAAGAGCGAGCGCCAGGACGCATGGCGCGAGGGGCGCACGCGCGTGATCGTTGCCACCAACGCCTTCGGAATGGGTATCGACAAGCCCGACGTGCGCCTGGTGGTGCACTTCGACCTCCCGTCCACCCTTGAGGAATACTACCAGGAAGCGGGACGCGCCGGACGCGACGGCTTGCCCTCCTACGCCGTGATACTCCTGGGCCCCACCGACCCCGCCACCCTTCGCCGCCGCGTGGCGGAGGAATTTCCGCCCAAGGAATTCATCGCCCGCGTATACGACGAATTGTGCGTGCATCTCGACATAGGTATGGGCGACGGCTTCGAGCAGGTCTACGACCTCGACCCCGGCAATTTCTGCGCCTTGCGCGGGCTGCCCGAACGCCCCACCCGCAGCGCCCTGCACCTGCTCTCCCGCGCAGGCTATATCGAATACAGCGACGACTCGGCCATGCAGGCCCGCGTGATAGCCACCGTGCAGCGCGAGGAGTTCTACGGGCTGCGTCTCGAGCCCGTGACGGAACGTGTGCTCATGGCCCTGCTGCGCACCTACGGCGGCATCTTCGCCGACTATGTGCCCATCGACGAGCATCGCCTGGCCATGGCTGCCGGCGTGAGCGCTTCGGTGTTCTACGAGCAAATGCTGCTGCTCACCCGCATGCACGTGCTCCACTACATTCCCCGCCGCCTCACGCCCTACGTTTATTTCCCATACCGCCGCGTGCCCCGCGAGCAGATTGTGATACCCCGCGAGATCTACGACCTCCGCCGCGAGAAAGCCGGGCAGCGCGTGGAATCCATGCTACACTTCGCCACCACCACATCCGACTGCCGGGTGCGCATAATGCTCGACTATTTCGGGCAGCCCGACACAGCTCCCTGCGGCACCTGCGACGTGTGCCGCACTGCCGCCGGGCACGTGCCACCGGGCCTCGCCGACGAAATCATGGAAGCCGCCTCCGCTCCCGGCGGTCTGCGCCTCAGCGACATCTCCCGCCGCTGGCCCTCCTGCGCCCCCGCTGCCGCCGAAGCCCTCCGCAGCCTCATAGCCGCAGGGCGCCTCCGCCTCGACGGCATCACCGCCGTGCCACCGCAACAATAACAGCTGGACTTAGCAGAATATCAGTGGGGAAATAATTATAAATTCAATGGTCTGTGTTTGTCTTCGGGTGTGAGAAAATCCGGAAATGCGCGGATGCGCGTCGTTTACCTTAAAATAAATTAACACTTATGTATTGTACCTGTAGATGTGCGAGTTACGCCATTTCCTGCCTCGCAGTTTCTACATATGCACCCACAGCGTTGCCTTTCTCCGATATAATTTATTAATTTTGAGGAAGAAAACCCGCCGAGGTTTCACCGGCCATGAAAAAATAGTATATATAACCAAATAAAACCCCTTATGCGTAAATTTGTGATCGCACTTGCGTCGACAGCCCTGCTTGCGGGCTGCTCACGCGATGCCGGCAACGGACAGATGAGTCCGGCCATCCCCCAGGATTCTGAAATCGAGGCCCGCGTGGAGAAGATTCTCTCCGGAATGTCGCTTGACGACAAAGTGGGCCAGATGTGTGAAGTGACCATCGACGTGCTGCTCTCCGACAGCCTCGACAACGGCCTCCCCGCCCTCGATCCCGCCAAAGTGGAAACCGCATTCAACACCTATCGCGTGGGCTCCGTGCTCAACACGCCGCTGGGCGACGCGCAGGCCCCCGCCACATGGAACGCCATAATCGGCGGTATCCAGGACGCATCAATGAAATATATAGGCGTGCCCGACATCTACGGCGTGGACCAGAACCACGGCACCACCTACACCCTTGGCGGCACGCTCTTCCCGCAGGAAATCAACATGGCCGCTTCGTTCAACCGCGACCTCGTGCGCGAGGGAGCCGAGATCTGCGCCTACGAAAGCCGCGCCACCTCCATTCCCTGGGTGTACAACCCGGTGATGGATCTGGGCCGCAATCCCGCGTGGAGCCGCATATGGGAGAGCTTCGGCGAAGACCCCTACATCAACGGCGAGATGGCCGTGGCCATGGTCAAAGGCTATCAGGGCGACGATCCCAACCACGTGGGCCTGAAAAACGTGGCCGCATGTCTCAAGCACTATATGGCCTACGGCAACCCCGTGAGCGGCAAGGACCGCACTCCCTCGTCGATTAATCCCGTGGATCTGCGCGAAAAATATTTCCACCCCTTCAAGGAGGCCATCCGCGCCGGCGCCCTTTCCGTGATGGTGAACTCCGGCATCAACAACGGCCTGCCCTTCCACGCCAATCATGAGATGCTCACCGTGTGGCTCAAGGAAGAGCTCAACTGGGACGGCATGATCGTGACAGACTGGGCCGACATCCACAACCTATGGCGCCGAGACAAGATCGCTGCCGACTATAAGGAAGCAATCATGCTGGCCATCAATGCCGGCGTGGATATGTCGATGACTCCCTACGACATGGACTTCTGCACACTGCTCAAAGAACTGGTGGAGGAGGGCAAGGTGGCGCAGTCGCGCATCGACGATGCCGTGCGCCGCATCCTCCGCCTGAAGCTGCGTCTGGGCCTGTTCGAGTCTCCCGTGATGAACTTCGCCGATTATCCTCTCTTCGGCAGCAAGGAGCACGCCGAAAAGGCACTCGAGCTGGCCGTGCAGAGCGAAATCCTGCTCAAGAACGAAGGCGCCGTGCTGCCCATAGCCCACGGCAAACGTATCCTCGTGACCGGCCCGAACGCCAACACCATGCGCTCGCTCAACGGCGGCTGGTCCTACACATGGCAGGGCTCGGAAAATCCCCGCTTCCATGAAAGCTACAACACCATCTACGAAGCCCTGTGCAACGAATACGGCGCTGCAAACGTGGTGCTGGAGGAGGGCCTTGACTATGTGCCCGACTATGGCCGCTGGGAAGCCGAGCAGAACTTGCGCATCGACCGCGCGGTGGCCGCCGCCCGCAATGCCGACGTGATCGTGGCATGCATAGGCGAAAACTCCTATTGCGAGACACCCGGCAATACCAACGACCTCCATCTCTCGGCCAACCAGACCGACCTCGTGAAGGCTCTGGCCAAGACAGGCAAGCCCATTGTGCTGGTGCTCAACGAAGGCCGTCCGCGCATCATCCGCGAGATCGAGCCTCTGGCCGCAGGCGTGGTGGACGTGCTACTCCCCGGTAACTACGGCGGCGATGCCCTGGCTCTGCTCCTCTCGGGCAAGCGCAACTTCAGCGCCAAGCTGCCTTACACATACCCCCGCTGGATCAACGCCCTCGCCACCTACGACCACAAGCCCTGCGAGAGCGTGGCCACCATGAGCGGCGCATACAACTACTCGGCCGATATCGACGTGCAGTGGCCCTTCGGCTTCGGCTTGAGCTACACCACCTTCGAATACTCCGACATTTCCATCGACAAGACCGAGTTCTCGCCTGCCGACGACATCACCGTGTCGGTGGTAGTGCGCAACACCGGCGCTGCCGAGGGCATGGAACCCGTGATCCTCTACAGCAGCGATCTGGTGGCCTCGATCACCCCGGACGTACTGCGCGTGCGCGGCTTCGACAAAATCACTCTCAAGCCCGGCGAAAGCAAGAAAGTGGAATTCACGATTCCCGCCTCCGACCTCGCCTTCGTGGGCTACGACGGACGCTGGACCCTCGAGCAGGGCGAATTTGAATTCACTATCGGCGACCGCAAGGTGAAGGCCACCTGCAACGCCACAAAGGTGTGGTCCACGCCCAATATTCAATAACGGCTCACCGGCCAAGACCCGGTTCCCCAATATTTGTTAACGCTGAGGACGCATATCGCCGCGAGATTTTTGTCTTGTGATGAAGGAGCGTAGCCGTAGCTACGTGACTGAAGAACAAGGCAAAAAGCGCCGGCGATATGCGGTAGTAAGGTAACACATCGGAATTCAAGCCCCTTAACGGCAGGTGAGTTGTGGAACGAACATTTTCGTGGCTTGAATTTTTCAGGCGATTAAACAGAAACTACGAACAATTCCTTCACACTTCAAAAGGAATT
>CAMWRI010000058.1 GCA_947176585.1 uncultured Porphyromonadaceae bacterium
GATGAGCCACAGCTATTATCGCAAATCTCCGCATAGTGAGAAAACGGTAATTACAGGTCGTAGAAATGACGGCGTAGACGAATTTATCGACCCCGCCGCGATGCAGACTTTCATGGAGGATGTGCTTCGCGAAGCGGATCTATACAACAATGATATCAATCTCCTGCAAAACAGGTTTGTGAGCCCGCTGAGTGCTATAGGGCCGGATTTCTACAGGTATTATCTGACCGACACGGTGGAGGTTGACGATGAAAAATGTATCGTCTTGTCTTTCTATCCACGAAATAAAGCAGCATTCGGCTTCTCCGGGCATATTTACGTGCCGGAGAACGATACCACGATGTTCATAAAGCGTGTGGATATGCGTGTGCCACGTGATATAAATCTGAATTTCGTGGATAATCTGATATTGTCGCAAAGCTACGACAAAGCACCTGACGGCTCAAGGTTGAAATCTAAGGATGATCTCACGATGGAACTGCGTATCGCGCCGGGAACACCATCGATATATGTGCGTAGAAGCACGTTGTACGACAACCACGGCTTTGAACGGCCGGAAGAAGAACAGATATTTTCAGGCATAGGCAACGTGATCGAGGCCGACAGCGCTGCCCTGCGCAGCGAAGACTGGTGGGCGGATGCACGCCTGAAACCGGTCGACAGCAGGGGCGAAGGACGGGTAGGGCTTCTTATGAAACGCTTGCGTAAGGTGCCGTTGTATTATTGGGGAGAGAAGGTCGTGAGAGCACTTTCCGTGGGATATGTACCCGTGGGACATCCTGCAAAAATTGATATCGGTCCGCTCAATACGTTTCTGAGCTTCAATAATATTGAGGGCTTGAGATTGAGATTCGGAGGAATCACGACTGCCAATCTGAACGACCGCCTGTTCTTCCGAGCAATGGGCTCATATGGATTCAAAGATCACAAATGGAAATATAAGGCAGAAGCCGAATATTCGTTTGATAAAAAACGCTACCATTCCCGTGAATTTCCCGTACATTCACTTCGTTTCACTACGTCTTACGACATTGATTTCCCGGGACAGAACTACTATTTCACCAACCCCGACAACTTCTTCCTGTCGCTCAAGCGAGAATCCGACTATATGGCTGTCTATAAACGCTTGAACGAACTCACATACACGCTCGAGCTACGGAACAACTTTTCGCTCACGGCATCATTATCGCACTCGCGCTTGTTTGCTACGGAATGGATGCCGTTTATCAACGGTTATGGTGAGAACCTCGGCAATTTCAATGAAACGATGCTACGGCTCGAGCTGCGCTACGCCCCCGGAGAAAAGTTCTATCAGACCACCTCACAACGTATCCCGGTGAATCTCGATGCGCCGGTGTTTGTTTTGCGGCACACCCTTGCAATGAATGGCTTCCTGGGCACCAGATACCCTGTGAATAAGACTGAGTTAAGTTTTCAGAAGCGCTTCTGGATGTCGGCATTCGGTTATCTTGATACAATGATAGGTGGAGCCCATGTGTGGAGCCGGTCGCCATACATGTATCTTATTATCCCCAATGCGAATCTATCATATACTATTCAACCGGAAAGTTTTGCCCTGATCAATCCCATGGAGTTCATCAACGATACCCAGTGCAACTGGGAACTCACTTATTGGGCCAACGGAGCGTTGCTTAACGCAATTCCCTATATCAAGAAACTAAAGCTCCGAGAAGTATTGTCTTTCAGGGGAGTGTGGGGAAGTCTGAGCGACCGCAACAACCCCCTGATCAATCACGATCTTATGGCCTACGCTCCCTCAGCCACCACAAGAGCCATGGACAGGGGACCCTACATGGAAATATCCGCAGGTTTTGATAATATACTGCGCTGCCTGCGCGTGGATTACGTGTGGCGGCTGGCTTATCTGAACACTCTATATCCCATAGACCGCAGCGGCGTGCGCATATCATTCCACATGACGTTCTGATGGCCGCAGGATTATGGATAAAAACGCCGCCGATACACTGGGAATCGGCGGCGCTATATATCAGCTACGTTCTATTTATCAGAAAGGAAGATCGTCGGTGGCGTTTACGACAGGGGGAACAGGAGCTGCGGGCTGAGGAGCTGCAGGAGCGGCATATCCGGCCTGGGCAGGCTGCTGAGGGGCTGCGGGAGCTGCATCAGCGGGTTCTGCACGCCATCCGCGGATGCTGGTGTACCAGCGGCCGTTGAATTCACGGCTCTCGATGTCGAAGCTCAGACGCACGCGCTGCCCCACGGCAAGACGATACTGGTCGGCACGTTCACCGAAGAAGTCAAAGTGTATTTTTTTAGGGTAGGTATCCTCAGTTTCAAGGACATACTCTCTTTTATGCCATTGGTTGCCCGACTTGGAGACACCGCTCTGTTCGGGGAGCTCGAAGATGATTTTTCCGATTACTTCCATATTATAATAATGTTTATAGTGCAAAAGTAGTGATAAATACTTTAACAAGCAAATAGATTATCGCGAAACTTAAGCCATTAATAGCAAATAAAGGAGCAAAAATACACGACAAATTACTGTTCTGCAGGTTTGAACGTTTCGAAACGCCCGTCGGTATACAGCACCATTATCTGTTGAACGCGCGCGTTCTCATTCACGCGAGCTCCGGCCTTGCTAAGCGCCTGCATGGCTTCATCGGAGATTGACCGTTCGGGCTGAACTGCACGGGACACCGCAGATTGCGTTTTTCGCACATCACTCCTCTGGTTGGACGAACGGCCTAACGAATCATAGTCCGGAGACTGAGCTATAAAAACAGTCTCATATACAGGCTCTTGAGCCGCTACAGGAGAGGGTGAGGCCGCATTTTGAGTCGCTGAGAATTCAATATTTGAGCCATGTTCCATCTCTCCCTCACCAAACATCAACCACAACACATTGAGAGCCGGATAGGCTATATGGATTTTAGAGATTAGCTCATTGCTGATTTTTTTGTTGCGGCCATTCAACAGTTGCGACAACGTAGGCCGGGGGATGTCCGCCGTATCGGCAAACTGCGAACTCGCTATGCCTTTTTCAGTCATAAAGTGCCGTAAACGACCTGCTATATCCATAATTGGTGAAATTTATATGGTAATAAATGCAAATTTTGAATATGCAAATGTAAAGAGAAAAATTGTAAACTCCAAATTTTATTTTGTTAATTTTATAATTTGCATTTTATAACCAAACCGACGGGGTGGGGCGCTATAGCATTTGATTTTGAAAATTTACAATTGTACGCCACAATGTAATTAACAGCACATCAGCGTAGTGTACACCATTTTAAAACCTTTACTGAAGCAAATCGTACGCATTAACGCCTTCGAATCACACTGCCAGCACAAAACAAAAGCTACGCTGCAATTTCGCAGCGTAGCTTTTATGGGTATCAATGAGTTATGCTTATTGTAAAAAAATGTTAAGCCCTATATTTTCGATTTTTAAATTTTTAATATCAAATTGAGAATGTCGAATTTTTCATTCTGGATTTTTAATATTCAACGTGTATTTCTCAATCTTTATTGAGTTTGCTAAGCCATTTTTTTTAATTTTCTCGTTCAAAATCGCATCTCCGGGTTTTGCGTTTCTTAATCGATCTCATATTTTTTTGCGAGAATCTAATATTCACGCCACGTAGGATATGCATTTGCTATTATAACAAGCTCGTTCGATCTTTGTTTACGCAATTTTCAAAAAAACTACATTTTATTGAAATTTTTCCCAAAGATTATTTTCACACTCTCGCTTTTTGTCGATGCAGCAATCGTTTTTGTGCGCATTTTGCTACATTAATCAATGTGGTATTAACCTGATGTCCTGAATTTTGCCATAATTTTGTCACAATTTCGACATAACATATCACGAAATAATCTTGCGCGCGTACATATATTATATGAACTTAAAAATATTTTGATAAAAGCTAATTAATTACTACCTTTGCCCCGTAAAAGCGAAATTTTTAATCACTATAAGCAAATATAGTTATGAGTTTGAACATCATTGTGCTGGCCAAGCAGGTGCCTGACACCCGCAATGTCGGCAAAGATGCCATGAAAGAAGACGGCACCATCAATCGTGCTGCTTTGCCGGCCATCTTCAACCCCGAGGACCTGAACGCCCTTGAGCAGGCGCTCCGCCTTAAAGATGCCAATCCCGGCTCAACAGTAACCCTGCTGACAATGGGTCTGCCCCGCGCATCCGAAATCATACGTGAAGCCATCTACCGGGGTGCCGACAAAGGCATAGTTCTCACGGATCGTGTTCTCGGTGGTGCCGATACTCTCGCAACATCCTACTCTCTCGCCCAGGCAGTGAAAAAAATCGGTAATTACGATATCGTTCTCGGCGGCCGTCAGGCTATCGACGGTGATACCGCCCAAGTGGGCCCTCAGATTGCCGAAAAGCTTGGTATTCCTCAGGTGACGTACGCAGAAGAAATCGTAGACCTCTCCGATGGTCATGTGACAGTCAAGCGTCGCCTCGAGCATGGCGTGGAAACCGTAAAAGCTCCGCTGCCGTGCGTTGTGACCGTTACAGGCAGTGCCGCCGAATGCCGTCCGCGCAACGCAAAGCGTGTGATGAAATTCAAGCGTGCGGTATCCACCTCTGAAAAGGCCAAACTTTCTCCCGAAGTACAGGCTTTCCTTGATGCCCGCCCCGATCTAAATATTGAGGAGTGGAGCGCTGCATTCGTCGAAGCCGACCCCCAGCAGATCGGTCTGCCCGGTTCACCCACGAAAGTTAAAGCCATCGAAAACGTTGTGTTCACAGCCAAGGAAGCTCTCACTCTTGATGGCGGCGACGACAACGCAATCGAAAATCTCATAAAGGATCTTATCACCAACCACACCATCGGCTAAGCCGCCGACACTATCATTATGGCAGACAACAACAATCTTATAGTATATTGTGAGTACGAGGACGGCCGCGTGGCCGACGTGAGCCTCGAACTCCTCACAAAAGGTCGCGTTCTTGCCGACCGTCTCGGCGTCAAGCTGGAAGCTATCGTAATAGGCGACAAGCTCGACGGCGTGGAAAAGCAACTCTTCCCTTACGGTGCCGATACCGTGTACAAAGTGGAGGATGCCCGCCTATATCCCTACACATCCAATCCCCATGCGGCAGTGCTTATCAACCTGTTCAAGGAGATTAAGCCCCAGATATGCCTGATGGGTGCCACATGCATCGGCCGCGACCTTGGTCCGCGCGTTTCTTCTTGCCTGCACAGCGGTCTTACGGCCGACTGCACATCGCTTGAAATCGGCGACCACACCGACCCCAAGACCGGCAAAGAATACAAGGATCTTCTCTATCAGATCCGTCCCGCATTCGGCGGTAATATCGTGGCCACGATCGTAAACCCCGACTGCCGTCCGCAGATGGCTACTGTGCGCGAGGGCGTGATGAAGAAGGAAGTATACAACCCCGACCATAAGGGTGAGGTTGTGAACCTCGATCCCAAGAAATACACCAGCCCCGAGGACTACGTGGTTGAAATCATAGACCGCCACATCGAGAAGTCCAAGGTCAACATCAAGAATTCTCCCATCATCGTAGCCGGCGGCTATGGAGTAGGGAGCAAAGAGAACTTCCAGCTGCTCTTCGATCTCGCCGACACTCTCGGTGCAGAAGTGGGTGCTTCCCGCGCAGCCGTGGATGCAGGATTTATCGAGCATGAGCGTCAGATCGGCCAGACCGGAGTGACCGTGCGTCCCAAACTTTATATCGCATGCGGTATTTCCGGACAGATCCAGCATATCGCCGGCATGCAGGACAGCAGCATCATCATCAGCATCAATCCCGATCCCAACGCACCTATCAACACCATAGCCGACTATGTGATTACCGGCAACATGGAAGATGTGGTGCCCAAACTCATAAAGTACTATAAGAAAAACTCCAAATAAGCTATGGCTAATTTCTATACAGACAATCCTGATCTTCGCCATCACCTCAACCATCCTCTGATGCGCAAGATCGTTGAGCTCAAGGAACGCAACTTTGCCGATGCCGAGAGCTACGATTATGCTCCAGTCGATTTCGACGACGCCATGGACAACTACGAGCGCGTGCTCGACATCGTAGGCGAAATCTGCGGCACCACGATCGCCGAAAATGCAGAGAGCGTGGACCACGAGGGCGCAAGCTGCTCCAACGGCCACGCCCACTATGCATCCGCCACGGAAACCAACCTCGACGTATGCCGCAAGGCCGGCCTCATGGGCATGTCGATGCCCCGCCGCTTCGGAGGTCTCAATTTCCCCATCACTCCCTATATCATGGCCGCCGACATCGTTAGCCGTGCCGATACCGGTTTTGAAAACCTCTGGGGACTTCAGGACTGCGCCGAAACCATCTACGAATTTGCAAGCGAAGAACAGAAAGCCAAATATATTCCTCGCGTGTGTGAGGGTGAGACCATGTCGATGGACCTTACCGAGCCCGATGCCGGTTCCGATCTCCAGAGCGTGATGCTCAAGGCCACCGAGCAGCCCGACGGCACCTGGCGCCTGAATGGCGTTAAGCGCTTCATCACCAACGGCGACAGCGATATTCACCTTGTTCTGGCACGCAGCGAAGACGGCACCAAGGACGGCCGCGGTCTGTCGATGTTCATATACGACAAGCGCGATGGCGGCGTGACCGTACGCCGCATCGAGAACAAGATGGGCATTAAGGGTTCGCCCACCTGCGAACTCGTCTACAAAGACGCCAAGGCCGAGCTGGTTGGCTCGCGTCGCATGGGTCTTATCAAATATGTGATGGCTCTGATGAACGGTGCCCGTCTGGGTATCGCAGCCCAGAGCGTAGGCGTGAGCGAAATCGCATATCGTGAGGCTCTTGCATATGCCAAGGAGCGTAAGCAATTCGGCAAAGCCATCATCGAATTCCCCGCTGTGGCAGAAATGCTCAGCGTGATGAAAGCCAAACTCGATGCTTCCCGCACACTTCTCTACGAGTGCTCTCGCTACGTGGATCTCTACAAGGTGTACGAAGACATCGCAAAAGAACGCAGCCTCACTCCCGACGAGCGCAAGGAAATGAAGCACTACAGCCGTCTGGCCGATGCTCTGACTCCTCTTGCAAAGGGTATGACCAGCGAATACTGCAATCAGAATGCCTACGACTGCATCCAGATTCACGGTGGTAGCGGCTTCATGAAAGACTACGCTTGCGAGCGTATATACCGCGATGCCCGAATCACCAGCATCTACGAGGGAACCACTCAGCTTCAGGTAGTTGCAGCCATCCGCCACGTCACCACCGGCACATATCTCGACCTTATCAACAGCTACGCCGCTCAGCCCGTGGCTGAGGGTATGGAAGATGTAAAAGCCATGCTTGAAGCCATGACAAAGCAGTATGCCGAAGCCGTAGAAAAGGTAGCCGCCGTGGGAGATACCCGCTACACCGACTTCATGGCCCGTCGTCTCGTTGAGATGGCAGGCGGTATTGTCATGAGCTATCTGCTGCTGCTCGACACAGCACGTAACGAATCTTTTGCCCGCACAGCGCGTGTTTACGCCAAGCTCGCGCAAGCAGAAGTGGCCAAGCACTCGGAATTCGTGAACTCTTTCACGCCCGAGCAAATGGCACTATACGAAGCCTGAACGTAGTACAGACCAAATTAAGAAGGACTGCTCCGGCAGTCCTTCTTTCGTTAATAATGCCGAAGATTACAGAACTAGGGCATGAATGAATTTTCCCGTCGAAGTAGAACACGATGCATACGCATACAATCCGAAGACTACAGTCATGCGCCAAAATGCAATTTAACATAATAGTGATTATCAAAATTTGATGCAGCACAATAAATGCATCATATCTTTTGTGCTTTCATGCGGATTAATTATTTTTGCATTAAATTGCTGTACTTTTATGGATACGTCTAAAAATCAAGAATCAATTGCCCGGCCTCCATATCGTCTTGGAGTGGCTCTCAGTGGCGGCGGAGCTCGCGGATTCGCACATGCGGGTGCATTAAAAGCTATTGAAGAAGCCGGCCTGAAGCCCGATATCATTGCCGGAGTCAGTGCGGGATCTGTGGTAGCGGTTCTTTACGCTGCCGGCGTGAAGCCCGACAATATGATAAAGCTTTTCACCGAACGAGCATTTACGGATTTCGCATCGCTGCAGCTCGGCAGCGGCGGTCTTTTCGGCATCGACCGCTTTAAAAACTTCATTATGAAAGCCATAGGTGGTGAGCGCAATCTTGAAGACCTTAATATACCTACATATCTGGGAGTTACGAACCTCGACAAAGGCGAACCGCATGAATTCCACACCGGTCCTATCGGTCCGCGTATGGCTGCATCGTGCAGTATTCCCATCGTGTTCAAGCCTGTGCGTATCGACGGCACATATTACGTGGACGGCGGAGTCCTGCGCAACCATCCGGCATGGATTATCCGCGACAAGTGCGAAACTCTACTGGGCGTGAACGTGAGCCCCATGAGCCTGACAAGCAAAAGCAATTCTTTGCTGGGCGTGGCGATGCGCACATATAATATGATGTTGAAATCCAATCAGGCCGAGGATATGGCTTTGTGCGATATTTCAGTGACCACTCCGGAACTATCGCATTATTCAGTGTTCAACCTCAAACTAATAAACAACGTCTTCACCAGCGGCTACATGCACATGCGCCGTGCCCTACGCGATGCAGGAATGTGGCAGACAAATAACAATAAGTAATTAACGGACAATGAAGAACCAACAACGTCCAGTTATATATCAGTTGCTACCGCGACTATTTTCAAATACGTGCCCTACCCCTGTTCCGGGCGGAACTATAAAACAAAACGGTAGCGGTAAGCTCAATGGAATTACCAACGAGTCCATTGCTTACATCAAATCGCTGGGTTGCAACCACATATGGCTTACGGGCGCCATCGAGCACGGCCATATGCCCGACTACAGCAGATATGGTATTCGACGACATAATCCGCACGTACTGAAGGGACAGGCTGGCAGCCCGTATGCAATCTCGGATTACTACGACATTGACCCGGATCTCGCCGAGAATGTGCCGGACCGTATGACAGAGTTCGAAGATTGCGTAAAACGTATCCACAACGCCGGAATGAAAGTGGTTATCGATTTCGTGCCCAATCATGTGGCCCGTGAATACCACTCAGATGCCGCTCCTGCAGGAGTGGCAGACTTCGGAGCGGGCGACGACAAAGAAATGTTTTTCTCGCCGAGGAATAATTTTTACTATATTCCACGCCAGAAGTTTTCACCGGAAATAGATTTAGGCTGCGGCGATGATGCGTATGAGGAATTTCCCGCCAGAGCCACCGGAAACGATTGTTTCACAGCCTTTCCCGGCCGCAACGACTGGTATGAAACTGTCAAACTCAATTATGGCGTGGATCCGGCCAATGGTTCAAAACATTTCGAACCGGTGCCTTCCACATGGTTCAAGATGCTGAACATCCTTAATTTCTGGGCGGCGAAAGGTATAGACGCCTTCCGTTGCGACATGGTCCACATGGTACCGGTCGAGTTCTGGCACTGGGCTATCAGACAGGTGCGGGAACAATATCCCAGGATTCTGTTCATTGCCGAGATTTACGACGTGGCACTCTATCGTCCTTATATATTTGATGGCGGCTTTGATTATCTATACGATAAAGTCACACTCTACGACACCCTGCGTGCCATCGAGACCGGCAATGTATCTGCTGCCTGCCTTACCTCGTGCTGGCAAACCGTTGAAGGTATCGGTAACCATATGCTTAATTTTCTGGAGAATCACGACGAACAGCGCTTTGCATCCGTTCAGTATGCCGGAGATGGCGAACGCGCACTTCCGTCGCTTGTAGTGAGCGCGACTATCGGCACCGGTGCCATGATGGTGTATTTCGGTCAGGAAATCGGCGAGCCGGGCGCGGATGCGGAGGGTTACAGCGGTCTTGACGGACGCACTACCATATTCGACTACTGGAGCATAGAGAAAGTGCGCCGTCTGTACAACAAAGGGAAATGCAATGGCGCTCTATCACCTGCCGAGCAGAATCTTCTCGCCACTTACAGCCGCGTGCTGAACCTCATCAACGGCGAAGAATCCATCCGCTCGGGATCTTTCTTCGACCTGATGTACGTCAACTACGATAATCCTGCCTTCAATCCTCACCGTCAATATGCATATCTGAGGAGTTGCCGCGAGTCCACTACCCTTATTGTCGTGAACTTCGACGACAAAGATGCAGAAGTGGCGGTAAATATCCCAGGGCACGCTTTCGATGTGCTGAATATTGCACCGCAGGAAGGTGTAGCACAAGAGCTACTGAGTGGCAAAAGCATGAGCATCAGCTTTTCACCGCAGGCTCCCGCCCGTTGTTGCGTGAAAGCTCATGGCGCCGTGATTCTAAGAATTGCTCATTCTCACACAAAAAAATAAGTTGCTGTAGGTATTGTCGGCAAAATTGCTTAATTTTGCGATAGTATTTCACAAACACAATAATGGAAACTCCCATAACTACTCCTTTCAAGGTCTTTTCCGGCACTCGTTCCCGTTACATTGCCGAAGAGATCTGTAAAGAACTCGGCGTCGAGTTGGGCAAAATGAAAATCGAAAGATTCGCTGATGGCGAATTCGAGGTGTCATTTGAAGAATCTATCCGCGGATGCGAAGTTTACCTCGTACAGAGCACTTTTCCCAACTGTGACAACCTGATGGAACTCCTGCTCATGATTGATGCTGCCAAGCGTGCATCGGCCAAGAACATCGTAGCGGTAATGCCCTATTTCGGTTGGGCGCGTCAGGATCGCAAGGACAAGCCACGTGTGAGCATCGCAGCAAAACTTGTGAGTGATCTTATCTCCACAGCAGGCGCCGACCGTGTGATATGCATGGATCTGCATGCCGAGCAGATCCAGGGTTTCTTCAACGTTCCGGTCGACCATCTTTATGCTTCGTCGGTTTTTATCCCCTACCTCCAGTCGCTCAAGCTCGACAATGTGGTGATCGCCACGCCTGATGTGGGTGGTGCCAAGCGCGCCAACAGCTATGCCAAGTACCTCGATGTGCCTCTGGTGCTTTGCCACAAGCAGCGCGCCAAGGCCAACGTAGTAGCTAAGATGACAGTCATCGGCGATGTCAAAGACAAGAATGTGATTCTTATCGACGATATGGTCGACACGGCAGGTACCATCACGAAGGCCGCAAACCTTATGATGGAAAACGGCGCCAAAAGCGTGCGCGCGTTATGCACACACGCCATAATGAGCGACCCGGCTTCTGACCGTGTGCAGGAATCGGCTATTGAAGAAATGATCTTCACAAATTCGATTCCTTATCATGGCACATGTACAAAGTGCACGATACTCTCGGTGGCACGTCTGTTTGCCGACACAATCCGTCGCGTGCACAGCAACCAGAGCATCTCGTCGCAATATCTGATTAAGCATTAATCCCTCTTTTACCGGCCGGAAATAATGTGGTTCCCAGCCGCATTATTTCCGGCTTGTTCTATCTCTCTTCATTTATAAATGAAAAGAATCGACCAGGAAACCGTTCGTCGCATCCTCGACACAGCCAACATTGTGGAGGTTGTAAGCGACTTCGTGAGTCTTAAACGCCGGGGAGCCAATTATATTGGCCTTTGCCCGTTCCACAACGAGCGTACGCCTTCCTTCAGCGTTTCTCCGGCGCGCGGCTATTGCAAGTGTTTCAGCTGCGGCAAAGGCGGTTCGGCTGTTGGATTCATAATGGAGCTCGAGCAGATGAGCTACGGGGAGGCTCTACGTTATCTCGCCCGGAAATACAACATCGAGATTCAGGAACACGATCTCACGCCTGAAGAAAAGGATCGCGAGACGGCCCGCGAATCAATGTTGGCCGTAAATGAATTCGCCCAGAAATTCTTTGAAGACACACTGGCGGAGACACCGGAAGGACAAGATGTTGGGTTGGCATACTTCCGCGAACGTGGCATAAACGACGCTATGATCAAGCGTTTTCATCTGGGATATGCACCTGATAACGCCACCGCTCTCTATGATGCTGCCGTGGCCAAAGGCTTCGATTCACGATATCTCTTCGACACTGGTGTGTGTATCCGCAATGAGCAGGGGCGCATCTACGACCGCTTCCGCGGGCGCGTAATATATCCTGTTCACAGCATATCCGGAAAAGTAGTGGCTTTTGGCGGACGCACGTTGCGCTCCGACAAAAAGATGGCCAAATACGTCAATTCTCCCGAATCCGTCATCTACAGCAAGAGCAATCAGCTATATGGCCTGTTTCAGGCCAAGCGTTCGATCGTGGACCGCGGAAAATGTATCCTCGTGGAGGGCTACATGGACGTGATTTCGATGCACCAGAGCGGAATCGAGAATGTGGTGGCATCATCCGGTACATCGCTCACGGATGGCCAGATACGTCTGATTCATCGTTTCACGGAGAATGTGACCGTGATATACGACTCCGATGCCGCCGGTATAAAAGCCTCGCTGAGAGGTATTGACATGCTTCTGGCCGAGGGGCTGAACGTAAAAGTGCTCCTGCTTCCCGATGGCGACGACCCAGATTCGTTCGCACAGCATCACAGCGCGCAGGAAGTTGAAGATTATCTTGCAGCAAATGAAACGGATTTTATTGCATTCAAGACGAAAATACTGCTTGACGAAGCCGGCGGAGATCCAGTGCGACGAGCCGACGTTATAAATGATATACTTCGCTCGATAGCCGTAATTCCGGATGTGGTGAAGCAGCAGGTCTATATTGCTGAATGCTCGCGTTCACTGAATATTCAGGAAGCCACTTTAGGTCTTCAATTGTCGAAAATTGCTGCTAATCGTGCGGAAAGCCAAGAGAAAGAAGTGCAGCGCGCAAATGCAGTCCGCAGCCTCGAACAAACGGCTCCGATCGAACATACCACGGAGACAGAGGCTGTTGCCGGACTGAATTATCTGCGCGGCTTTGAGCGCCAGGTTCTTCGATATGTTGTCAAGTATGCTTTGTGCGAGATTGGCGTTGTGACCGGGGCCGATGCATACAGCGAACAGATCGAAAGCATCAATGTGCTGGATTTTGTGAGAACTGAGATGAGTGCCGACGGCCTCGAATTCAATGACCCATTGCACAGGCGCGTGATGGAGATGGTTGTTGAGGCTGCAGCCGCATGGGCTGGCGAATATCCGGATGTGTGCAGAAAATACGAAGCCATGCGGGAAGAACGCATGAAGGCCGGGCTTCAGGAACTGAGGGAATCCGGACTTACCGTGAGTGCCATAAATGCTCGAGAAGCCGCTCTCAGGGAAGAGTGCGACCGCTTTGTGCACGAAAGTATTGACAACGAATCTCTGGAGTACGTGAGCCGCACGCTATGCTCTTCACCCGACGATGATGTGCGCCGGCTGTGCACGGAACTTAGCATCGACCGATATCAGTTGAGCAAGGTGCACACAAAGCACACGAAGATTGAGAGCGAACGGGAGTGCCTGAGCCGCTTTGTGCCGCGTGCCATACTGGAATTCAAATGTGCCACGCTTGAAGTAATGCTCCGCAGTATTCAGAAAGAATTATGCTCAACATCTGATTCCGAGCAGCAGAATAGCTTGATAATAAGGCTCAAAGAGCTTAAGGAACTTCATGCCGAATTTGCGCGTGAACTGGGCGATCGCACCATCACACCGCGCAAGATTAACTGAAAAATGCGAAAAAATAACTAAAAAACACGTCTTTCGGCGCTTACGGCAGTCTTATAGTAGGCTTTTTCAAAAAAAATAGCTATCTTTGCACTTCCAAAAAGACAATTTGATGGCAAATAAGACTCGTGAGATAGATTATATCTTTGAGTGCAGCTGGGAAGTATGCAACAAAATCGGAGGCATTTACACAGTCCTCTCTTCTAAGGCAAAGACCCTGCAGGAAACACACAAGGATAGAATTATATTTATAGGTCCGGACGTATGGACTGCCGATAATCCATCCCCTTGGTTCACTGAAGTGCGCACGCCTCTTAGTGCGTGGCTCAAAAGCACTTCCCTGCCCGACGGTTTAACAGTGCGCGTGGGACGTTGGGAGATTCCCGGTCGCCCAATTGCTGTGCTTGTTGGTTTCGAAGCTCTATACGCCTCTAAAAACGAGTTCTACGCCTACGCCTGGGAGCGTTTCAGCGTTGATTCACTGCATGCCTACGGCGACTATGACGAAGGATGCGCTTTTGCGCGTGCCGCAGGTATGGTGATAGAGAGCATAGTGGCCTGGCTGGGAGATAAAGCAGGCGATGTAGTGGCGCATTTCGATGAATGGACCACTGGAATGGGCTTGCTCTACGTGGCAGACAAACTGCCGCAGGCAGCCACAGTGTTTACAACTCACGCCACGAGTATAGGGCGCAGCATTTGCGGCAACGGCAAGCCGCTCTATGATTATCTGAAAGGCTACAATGGCGATCAGATGGCCCGTGAGCTAAATATGGAAGCCAAACACAGCATTGAGAAAACCGCAGCAACTGTGGCCGATGCATTCACCACGGTGAGTGATGTAACTGCTACGGAGTGCGAGCAGTTGCTCGAACGGCGCCCTATCGTTACTCCGAATGGATTCGAAAATGGTTTTGTGCCTGCCCGTAATCGCCGCAAAGCGGCACGAAAAGCCGCACGCGAGTGCATGCTACAAGCGGCAAGAGCACTCACCGGTTGCGAGTTGGCCGATAATGATACCTTCATTCTTATCTCATCCGGTCGCTGCGAATACCGCAACAAAGGATTGGACGTGTTTCTCGATGCCATGGCCACACTCGATGCCGAGAGCCTGCCGCGCGATGTGGTTGCTTTTGTAATGGTTCCGGCGTGGGTGCAGATGCCGCGCCCTGAATTGCGTGACGCTATCGACCATAACAAGCATGAAGGTATTTTCGACCCCGTGCTCACCCACTGGCTCAACAACTATAACGAGGATCCCGTGAACCGTCGTATCCATGACCTTGGATTCGACAAAGGGAACCACAAAATTCACGTCATTTACGTCCCCTGCTATCTGAACGGTAACGACGGTATTTTCAACAAATCATATTACCAGTTGCTCCCCGGAGCCGATGCCACTGTATTTGCATCTTATTATGAGCCATGGGGATATACCCCTTTGGAAAGTGTGGCTTTCGGAGTGCCCACAGTCACTACAGATTTGAGCGGATTCGGTCAATGGGTGGCAAGCGACTGCACCCCGGGCTTTGCCACGTCCGGAGTGGAAGTGATTCACCGCAGCGATTCCAACTACCACGACGTTGTTGCGGGCATCGCTTCATCCGTGCGTACCCTTCTGAATGCCAATCCAGAAAAGACCACCGAAATTGCTTCTGCCGCCGAAGCTACCGCCGGCAAGGCTATGTGGTGCCATTTCATCGACAACTACACCGTGGCCTACGAGAAAGCCCTCAAGGCCCGCGACAAGAGAATCAAGAAACATAAATAAGGAATATAAACCACAATAATTAAATAATATGAAACTTCCGGTAAGCGACACTAATGCCCCTATATGGCGCGACATTATTGTCAAATCCGAGCTTCCTTCGCAGCTCAAGCCCCTCGAAGAACTCGCCAAAAACCTGTGGTGGGTGTGGAATAGCGAAGCAAAAGCCCTTTTCCGTGAAATAAATCCCGACGCATGGCGCAACACGGGCGAAAACCCCGTGATGGTGATCCAGCAGATGAGTTTCGAGCGTATTCAGGAACTCATTGCCGACAGCGGTTTCATGGGCCGTCTCAAGCATGTCTACGACATGTTTAAGGAATATATGAAGCAACCCATGCGCACGGATGTTCCCTCTGTGAGCTACTTCTCCATGGAATACGGTCTTTGCAACTGCCTCAAGATCTATTCAGGAGGTCTGGGAGTGCTCGCCGGCGACTATATTAAAGAAGCTTCCGACAGCCGCGTGAACATGACTGCGGTAGGCTTCCTCTATCGCTACGGCTACTTCACACAGAGCCTAAGCGTGGACGGCCAGCAGATTGCCAACTATGAGCCGCAAAACTTCAATCAGCTTCCTATTGAGCCCGTACTCGACAAGGATGGCCACCCCATGATTCTTGAGGTACCCTACCCCGGCCGCATAATCTATTGCCACATTTGGCGTGTAAATGTGGGTCGTATGAACCTGTATCTGCTCGACACTGACTTCGACATGAACAGCGAATTTGACCGCAGCATCACTCACCAGCTCTATGGCGGCGACTGGGAGAACCGCATCAAGCAGGAG
>CAMWRI010000059.1 GCA_947176585.1 uncultured Porphyromonadaceae bacterium
ATCCTCATTAATTACCTTTTCGAGGGCAGCTTTTATCATGCGTATGTTGTATTGCTATGTTATATAACATGCAAATATACGATTTTTTTATGATATGAGCTTAGTACCGAGTAAAAATCAACAGTTTAGGTGGTAAATTGTAACACATTTGTCACTCGATAATCAAAAATCAATGCTCAGTCTCACGTTGAACTGACGACGAGTAAGATAATTGGGCACCGCATACTGGATATCGTTTACGTCGGTTACCCAGTAGTATGAACTCACGTTGCTTATGTCAAGTAGGTTGAACACATCCACTCCCAGCCATATGCTTTTGAGTGCGCCCAAAAAGCCGCTGCGGCGAGGTTCGCCTTCGGCTCGCGGAGATAAAAGGGCATAATTTAGACCTACATCAAGACGTTTATAAGCGGGTGCCCTAAAATACCCTTTGTCGCGGCTGCTACGTGGGGCTGTCATGGGGAGTCCGTCGTTAAGGATGCCACGCAGACTGAATTTGAGCTTGGGGAATTTCGGGAAATAGTCAGTAAAAAACACAGCCATGCTGTAGCGCCTGTCGGTAGGACGGGGCACCTTCACGCCGTTGAGCGTTTCCTGCGTCTTCATCACCGAGAGACTGATCCAAGAGTCAGAACCGGGCACAAACTGGCCGAAAAGCTTCATGTCGAGGCCGGCTGCGAATCCGTCTGTGAGATTACGGCCAGCATATACCACCTTTAGGTTGTCTATTTCGTAGGGAATCAGTTTGCTCAGATTCTTATAATATGCCTCGGCCGAGAACTTGAAGGGCCGGTTGAAAGCTCTGAACGTGAAGTCAGCACCTCCTATGAGCTGAAACGAGCGCTGAGACTTGATATCGGAATTTAGCTGCACCACGGTGTTACCATCTGCATCCGTAACGGGCATGCGGAATTCCTTGAAGAACGGAGACTGATAGTATAGACCAGTGGCAAAACGGAAAGCCCAGCGCGGTGCGGCATCAGGCACAAATCCCACGCTCAGACGCGGACTCACGAGTAGCTCGCGGTTGTAGTTCCAGTAGCTGAATCGAATACCTCCGTTGAGATTAACATACCCGGTGGAGGTGGACAGACGGTAGCTATCCTGAACATACGCCATCAAGCGAGCCGACGACAGATCATTGCGAGAATCGAGGTTGTAGATCAGTCGCAAAGCATCAGGAGTGGCCGGCAGCGAGAAGCCTGCGCTGTCGCGCAACTCCCATTCACGCGTACGGTCGTGAATACGTTCGATATTTGCACCAATTCCGTAAGCAAGATTATGCTTTTTCCATTGGGTGGCACCGCGCAGAGTAGCGCTCAATACGCTTGCTTTAAGCCTATTGCGAGCATGCTCACGATATTTTCCCACTCCAAGCTCGCCTCCCACGGCATCACCTCCGGATGTGCCGGCCTGATCCAGCCAGTATTCGCCGCTGATATCGTAGGTAACGAGCTCATTACTCATGAATCCGGACAGAAGTAGGTCGAAAGTATTGCGTTTGTTGGGGGTGAAGTTGATAGTGGCTGCACCAAAGAACGTCTCGAAGCGGTCTTTTTCGGAACCGTCGAAATACACTTTGAATTGCTTTGCGTCCGTGCTGGTGCCGAACGAAGTAGTGCGGTCACGTGGAGTGAATTTGTAATTATTTATGGAAATGTTGCCGAGCACGCTCACACTCCAGGTCTTAGCGAGCAGAAGGGTCATATACGTTTGGTAGTCAAAAAACTTTGGGTCGTATTCACCCTTGTCGTCCATGGAGCTAAGAAGCGAAGCATTATTTTTGTAGCGCACACCATGCAACTGGGTGAACCTGCCGCTCGCGCTTCCGATAGCCAGGCTGCCGCCCATAAGGCTTACATCTGCCGAACCTTCAAAACTCTCGGGCTGGCGATACGTGATGTCGAGCACACTCGACATACGGTCGCCGTATTGGGCTCCAAAGCCGCCGGTGGAAAAACCTATTGCTCCCACCATGTCAGGGTTGATTATACTCAGGCCTTCCTGCTGTCCGGAGCTGATCAACTGCGGGCGATATACCTCTATACCATTGATATACACGCTATTTTCATCATAGCTACCGCCTCTGACACTGTATTGCGACGACATTTCATTGCCACTGTTCACTCCGGCCATTGTGGATATAAGTCCTTCTACCGAGCCTCCTGTCACATCAGGTGCCAGCTTGTACGATTCAGCATCAATACGCTGCAGGGCATCCGTCTGCTTCCTGTAGTCGGTCACTTCGATAGCATCAAGCGCATACGAAGCAGGCTCCATCTTCACATTCACGGTCAATTCGCCTTTGGGATTGATAAACCGTCGGTTGGCTTCCTGATATCCTATACATGTGAAAACGAGTCGGAGCGTGTCGCAGTCGGCCACGGAGAACTGGAATGTGCCATCGAGGCCGGACGTAGCCCCGAGCGCAGTGCCTTTAACATGAATCGACACAAATTCAAGCGGCTCGTTGTTTTCATCCGTTACTTTGCCATGGAGCTTGACCGCAGCACGCATGGCCTGAGACGCCAGCGCAGATATGATAATGATAAGTAACAGTTTCTTTTTCATCACAAATATAAACGAAACGCCGGGCAAAAAATTGCCCGGCGCGCGATATATCTGTGATAATCTGTATCAGTCGCCCATGGTGCGCAGCAGTTCGTCGTTGTCGCGCGTACGCTCCATACGGTCTTTCATGAATTCCATAGCCTCCACGCTGTTGCGGTCGCCCAGGAAACGGCGCAGTATCCACATGCGGTTGAGAGTCTCGGGTCGCAGGAGCAGATCGTCGCGTCGGGTGCTGGAAGCCATTATGTCAACGGCCGGGAAGATACGCTTGTTGGAGAGCTTGCGGTCGAGTTGCAGCTCCATGTTGCCGGTGCCCTTGAATTCTTCGAAAATAACCTCGTCCATCTTCGATGAAGTCTCGGTGAGGGCTGTAGCAATAATCGTGAGCGAACCGCCGCCCTCGATATTACGCGCAGCGCCGAAGAAACGCTTGGGTTTCTGCAGAGCATTTGCGTCCACACCGCCACTCAGGATTTTGCCGGATGCAGGGGCGCATGTATTGTAGGCGCGCGCCAGACGAGTGATAGAGTCGAGCAGAATCACCACATCATGGCCACATTCCACCATGCGCTTAGCCTTTTCGAGAACGATACCTGCGATGCGCACATGGCGATCGGCCGGTTCGTCAAATGTGCTCGCAATAACCTCGGCATTAACGCTGCGCTGCATGTCGGTAACTTCTTCAGGTCGCTCGTCGATAAGGAGAATAATAATGTATGTTTCAGGATGGTTTTCTGCGATAGCATTTGCCACATCCTTGAGCAAGAGTGTCTTACCGGTTTTAGGGGGAGCCACAATGAGACCACGCTGGCCCTTGCCGATGGGCGAGAACATGTCGACAACACGCGTGGAAAGATTGCTGCTGTTGCCACCTGTGAGGTTGAATTTCTCATCGGGGAAAAGAGGGGTAAGGTGCTCGAAAGGTACGCGGTCACGTATGAAGTCAAGCGAACGGCCATTCACGCGGATCACATCCGTGAGAATAAAATATTTGTCGTTTTCGCGCGGAGGACGAACTGCTGCTTCTACAACATCGCCTGTCTTGAGGCCGTTTTGCTTTATCTGCGCCTGCGACACATAAATATCATCGGGACTGGGCATATAGTTGAAGTCGCTCGAACGAAGGAAGCCATGCCCCTGGGGTTCTATCTCAAGAACACCGGCTGCTTCGAGTAGTCCGGAAAAGTCAAAACGGCGATCCTGCGCCTGCTGGCGGTCTTTACGGTTCTTGTTTTTCTTTCCTTGAGGCTGGTTGGGCAGTGGTTGGCCAGGCTCGGCAATAGTAATGGGGGCCTGCGCTACCATTCTATCGGCCTCTTCACGTTCTTTCTGCGAACGAGGAACAAATTTTCGGCCCTCGCCACGAGGGAAAAATGAGCCGAAAGAGGAATCTGCAGATGCAGACGGACGAAAATCTCGCTGGCGCTGCTGCTCGGCAGTCGCGGGTGTCTCTACTTCAGCACTCTGGGCGGGCGCGGTCTCCGCCTCCTGTTTTTCCTCAGGTGCAGACTCCAATGCCACAGGCGCTGTTTCTTCTGTCCCGGAATTTTCAGTGCTTTCTTTGAGCTGGGCTATCTTTCGCTCCTCCATTTCCTTTTTAGAGGGGCGTCCACGGCGCTTCTTGGGTGCTTCGGGAGCGGGTTCAACCGTTTCCTGAACTGCCGGTGCCTCACCTTCTTTTACTTCCACCACTAGCTCCTTAGGTGCTTTCACGGCCTTGGGCGCTTTCTTAGCGGAACGTTTTTCTGACTGATTCTCGTCTTTTTTGGTGCGTTTCGTGCGCTTTTTGGATTCAGAAGATGCCTCGGAGTCGTCGCTGTCGCGGCGACGGTCGGCTCCGGCTGAGGCTCGATCAACAGCCTGTTGATCAAGAATGCGATATATAAGTTCTTGTTTTTGAGAAGGATCGACTTTTTTAAGACCCATGGATTCGGCAACGCCACGCAGCTGGTCGTCGCCCATTTCGTTTAATTCAGAAATGTTATACATAAATTGTGATACTTGGGGGGAGGGGAGGCTGTAGTAATAAATGCCTCGGAGGTCGTATTACAACCTAATATCTATAAAATAATGAGGGATTTCTTAACAAAGATGCATAATCGGCACATTTGTGGGTGCAAATTTACAACTCTTTTTGAAATTAACAAAATTCACAGAGCAAAAGTTGGCATATTTAGCCGGATTGAGGCGATTTTTACACTACTTGATATTAATAAATAGTCCGTCTTTCGGCAATACTCTTTTTATTTTGCCCGTGGCGGTGAGCTCAAATTTAGTGACAGCCACAATTGATTTAGGACGACGCACACCGTCGCTGAAAGATCTTAACGAGTGCGCGATCCTCATAGCATCTTCATCGCTCCCTTCAATAACCATGGCCAATGCTTCGCCCCACATGGAGTGCGGCCGCCTCGTGATATAGAATGGTCGGTCAATATAAGCGTCAAGCAATTTCTCAATTTGCTCTGGAAACAGCTTGATACCTCCGCTGTTCACGACGTTGTCGTAACGTCCAAGCCATTTGAATCTCCGGGCATCGATCAATTCAACCACATCATTTGTGACTACGCCAGAAAAAGAATATCCGGGTGCGATAATCACGAGACATCCGCGCCCGTCGAGGGTGAAACTGATATCCTGATTAGCAATGAAAATGCCGTCGGTATCACTGCATAAAGCCACATTACTGCAGGTCTCAGTCATACCATAACTCAGGCACACTCTGTATCCAGCATCGATGAGAGCTCTGTGCCGTTCTGAATCCAGAGGCGCGCCTCCTACAAAAAGTGTTCCCACTTTTGTTCGCAACTCCGCATTGCTCAGGAATTGATGGGTTTGCGATGGTCCAATCGAAAGCACATCAATGTAGCCGGGAATATCAAATACGTTGCACACGGGCAGCGGCACATATTTACAATCGGCTATGATATGCCTGACTATCGCCATTTTTGTGGCAACACTCGAAATAGGGAGCGCCGAAGCCACAGTGCTACGGCGCTCAAGGCCGAACTGTGTGATAAAAGTACGTGCCGAACGTTCCATGTCACTTTTCAATAACCGGATTTCCTTAGGCGCGCCTGTGCTCCCGGAAGTGTGCGACAATATAAAATCATTATTGTCGTGCCACGCGGCTACGAAGCGGTGGTAGTCCAATTCAGCTCTGGAACGTTCCATGTGGAGTTGCTGTCGTAAAATATCCGCGGCCCGCGACGAATGATGGGTGACTGGATATTATTAAAGTATAATTCGCCGGTGCCGAGACCTTGCGGTATATTCAGCCCTTTATCGATTGCCAACCTGGCAATCGCATCCAGACCGATATTGCTTTCAAGCGCAGAAGTAAACCAATAGGGCACACCCGCGCCGTCGGCTACCGAGGCCCACTCTGAAGCGCCGCTCAGACCACCACACAAAGCCGGCTTGAGAATGATATATTGTGGCATCACAAGCGACAGGAGCGATTCTTTACTACGAACGTCGCACGTGCCGATCAATTCCTCGTCCAGTGCAATGGGTAAAGGGGACTTGGCGCAAATCATATGCATAAGTTCAGGCTGACCTGCTTTTATCGGTTGCTCTATGGAATGGATAGAAAAATGTGAGAGGGCATCAAGCCTCGACAGAGCTGCGGAAGGTGAGAACGACCCGTTGGCATCCAGTCTTATCTCGAGATCCTGCGGCGGGAAATTACGCCTGATCAACTCAAGCAGTTCAAGCTCGTCCTCGAAGTGAATTCCACCAATTTTCAATTTAAGCACGCGGAATCCCTCGTCAAGTTTATCCTTTATACGTCGGGCCATTGTGTCTTTGTCGCCCATCCATATCAATCCGTTGATAGCAATGCCGTGCGGTGCTTTCTTCCATGATATTCTACCCGGATCCTCAAGATTGAGCAGAGCAGTCTCAATACCGAATCTGATTGAGCTGAAGGGGCACGACGCTATCTCTCCGGGATTAGAGCAGAAACGTGATAGCTGCTGCTCATAATTAGGAACATCATCGGCACTGAGACCGCGGAACAAAGCACATTCGCCGTACGCTACTTCATCACCACGCCGGGCACGCACTATATAGGTGTCCTTCACCCGCATAGTCTCACGCGATGTGCGGGCTTCAAACTTGAATTGCAGCCTGTAAGGTGCCCAGTCGAGCAAAATATCAGTCATCAGCCCGGAAACTGCGGGAATTTGTCGAAATCGGGATCGCGTTTTTCCAGGAAGGCATTCTTTCCTTCCTGAGCTTCGTCCATAAGATAATACATGAGCGTGGCATCGCCGGCAAATTCCATCAGGCCGGCCTGGCCGTCGAGTTCAGCATTGAGCGCGCGCTTGATCATTCGGATAGCGAAGGGGCTGCGCTTCATGATGGTCTCGCACCATTCCACAACTTCGTCCTCAAGACGCTCGGGCTCGACCACTGCATTGATCATACCCATCTCAAGAGCTTCATGAGCATTGTATTGCCGACAAATATACCATATTTCTCTCGCTTTTTTCTGCCCCACACAACGTGCCAGATACGAAGAACCGAAACCGGCGTCAAAGCTGCCCACCTTCGGCCCTGTCTGGCCGAAGCGCGCATTGGACGAGGCTATTGACAGATCACACACAACGTTGAGCACGTTGCCGCCACCGATGCTATAGCCGTTTACCATAGCGATCACAGGCTTGGGTATACTGCGTATAGCCTTGTGGAGCTCAAGCACATTAAGACGTGGTGTGCCGTCGGAGTCGCGATAGCCTCCGCGGCTTTTATAGTTCTGGTCGCCGCCACTGCAGAATGCTTTGTCGCCCGCCCCGGTGAGTACCACCACGCGCACTTCCGGCGTACGGCGGCAATAGTCCATAGCTTCAAGCATCTCTGCATTTGTGAGCGGACGAAAAGCGTTGTACACTTCGGGGCGGTTGATTGTTATACGGGCAATACCGTTGTAGAAATCGAAAAGAATATCGGTGAAATCCTTGATTTTTGTCCAGGTTCTCATGGTTTTGAAAAATATTTACGTATGGTTTCGGCGCTCTCGGCGGCCGGTGTGATAATATTAAGAATTGCGGGACGGCTGCCGGCTGCGAAAAATGCCGGCAGTTGTTGGTCCATAGTAGAAAGCGAGTCGGCTTCATAGTAGTCGAAACCGAAGCCATCGGCAAGCTGTCGCAAAGGCAGGCGTACGTCTGCTGCAAGAAAACGCTCCATCTCGGGCAGTTCGCGCGTAGCCTTTATAAATCGGAAGATACCCCCTCCGCCGTTATTGAGCACAACCATTCGGAAAGACGACGGAATCTCCGTGCAAGCAAGCGCAGCCATATCATACTGGGCACACATATCACCGGTGATCAGCAGAGTAGGGAGACCGCTCACCACACTCGAACCGATAGCCGTAGATGTACAACCGTCGATTCCACTCACGCCGCGGTTACATTCCACACGGGCAATATCAAGCGGAGCGAACAGTTGAGCATATCGCACGGATGTGCCGTTGCTCAGGTGTAGAACAGTGAGAGGAGGGATATTGCGCAACAGGTGTCCCATAGCTGCATAGTCGCTCCATGGTGCCATGGTGAGAAAGTCAGAGGATCGCTTCATGGCACGCGCTGAAACAGCCTGCCACATAGAGCGATAGCCGCTCTCTTTATCATGAAGGTATGGTGCTGTCGCTCGGAAGAATCCAAGAGGGTCGGAATCGATGCGGCGCGTCAGATGCAGCAACGGATCAACACTGTTTAGTGTCAATCCCACGTTCCAGTTCTCTATATCGCGTTTACGCAACTCTGCCTTTATCATCCGGGATATGAGCGAACCACCTATCGTGATTACGATATCGGCGTCGAGCAACTGCGGTTTTTCTTCATATGTCATGGCACGCAGCGATGCGTCGATATTGGCGACAAAGCCATTAGCAAGATTGCTCGTGGTTTCGCATAACACGGCAACATGCGATGGCAACGATGCCAGCAATCGGTTTAATTCTTCGTTGGGTGGCATGAAGCCTGCCAGAACAATCACACGCGACGCTTCATTAATCCGGCATGCAAGGTCGTGGGCATAGTCTTGCGGCAAACAGTATTCAGGACGTGTAATAGCAGGGAAAAGGAAATTTTCCAACTCCTCCTCACACATGGCGTTGAGCGGCTCGTCAATCTGCACATTTATCTGCACGGGACCGGCCGGTTGTGAAATTGCCGAAATAAGAGCGTCGGATATACGTCGGACACATAAGCGTCTGAGAGCTGCGTCACCGCGGTCTACAGGGATATCATACGCGCCCTTGACAACCGCATCGAGAGCACCCATCTGGTGAATGGTCTGGCTATCGTCCTGATCAATCCATTCTTCCGGACGATCAGCAGTAACGGCAATTAGAGGTACGCGTCTATAGTACGCCTCGGCGAGAGCAGGGGCGTAATTCAGTACAGCACTGCCGCTTGTGCACACCATTGCTACAGGTTGCCCAGTCTCGACAGCAATGCCCAAAGCAAAAAATCCCGCGCTTCTTTCGTCAATCACCACGTGGCACTTCAGGCCATCCGTGCGCGAGAGTGCCACGATGAGCGGCGAGTTGCGCGAACCGGGCGACACCACCACATGCTTCACACCGTAGGTCTTCAAAGCTGCGGCAACGCATCGGCACGAATATTTATCTGATGTTGTCATTTCACTACAAAATTAGTAAAAATCCCCGAAATTTAACTAATTTTGCAGTCAAACCACAACATATAAAATATGACAGCTGTGAAACCACGCCTGCACTACTTCGATATGCTCAAGGGAATAGCCATTTTTATGGTTGTGATGGGGCATGTAATAGCAATGTGTGTCAGGGAAATCGACCGGGCTCCATTGTTCAAGTTCATAGGCGCGGTGCATATGCCACTCTTCTTCTTCATCAGCGGATGGATGTCGTACCGCAGCGACGGACGAGGTGTAGGAATCGTAAAAAGAGCCGCCCAGCTTATCGTGCCAATGGTGTTTATGAGTACCCTGTGGTTATGGTATTTCCCGCATTCCGGATTGCAGAGCCCGCTAAACAGCACATTCGACGGCCTATGGCATGATTCTTGGAAAAACGGCTACTGGTTTACTCTCGTACTGTTTGAAATCATTGCTGTTTATGCAGCCATCAAACCACTCCTCTCACGAGCTAAAAGTATTGTGACGGAAATTGGCATTTTTGCAATCACATGGGGTATACTATTCTTAATATGGTTTTGCGTAAAAGATAGCACAGTTATTGGAATATTAAGTCTCGATCTAATGGTTGGCTTCTTCCCGATATTCTGTATAGGCGCCATTGCCCACAAGTATAAAGATTGCTTTGAACGCGCCACCCAATCCTCCCCGGTATTCACGGCGGCTATCGTTGCATGCGGCGTCACACTCTATTTGGAGTCATGGCCATGGGAATTTGCGTGGCTCGAAGAATGGATGAGATTTTTCATAAGGATTATACTGCACATATCGCTTGCTATTATAGGAATCGCGGTGGTGAAACCCTGGAGCATAAACGCATTTGGTGAAGATGCCCCGCAAGATGGTCGGCCCGTAGCAAGGATGTGGACCTATATCGGAAAGGAGAGCCTTGCGATCTATCTGCTGCACTACTTCTTCCTCTTTCCGCTTTGGGTGACGCGCGATGCTCTCACGGCATGCGGCCTGGCATTTGTGCCGCTACTGGTGTTCAGTGCATTTGTGGCAGCAGCTATTGTTGCAGTTGTTCTTTGCGTAAACCGTTTACTTCAGCCCTCTTCGCTTCTATCGTGGCTTATGTGCGGACGACTCCCGGAATTTATCAAAAAAATTAAGTAGACTTTGTTATGGACAACTCCGTCAAATTATCGCTTGCCCACATGGGTGGACGTGAGCAATATTGGATTGATCAGGCATTCAAAACCGGTTGGATTGTTCCGCTGGGACCCAATGTTGATGAGTTTGAGCGTCTGCTGGGTGATTATTTGGGCGCGCCCGGGCGTGTGGTTGCCCTCAGCGCCGGAACGGCTGCGTTGCACCTCGGTCTCGTGATGCTCGGTGTGGAACCCGGGGATGAGGTAATTTGCCAGTCGTTTACGTTCTCGGCTTCCGCCAATCCCGTGAAATATATGGGTGCTACTCCGGTGTTTGTGGGCAGCGAAAAAGACACCTGGAACATGGATCCGGCGGTGCTGGATGAATGTATTGCCGACAGAGTTGCCCAAACCGGAAGGAAGCCCAAGGCAATTATTCCCGTACATCTCTATGGTATGCCGGCGAAGATGAAAGAAATTCTTGCCGTGGCCGACAAATGGGAGATTCCCGTGCTGGAAGATGCAGCAGAAGCTCTAGGCTCGGAACTGGACGGTCATAAATGCGGCACATTCGGTCGTTTCGCGGCACTGAGCTTCAACGGCAACAAGATCATCACCACTTCAGGCGGTGGAGCCCTTGTGTGTCCCGACGCGGAATCAGCGACGAGAGTGAAATTCTATGCTACTCAAGCACGCGAAAACCGTCCGTACTACTATCATGAGGTGATAGGCTACAACTATCGCCTGAGCAACGTGTGCGCAGGAATCGGAGTGGGACAGATGGAGGTGCTTGACGAGCATGTGGCACGTCGACGCGAAATTCATGGCTTGTATAAGCAGCTCCTTTCGGAAGCGCAGTGGATAAAGGTGATGGACAACCCCTCGCTCAATTTTGCAAGCAATTTCTGGCTGTCTACGATTACGATTGATTCCAAAACCGGCCGTACGCCGGATGAACTGCGTCTGTTCCTTGCCGAAAAAGAAATAGAGAGCCGCTTGCTGTGGCGCCCCATGCACATGCAGCCGGTATTTGCCGATGCTCCTTACTACGGTGCCGGAGGCGTTGAGGAGCAGCTGTTTGACACCGGGTTGTGCCTTCCCAGCGGTTCCGGTCTCAGTGATGCGCAGATTGAACGCGTGGCACGCACCATCATTGATTTTGGTGGAAAACAGTAAATTTCGTAACTTTGCCGCTCAATGGAAAGAATCTACTTGAAAAACGTGGGTGTTTTTCCCTTCAGATCGGCCGACGAAATAATCGACTACGCCGAGGAGCACAAGGGTATTCTGGTAGCAATCAACGCGGAAAAAGTGATGTTTGCCACCGACAACACACGCGATATAATAAACAATAATATAGGCTACTGCGATGGCAGTGGTCCGGTGCTAGCTCTGCGCAAAAAAGGCTTTAAAGAGGTGTGTAAGGTAGCCGGTTGCGACCTATGGCTACTTATTGCCGAGCGTTTCCGCAAAGAAAAATCTTTCTATCTCGTAGGCGCTTCGGAAGAAGTGAACAAAGAAACGGTAGAAAAATTGCGAATCCAATTTCCCGAAATTAGGATCTCCGGCCGAAGAAACGGCTTCTTTGCGGATGAACTTGAGAAACAGGCGTTGCTCGATGAGATCGTCACGAAAAAGCCCGATGTGGTGTTCGTTGCCATGGGTTCCCCTCGACAGGAATTGCTTATGGCTGAGATGCAACGCGTTCATCCTGATGCCATATATCAAGGGCTCGGCGGCAGTTTTGACGTTTACACGGGACGAAACAAGCGTGCCGGAAAGTGGTGGAGCGACCACCATCTGGAGTCATTATATCAGGTTCTCACTGACCCCAAACGCATAAAACGCAAAATTCATTACTGGCGTTTTGCATGGTGGCTTGCGAGCGGACGCATATAAGATTGTGGCCCGTGATAAAGGCGAGTCCAAATAACACTGTACTTTCCCAATAGGCAGTTTGCCCTCGAGCTTCAGGGGCACACGTGCTGCATTTGCACTAATCCATGCATCCATATTATCGGATGTCTTCTTTCCGCCGTCGCCGGTGAAAATAAACGTGATATGATAGCATTTATGCTTCACACCGTTTAGCGTCACTTCATCCGTCCCCTGATATTTAAGCGTCAGTTTTTCCTGCTGCTTTCCCGAGAAGATATTTATAGTGGTGGTATGACCTGGTTTCCACTGATCAAAAGGCAAATTGCGCATGAAGTAGAACGACGACATCATATCGACAGTTGTACCCACGGCTGAGAGCGTACGGGTTTCGTCGCGGAAAATCGCACCTTTTTTCCAAACCTTGCGCACGCATTTTCCTGTAAAATTATAACCGCTACGGGAAAAATCGACGATATCATGCTTAACCTCGTTGCCTTCATGGGCTTTCTTTTCGTAACGATAAGGCGTGAAGTCAGTCTTACGCATGTTCGATACAAGAGTGTCGCGCACCTTGAAAAAACGGTCGGCCCAAGGTTCGGAAGCAGCCACGAGTGTGCCGGTGCATCTATCATTACCGTCGCTCCTCATCCTGATATCCGCATAGCCAGCCGTCTTATTTATCAGTCCCCATTTGTATAGCACCTTGTAGCGCAGATTCTCGTTATCAAAACTACGTGCACCCGCAACAGCTGGCATGACACATGCTGCGATGAGAAGCAGTAAACCGAATCCGCGCATATGATTGAATTCAGTCTTCGTTGAACAGGGGCAAAGCGGCACGCTGCGCAAGCGTGATACGCTTGTTTCGCCAGCATTTGCGGCACACGGCCACATATTTGTCGTCGCCACCGATTTCCACCAGAGCACCCTCCTCCACGATATCGCCATTGGAGTCGATACGGGCGTTGATGATGGTCTTGTTGCCGCAATTACAGGTGGATTTCACTTCGTCAATGGTGTCGGCAATTTCAAAAAGGCGCTTGGACCCCTCAAAAAGATGGCTCTGAAAATCTGTGCGAAGGCCATAGCATATCACATTACTACCAAAATCGTCGACCACGCGGCTCAACTGATCGACCTGCGCCATGCTCAGGAATTGTGCTTCGTCGATGAGATACCAGTCGATACTGGTACCTGTGGTTTCAACCGTCTGTCTGGCTACTTCATACAAATCGGTCTCAGGGAAAATCCACGTGCAGTTTCGCTGGATACCAATACGGGATTTTATTACATTCTCGCCGTCGCGCGTATCGGTTGCCGGCTTCATGCAATGGTAGCTCATGCCACGTTCTTCAAAATTATATGCGGTTGTGAGCAAAAGCGCGGTTTTGGCTGAGCCCATCGTTCCGTATCGGAAGTATAGTTTGCCTTTTTTATATCGGTACATCGGTTGTGAGTTGTAATTGTGCTGTAAAGTTATGAAAGTTTTCGCAACTGCAGCTATAAAATTGCGTTAAAAGTTTCAGTAATTATCATCAATCAGCAGGTCGCGCATAATTGCATCGGAAACGAGCCATTTGTGCTCCGGTATAATGAGGCGCCCATGTGTCTCGATTATTCCGCCACGGGCGATATGATCAGAAGCCTGCCTTAAAACACAGTCTCTCAATCGTTTGTCTGTCATGAAATCCAGTGACAGTCCTTCACTTGTGCGCAGCCCGGTGATTATCGTATCGTTGATACGGTCTATCGCTGTCTCAGGCTCAATTTGTGCACCAAATTCCAGCCATTTTTTGACTGAAGGTGGAGCAGCCCGCCTCGTACCAGTAGCATCCATACTGTGTGCTCCCGGACCAAGGCCCAGATATGGCGTGTTGGTCCAGTAGGATGAATTATGCCGGGAGCGAAAGCCCGGTTTTGCAAAATTGCTTATTTCATAGTGCTCGAATCCATACATGCGAGCCGTTTCGCACAAATATCCGTACATATCTGCAACCAAGTCGTCTTCTATAGCCTGAATTTTACCGGCCGAAAGCATAGCCGTCAGTCTGGTACCGGGCTCGTAACTAAGGGAATATGCCGACAAGTGTTCGATATTCTCCTCAAGAAGGCGTCTGAGGCTACATTCCCACGATATAAGACTTTGTCCGGGTAATCCATAAATAAGGTCGCAACTTATATTTTCAAATCCGGCTCCTCGCAAGACTGATACAGCACTCAATGCTTTGCGGGCACTGTGACGTCGGCCCACCGCCTTCAACTCATCGTCTACAAGACTCTGAACACCCATACTCACACGATTGAACCCAAGCCTCCGCCACAATGCAGCGCTTTCAGTCGATACATCTTCGGGATTCACCTCTATCGTGATTTCTGAAGCATCCTCCAGGGGTAGGGCGTCCGTGATTCTTTGCAAAAGTGGTAATGGCAGGCAAGAAGGGGTGCCTCCGCCAAAATAAACAGTGTCTGCCTTCCGGCCTTGCAATTCTCCCTGCCGGGCACGAAATTCACCCACGATACCATCAGTCACTGCTTCGGCCAGATCCATGCGAGGAGTTGAGAAAAAATCGCAATAGGCGCATTTTGCATGGCAAAACGGTATGTGAACATATATTCCGGCCATATTATGCGTCGTTGCTGTCGGGTATGCGACCGCACATAGGAGCAAAAACGCAGTAGCTGCACGTTTTCGATCCTTCTTCGGCCTGTGTGAACGGCTCCTTCGCATCGAATATGCTGCATATCAATGCGTTGAGTAAGGGGCGAAATTCAGCGCTCACCTGATGGAAGTCGGAGATTTCTTCGCCACCGATCGTCACCGGAAGAATGCCTCCCTCACAATCCATGGTACGGAATCGATAAAGTACCGGCTGAATGGGCAGATTTTCCTCCACGTCGGCATATGCTTCGCAGTAGGCGAGAATCTGCAACATGGCATCATATCGGCTGTCGTCGCCGAAGAGAGCCTGAACGGACGAGGCGGCAGTGAGATCGCCTCCGGTTTTATAATCGATAAACCTCAGTCCGCGGGCCGTTTTATCCACACGGTCGATATACATCTTGAAGTTGATTGTGAGCCCCGGAGCGACTTGCCATGGTTTGTTAACGCGTTTTTCCGCTTCCAGAAATTCAAAGGTCTCACCATCCGAGCACCACGCTCGGCATTCATGGCCGAACATCGACTTCAGGAAATCGAGAATCAGATCGCGTACAATCTGTCCCTCTACCGGCAATTCCACCCCCTCAGCCGCCTCGCGATGATAGTATACACGCTGAATTATCTGCTCTACCAGAGTGGTATATCTAGATTCAACATCTTGTGCAAGACCGTTGAGCACCGCAGCCGTGATCGGACGCTGCCTGTAGTCTTCGTAGATTCGCTGCGCAGCCTCATGCAGTATCGTACCGTATTGGGCAGAGGTCATATACTCCGTTACGTTGTCTTCACCTCGCATCCCGCACACGTTCTGAAGATAGAATTTAAGCGGACAATGCTTATAGGTTTTAAGTGCTGAAGCCGAAATATACGAACGCCCTCCCGG
>CAMWRI010000060.1 GCA_947176585.1 uncultured Porphyromonadaceae bacterium
GGGCGGCCCGGCATGGGGCGGCCACCACGGCCCGCAGCTGGCATGGCGTCCTTCGGGCCCCGGTTCGTTCGACACGCACCGTCCCGCCACAGGCAGTGGCATAGCATCCACCCACCGTCCCGGCAGCATGGGCAGTCATGCAGTGGCAGGCACGCGCCCCGGCAGCCTCGGATCCAACGCGGCAGGCACGGCTGTGCGTCCCGGCAGTTCGCGTCCCGGCAGCGGCATGACCACGACCGGTCGCGGCCGATACGGCACCGGCTCGGCCACGGCAGCCACCACCGGCAACCGCCTGCCCACGCGACCCGGCAGCGCCGTGAGCACCGGCCGTCCCGGCTCGGTGGTGACCACACCCTCCACCGGCGTGTCGTCGCGCCGCGCCTCAAGCGTGGGCTCGTCCACGAGCGTCAACTCAAGCACACGCACGGGCGCCCTCTCGGGCAGCAACCGCAGTTCGTCGGCCACACGCAGCCAGAACGTATCCACCTCGCGCAGTAACTCGTCGTCGTCCTCGTCTAGCCACCGCAGCAGCGGCAGCAGCTTCAGCTCCGGCCGTAGCAGCGGCGGAGGCTTCAGCAGCGGTGGCGGAAGCGGCAGCCATGGCGGCGGCGGAGGTCGCGGACGCAGATAATCCCGCAGCAACAGCACGATTTTCCGGAACAAAAAGGGCCGGAAAATCGTTGTTCTTTCATCACGATTTCAACACTCCCCAATATGAAGAAATTTCTCCTTCCGGCACTGGCCGCGGCAATCCCGGCACTGGCCATGGCGCAGAGCGCAACAGACGCATATACCCTGTCGCAAACCGAGCTGCGCGGTACTGCTCGCTTCATGAGCATGGGCGGCGCATTCACCGCACTGGGCGGCGACCTCTCGGCCGTGAACCTCAATCCGGCATCGCTGGGCGTGTACCGCAGCAGCGAGATAGGTGCCACGCTCGACGTGGGCTTCCACAACTTCAAGACTTCGCTGAGCTCCCAGAACAAGACCACCGCCGCGTGCAACAACTTCGGCTACGTGGGCGTGGTGAAGCTCGACGGCGCCATGCGCACCTTCGCCTGGGGCGCCAACTACAACCGCGTGTCGTCGTTCGACCGCATCATCGACGGCTACTCTCCCGCGCTCTCCACATCGCTGAGCAACTACGTGGCCGCCTTCACCAACGGCACGCCTTATCAGGACCTCGAATTCACCGACAGCTATAATCCCTATGCGCAGAGCAGCGAGGACTGGCTGAGCATCCTGGCCTACAACAGCTATCTGATCAATCCCAACACGGCCGCCGGCACCCAGTATCAGGGCCTGTTCAAGCAGGGCAGCGTGGCCGATTCGTACTACTACTCCCGCGAGCGCGGCTATGTGGATGAGTACAACTTCAGCTTCGGCGGCAACGTGAGCGACGTGGTGAGCTGGGGCGTGAACATAGGCGTGACCGACCTTAGCTACAGCCGCGACGTGGCCTACGACGAAAGCATAGGCGGCGCCGAGGTGGCCACGAAGAACGGACGCCTGGCCCCGGGCAAAGCGGAGTTCAAACTGAGCAACTCGCAGCACGTGACCGGTACCGGCTGGAATCTTAACTTCGGCGTGATCGTGCGCCCCATCAACGAGTTCCGCATCGGTCTCTCGGTGAAGACTCCCACCTGGTGGAGCCTGCAGCACGCAGCCATAGGCGCCGTGGACTACGACTTCAACCCCGACAACTCCTCGCTGGGCTCGCTCAAGGGCTATGAGGAGACCGATCAGGCCGACTTCGACTCCCGCCTCAACTCGCCGTGGCGTTTCAACGTGGGCGTGGCCGGCGTTATCGGCAGCAGCGCCATCGTGAGCCTCGACTACGAGCGCACGGCATATCCCGACATGAGCGTGAAGCATCAGGGACAGTGGTACAACGAATTCGTGAGCGCCGACTATGTGAACCAGGATATCAAGGACTACTATCAGGCCGCCAACTCGCTGCGCGTGGGCGTGGAGTACCGCGTGACCCCGCAGTTCAGCCTGCGTGCAGGCTATGCCTGGCAGAGCAGCGCCGTGAAGGCCGCAGCCGCCGACGGCGCCATGCAGATCTACACCAGCGGCACAGATCCCTCCTATGTGTTCAACAAGGCCGTGAACTCCATCAGTGTGGGCGCCGGCTACCGCTACCAGTCGTGGTATATAGACGCGGCCTATGTGCACAAGAAGCGCAGCTCCACCTACCACTGCTTCACCGACTGGGATGGCGGCATCGCCCCCTCGGGCGCGCTGGACGAGAACGTGAACACCATCGTGCTCAGCACCGGTTTCCGCTTCTGACGCCGCCGGATGGAATCTATAAAGCAACTCTATAAGATAGGCCGGGGCCCGTCGAGCAGCCACACGATGGGCCCGCGCAAGGCCGCACAGCGCTTCCTCGCCACACTGGGCGGGGAAGCGCCTGCGCGTTGCGAGGTGACGCTCTACGGCAGCCTCGCCGCCACGGGCCGCGGCCACCTCACCGACGTGGCCGTGCTCGACGTGATGCAGCCCGTGGCGCCCACGCAGATACTATGGGCGCCCGAGACCGTGCTGCCCTTCCACACCAACGGCATCACTTTCCGCGCGTTCCGCCCGGACGGCAGCCTCGCCGCCGCGCGCACCTACTACAGCATAGGCGGAGGCGATATCGTGGAGGAAGGCGAGACGCGCACCCCCGGGGAGAGCATCTATCCCCTCACCAAGATTGCCGACATCCTGCGCTGGTGTGAGGAAAGCGGCCGCAGCTATTGGGAATATGTGGACGCCCACGAGGATCCCGACATCTGGGACTATCTGCGCCGCGTGTGGCACGTGATGAAGAGCGCCGTGGAGCGCGGCATCGAGGCCGAGGGCGTGCTGCCCGGAGGCCTGGGCGTGCGCCGCAAGGCAGTGAGCTACTATGTGCATGCCGCCGGCTACAACCAGAGCCTGCGCAGCCGCGGCCTCATATATGCCTATGCGCTTGCCGTGAGCGAGGAGAATGCCGCCGGCGGCGAGATCGTGACGGCGCCCACGTGCGGCTCATGCGGGGTGATACCCGCCGTGCTCTACCACCTGCACAACTCCAAGGGCTTCAGCGAGCAGCGCATCCTGCGCGCGCTGGCCACGGCCGGCTTGTTCGGCAACGTGGTGAAGCACAATGCCAGCGTGAGCGGTGCCGAGGTGGGATGCCAGGGCGAGGTGGGCGTGGCCTGCGCCATGGCCGCGGCGGCAGCCAGCCAGCTCTTCGGCGGCACTCCGGCACAGATCGAATACTCGGCCGAAATGGGCCTGGAGCACCACCTGGGCCTCACGTGCGACCCCGTGTGCGGTCTGGTGCAGATTCCCTGCATCGAGCGCAACGCCTATGCCGCGGCCCGCGCCCTCGACGCCAATCTCTACGCCGCCTACAGCGACGGCCGCCACTCCGTGACCTTCGACCGCATCGTGGAGGTGATGAAGCAGACCGGCCACGACATCCCCTCGCTCTACAAGGAAACAGCACGCGGCGGCCTCGCCGTGATCAAATAAAAACCAATCAATCAAAAATAATAGCGGTACAAGCTGTTAAAATAATACCATGCTCAAAAAACTGACAGTAGCTCTCGCGGCCGCTATGGCCACCCTCGCCGCGCCTGCGGCATCCTGGACCGCCGACAACGGCAACGGCACCTTCACAAATCCCATACTTTACGACGAATTTTCCGACCCGGACATCATCCGCGTGGGCGACACCTTCTATGTGGCCGGTACCACGATGCACACGGTGCCGGGTGTGGTGATTCTGGAGAGCAAAGATCTCGTGAACTGGAATTTCCTGAGCTACTGCACCGAGAGGCTCGACTTCGGCCCCGGTTTCGACCTTGCCGAGGGGCAGAACCGCTACGGCGGCGGCATCTGGGCACCGTGTATCCGCTACCACAACGGCACCTTCTATGTGATCTCCAATATCAACGGCACCGGCACGCAGGTGTATGCTGCCGAGAATCCCGCCGGTCCGTGGCGCCATCTGCCGAGCGATTTCACCATCCACGACTCGTCGGTGCTCTTCGACGACGACGGCCGCGTCTATGCCGTCTATGGCTACGACTGCGTGCGCGTGGTGGAGCTGAAACCCGATCTCAGCGGCATCGTCGAGGGCTCCGAGCAGGTGATCATTCCCGCCGGAAACACTATGGGTGAGGGACACCATATCTACAAAATCGACGGCAATTATTATATAATAAGCGCCAACTATTCGCCGGTGGGCCGCATGACCTGCGCACGAGCCGATAATATTCTGGGCCCTTACGAGACCGTGACCATCAGCGCCCACGAGACGATGGGCGAGAAGGGTTTCACCGGCCTGAGCGGCCTGGGACGTGATCTGCCGCACAAGGGCGATAAATTCGAGGTGCATCCGCCGGACGGCAACTACGAGGGCGCCGTGCCGCTGCATCAGGGTGGCCTGGTGCAAGCTCCCGACGGCTCGTGGTGGGGATTCAGCATGACCGACTTCCACAGCGTGGGGCGCACCTTCAGCATCTCGCCCGTGACCTGGAGCGACGGCTGGCCTTTCTTCGGACTGCCCGGCAATCCGGGCCGCACGCCGCGCACCTGGACCAAGCCCGTGCAGGGACATCCCGCCACGGCGCCATACGAGCGCAGCGACAGCTTCGACGGTCCGGCCCTCAATCCCATCTGGCAATGGAATCATAATCCCGCCCCCCGCCGCTGGAGCCTGCGCAAGGGCAAGCTGCGCATCGACGCATCGACGGCGAGCGACCTGCTGCGCGCACGCAACACGCTAACGCAGCGCGTGATAGGCCCGCAATCTACGGCCACCGTGACGCTCCACACTGCCGGCCTGCGCGACGGCGACGAAGCCGGAATCGCTTTCCTAAACATTCCCTACGCCTCGCTGGGTGTGGTGCGCGACGGCAAGAACCTTATCGTGCGCCGCTACACCATGGCCGACGACGCCACCACCGACCTCGATACACTGCCTGCCGGCACGCGCAGCATCGTGCTGCGCGCGGGAGGCACTTTCGACCGCGACAGCGCCAATTTTGAGTACAGCACCGACGGCGGCGCGACATTCAAGACCACCGGCACGGACTTCGCCCTGCCTTATCAGCTCAAGACATTCCAGGGCAGCCGCTATGCCCTCTATGCCTACAACGCCAAGGACGGCGCCCGCCCGGGATATGCCGAATTCGACGACTTCACGGTGGACGAACCCATGGCCGACCGCAGTGCCAACCTGCCCGTCGGGCGCACCGTGACATTCACCAACAAGGCCGACGGCAGCCTGGCGTGGGCCAGCCCCCACGGTATGCTACACACGGCCGGTGCAGGCTCGCCCGCGGCTTCAGGCGACCGTGTGCGCTTCAAGGTGCACGACCGCGGCATGGGCCGCGTGGCCCTCGAGGCCGAGAGCGGCGGCTTCCTGGCCGTGACGGGTAAAGGCCTCTCGGCCGACGTGCGCGTGGTGCCGGAAGAGCAGGGCGATGCGTCGCTGTTCGTGTGGCAGGACATGCTGCGCGGCGAGTGCATGCTGCTCTCCGAGGTCACGGGCCGGTACCTTACCATCGAGCCGGGCACCGGAGCGCCGTACAGCGCGCTGAGCCCCGGATGCCGCCCCGACCGCCTCGACGGCAGCGTGCTCACCTTCGACGTAGTAGAATAATACCATAATATACAGACAGATACATGCGCAAAGTAATCCTTGCGGCAGCTGCAGCGTGCGCTCTGGGCGCAGCCGCTTCCGACCCTATCATCACCACGGCTTTCACTCCCGATCCCGCGCCCTACGTGCACGGCGACACCATCTATCTTTTCGTTGACCACGACGAAGACGATGCCCAATACTTCAAGATGAAGGACTGGCTGCTCTACTCGTCGACCGACATGGTGAACTGGACTTTCCGCGGCGTGCCCCTGAGCACCGAGGCCTTCTCCTGGGCCAGGGACGGCGACAATGCCTGGGCAGCGCAGGCTGTGGAGCGCGACGGCAAGTGGTATTGGTATGTGTGCGCCGAGGAGCTTGCCCGTCCGGGCTGGCATGCAATAGGCGTGGCAGTGGCCGACCGCCCGGAAGGACCCTACAGCGACGGCGCCGGCAAGCCACTGGCTTCCGGCATACTCGGATTCATCGACCCCAGCGTATTTATTGACAACGACGGGCAGGCGTGGCTCTTCTGGGGCAACAACGGACTGTGGTATGCCCCGCTCGCACCGGATATGGTGTCGCTTGCCGCTGAGTTCCGCGAAGTGCCCGGTCTTAACGATCCCGCATGCTTCGGCCCCATGCGCCTGAAGCGCGATTATGCCACAAACACGATGATGGAGAAGACCAACTATGAGGAAGGTCCCTGGGTGTTCCGCCGCGGCGATATCTATTATATCGTGTATGCCGCCGGCGGCGTGCCAGAGCATATGGCCTATTCATGGGCTCGCGATATCAACGGCCCCTGGACCTATGGCGGCCGCATCATGGACGAGGCTCCCGGCAGTTTCACAATCCACGGTGGCAGCATCGAGGCCGGCGGCCGCAACTTTATGTTCACCCACAACGGCATGGCGCCCAACGGCGGAGGTTTCCGCCGCGCCACGGTGATCGAGGAATTCGAGTGGCAGGGCGACAGCATCCCCTTCATCCCGCAGACTACAGGCCGCATCCGCGGCATAGCCACGCTCGATCCCTACAGCCGCGTGGAAGCCGAGACCATGGCCGAGAGCTACGGGCTGAAGACCGACCGCACCGCCGGCACGGAACATTATATCACACGCGTGCATAACGGCGACTGGCTGTGTGTGCGCGACGTAGACTTCGGCACTTCCGCTCCTGCCGCTCTTGACATGGCTTTTGCTGCCGTGAAAGACGGCGGATTGGTGGAAGTGTATCTTGATCGCCCCGGTGGGCCGCTGCTCGCCCGCGTGACGGCGGCTCCCGACAGTCAGGAACTCGAATACTCCACGGCTGTGCTGCCCGACGCCTCGCAGGCCACCGGCGTGCACGACGTGTATCTGCTCTTCCGCAGCGACAGCGACGGCGAGCTCTTTGACGTGGATTGGTGGAAGTTTACGAAGTGATTATGAAAAAGATAGTTGTGGTGGCCGTGGCTATGGCCGCCTGCGCGGCAGCGAGTGCGGGGAATGTGGCGTATCAGTCGCGCACCGTGCGCTTCACGGTGATAACGGACGGCGTTGTGCGCATGGAATGGCAGCCCGACGGCCGCTTTGCCGACGAGCCCTCGCTGCTGGCCGTGAACCGCGAATATCCCGAAGCTGATTACAAGGTGGACGAAACCACGTCGGCCGTGACCATCACCACGCCGCGCATGGTGGTGAAGTATTTTAAGAGCTTCGGCCCCTTCACCCGCAAGAATCTGAGCATACGCTCGGGCAGCGATGTGCATCCGTCCTTTGAATGGCATCCCGGCGACGTGCAGCAGGGCAACCTCAAAGGCACGACGCGCACGCTCGACGGCCTCGAAGGCGACGTGCAGACGCAGACCTGGGTGCAGGATATGAAGCAGGGCGAACGGCGCGAGCTGGACGACGGCCTGCTGGCCACCGATGGCTGGACCTTCATCGACGACTCGGCCAATTATCTGCTCGTGGACGATGGCGACGGCGAGCCTTGGGTGGCCGAGCGCAAGGGCGAGAAGGGCCAGGACTGGTATTTTATGGCCTACGGCCACGACTATAAGGCCGCGCTGCGCGATTTCACTCTATTTGCCGGCAAGATTCCCCTGCCGCCACGCTATGCCTTCGGCTACTGGTGGTCGCGTTACTGGGCCTACAGCGACACGGAGCTGCGCCGCCTCGTGGACAAGTTTGACGCCTACGGCATTCCCCTCGACGTAGTGGTGGTGGATATGGACTGGCACTACACAGATCCCGGGCGCGGCGGCTGGACGGGCTGGACCTGGAATCGCTCGCTCTTTCCTTCGCCCGAGGCTTTCTTCGACCACATGCACAGCCGCGGCATAAAGACCACCCTCAACCTGCATCCCGCCGACGGCGTGGCACCCTATGAGCAGCCCCACGCTGCCATCGCCGCGCAGCTGGGCATGCCCGACAGCGCCCACATAGCCTGGATAGGCTCCGACAAGCCCAGGATGCGTGCCATCTTCGACGCCATGCTCCACCCCATGGAACGCCAGGGCGTGGACTTCTGGTGGCTCGACTGGCAGCAGCACCTCAAGGACTCGCTGCTCACCGACCTCGACAACACCTGGTGGATCAACCATTGCTTCTTCACCGACATGGAGCGGCAGGGCAAGCGTCGCCCGTTGCTCTACCACCGCTGGGGCGGCCTGGGCAACCACCGCTATCAGGTGGGCTTCTCGGGCGATGCCGTGATATCGTGGGAGTCGCTGGCCTATCAGCCCTACTTCACATCCACGGCATCCAACGTGCTCTACGGCTACTGGAGCCACGACATCGGAGGTCATCTGCCCAAGGGCGAGCCCATCGACCCCGAGATGTACACGCGCTGGCTCCAGTTCGGCGCCTATAGCCCTGTGATGCGCACCCACAGCAGTAAAGATCCGTCGCTCAACAAGGAGCCCTGGGTGTTCGGCGACGAGTGGCGCGACATCATCCGTGCCACCATCCGCCGCCGCTACGCCATGGTGCCCTATATCTACTCCATGGCGCGCAAGGCCCACGACACGGGCATCTCCCTATGCCGCCCGCTCTATTACGAATGGCCCGAAGTACCCGAGGCCTATGAGTACAGGAACGAATACATGTTTGGCGACAACATGCTCATCGCGCCCGTGACCGCCCCTGCCGGGCCCGACGGCTATGCCGAGATGGACGTGTGGCTTCCCGACGGCGAATGGTATGAGGAAGCCACCGGCACGCTGCTGCAGGGAGGTGTGCACCGCCGTCGCTTCGCCCCTTCGGAGTATGGCGTCTACGTCAAGGCCGGCAGCATCCTCCCCGGCTACGGCCCCGAGGTGAATCGCCTTGACTCCAACCCCGAGCGCATGGTGCTCACGGTGTATCCTGCCTCGACTGATACACTAATGCAATTCGACATCTATGAAGATGCCGGAGATACCCCCTCAAGCGACAAGCGACATGTCAATATTATCGTTGCTGCCCATAAATATTCGGTATATCCGCACAAGGGAAGGAAAAATATGGTGATAAACCTTCCGCCTCCATATATCCCTTACGATGGTGCTCCCGAGAAGCGCTCATATACCCTTCGCGTGCTCGCTACCGTGCCACCGGAGCAAGTTGTTCTTACGGAGGATGTAATGCAGCCTAATGAGAAGAATACTCCTCTGAATTGGCGCTACAACGGCAAGGAAATGGCGGTGGAGGTGGAACTGAATGATCTTGATGTCTGCAATCTCAATCAAGTGATACTCACCTTTGAGGAGCCCTTTATGATTACCGACGGCACCATAGGCCGCATGCGCCGCACCGCCGATGCCATCGAATACATCAAGTATCACGGCTTCGACACCCACGGCGACGAGCTCGCGGCCATGGGCACCGTGGCCGAAGCCATAGAGGCATCTCCCGCAACGGCCCGCAAAGTCGTAGACCGGTTCAACGCCGCCTGGCACGACCTCCCCGGAGTAGTCGCCCGCCAGCACATGCCCGACTCCGTAGCCACCGAATTCCTCCGCCGTGCCGGCTGGGAAAACACGCGCAGAGCCGCAGAGAACCAGTAAAAATTGATATACAGGCAGTAGGGACTCTTTTAAATCGTCCGCCCCCCCCCTCATTTGGCAATAATCTCGCAGAGATGCAGAGTAATTTAAACGGTTGAGTGGTAGCCTTTTATGTTATTCTCTGCGCCTCTGCGCGAGTTTTTCCCAATTAAAAAATAGCTTTTATCCTTTTTTTAATCTCCCTGTTGAAATATTAAAACTTTTCACTAACTTTGCGATGCAGACCGCCTTGCAGAACCCCGGTCTGGGGTAGAGTGGAGCGGGATGTATCAGGGTTGCCCATTCGGACATCCCGAATAAATACATAGAAAGCGTTTATCCGCGCTGATTCTTGATCATTGGAAATTCTCGCAAAATTTCACATCGAAGTCAAGGGTTGAGCAACGGTAGATGCCCGTGGATATGTAACACCCTGCATCCGGCACGCAATCTCGCGAGAGATTCGTGGCGGTGCATAGTTTGCATATACTGGCGTGGGCTTCTGCGTTGCCGTCCAACTTCGATAAGGCAATGCGAGAAGCCTCCAATGGAAGGACGGTAACAGATACAGATTCCTGCGCTTTTTTCGTGCAACAACAAAACGCCAACGAGGGGAAACCGCGGCATAACATATACATAGGCTTTATGGAAAAGAACGTTGCGGCATGATTTTTTACGGAGTGTCGACTGTTGGCCCTAAACAATTTGATGTGGAACTCGCCCTCATAGAAAAAAGATTACTATAGATATGGATAAATATTGCCCTGAATGTGGAAGCCCGCTTTGTGGCGGTGAAAAATTCTGTGGAAATTGCGGAACGCCGCTCAACAATACTGCTGTGCCGCAAGCCGGGCTCCCTTATAATCCGGCAATACAGACCAGGAACGATTCGCCTGAACAATCCGTGCCCTTCCGGCAGCAGATCATAATCAAGCAAGAATCCCGCAACAACGGCTCGGGATGCGGCGCCGGATGCGCAGGTTTTACGTTTGCTCTTTTAGCTATATTCAGCAGTTTTATCCCTTTAGTACAGGTTTTTAGCCCGATCTTTGCGGGCCTGGGAGCCGTATTGTCATTTATAGGCCTTTTCTTCAGGCCGCGAGGCCTTGCTATCGCGGGGCTGTTGCTGTCGTTTTCCGGTCTGATAATCGCGGTGGTGGCTGTAGGTTCACTGGCGGCCCTTTTCGCTTCAATGTAGGCGCGGCGTGGTGACGATTCTGTAGCATTTGGGAAAAATAGTATAAATGTGTGACGTAGCTGACTATTAATAAATTATGGCAAAATTCTGTACCAATTGTGGGGCGCCCCTGCAAGGAAACGAAAAATTCTGCACCGGTTGCGGAAAAAAGATTCATTGTGATGCGCCGGAGGGAGAAAGAAATGAGCCCATCCCCGATGTCGCGCCCCGGCCGGACGATGCAGGGCAATCAAAAGGTGAAAAACACGGCATGGTACTGCTGGTGTGCAGCGTGGTTGTGCTCGGAGTGATTTTGATAGCATTCCTGGCCCAATATGGTTCGCGAAACGGCGGGCGCGACTATGAGTGGGAGCGCGCGGATTCTTCTGCTTGTGTTTCTGCTGTTGTGTGTGAAGTCGAAGAGGCGCAATTGGCCGACTATGAATCGCCGGGGCACGTTCCATTGGGTTACGATTATGAGGAAGCAGATGCGGCTGTAGAAGAAAATCGTGCAGTTGCGTATAATGTTGTGCTAAAGGGAGGAATGACCGACCACAATGGATTTTTCCCAATAAAAGTGTCGTTCAAGTTGAATAATAATGGCGACATTGAAGATTGTGTATATCAGAATATTCAATATGGCGGAAAGATCAAGATGAAAGGCGAGGTCAGTGGCGGAAATCTTGAATTGCGTGGAAAAGACGGGCGCAACGACTTTACTATCTCGATCCCTCTCACGCCGGCGGGCCTCGTAGAAGATATGGTTTATTATGGTGTGTCGACAGATGGCCCGAAACAGCTTGATGTGGAACTCACCCTCATAGAAAAAATACAAATATAGACATGGAAAAATTTTGCACCAAATGTGGGAACCCGCTTGATAGCGGTGAAAAATTCTGTGGAAATTGCGGAGCGCCGCTCGACGTTACGGCCGTACCACAGGCCGGAATCCAAAATAGTGCGGCAGCGCAGAGCCGGACTGTTAAGGATTCCGCATCAGATCAAAACAAAAGACGGAACTACGCAGCTACCCTCCAAAACCCTCAAAAGGCAATCCTCTCCGGATTACTTTTTGCTATATTTTTAACGATATTCTCGTTCGTATGGGAAATATGTAATGAACTTGTGATTTGGAAGCTCCCTTTTTCAAGTCAAGAATTCTTTATGTTACCTTACCCTTTGCATTTTGACATTTCCAAATTCTTTACAATCTTTGTGATTGCATGGCTGGGGTGGTCAATTCCCATGTATTTTGTGACGCAAAAGAATTACAACAAAATACAAACTGATAAGAAGGATAAGGAAGAGGAGATTACAATTCTTCAAAACAAGATTGAAGTATTGGAGAGATCGATAGATCAGATAAATAATACAAAAGACAGGCTCTAAACATCTAACGCATCAACAATGCCGTATAATTTCATAAAACTAAGGTTAATGGCACTTGTTCTGCTCATGCCATTGGCGATTACAACTCTCGGGGAAACCCCGTTGGAGGCCGGACGAGATCTAATTGTTCGTTATGGGGTAAACCCATATTATGAAACCCTTAATAGCGTAAGGTGCCCTGATAAGGATGCTGAAGGTGCCGATGTTGGAGCCGGATGGGGTATTACTTTGCCGGATGGAGAAACTTATGCGGTTACAGTCGCGGATGAAAGTTTTATTCGAAAGGTAGCGCAAAGACGGCTTTCGCTTCGTGAAGAATTCAGTCAACTCAACTATCCTGTCAAGATCGATGGAGCCGGAATGACCCTTCAGTATGCTTATTTTGATGATGAGACAGCATCAAGTGTATATTTCTACGTTTGTGATGAGTCGATTCATGATATGAACCAGAAAATGCGTGAAGGTGATCTGACTAAAATGCTGTTGGGAAAATCATTAATGAATGAGACGGCTGCACTAAGTGCCGTAGCTGCCTACGCTAATATTAAATATATTTATATAGGTAATAAAACAGGCCTGACAAGTTATATCACATTTTATTTGCATGAATTGCATGACTTTGTAACCGAAGATTAATAAAATGGTTTGTCTTGATGGGTTGTTTTGAGACATAAAGAGAAGTGACGCTCTCTGCGCCTCGGCGCGATATTCCTCATTAATATTTCGCGGCAATTTGGGCCATATTCTATATATAAATGCTAAATTTGCAGTGATGTGAATTCAGCATTTTTATTTAGGATATTAGGAAATGAAAAAGACAGTTGTAATGGCGGCGTTGGCGGCGTGTGTGTGGGCATGCACGGCTTCGCGTCCCGAGAATGTGATTGAATGGCAGACGCTTGGTAATGAGGCCGACAGCACGGGCGCGTATTATGTGCAGCGCTTCACGGTGGTGGCCGGAGAGCCCTACGAGCGAGTGGCGTTCTGCCAGTTCAAGCGCCATCTTGAGCCTGTGGACCCGCAGGACACGATAATCGAACTGCTGCCCGGCTACTTTGCCATCGGCTCGCCCCGCTTCGCGCAGGCCACGCCGGGCGACACGGTGGTGGTGGACGTGCGCACACGCGGAGCCATGCTTCATGCGTCGTACGCTCCGGACGGCATGCACCTCGTGGCCGGCGGCAAGGCCGTGGAAGCCAAAAATATTGTGCACCCCATCACTGAATTTCCGGCGCAATGGCGTCCGGCGGGCGAGGGTGGCCGCGACGGCATGATTTACGGCCAGGAAGCATATGCCATCAACGATAGTCTGCGCTCGGCCGAGCGCCCCGGCGCCTACGCCTCCATTCCCACGCCCAAGAGCGTGGAGCTCACGGGCGGGATGGTGGCCGCTCCCAAGACCTACGCCATTCACAGCATCGAGGATGCTCGCCACGATTATTACCGCGCAGTGGTGGGCGAGGATTCGGTGGTGGTCTACACTAACGCCCGACGCCCCGCGGCGGTGCGCGCCATGATCGAGCGCCGCATCGCCGAGACGGCGGATGCCGAGGGCCGCGTGCCCGCCGCTGTGATTGAAGACTGGGCCGACCTGCCATATCGCGCGCTGATGATCGACGTGGCACGCAACTTCACGGGCATGAAGGAGATGCGCAAGCTCATCGCCCTGATGGGGCGCTACGGCCTGAACGTGCTCCACTTCCACCTGGGCGACGACGAGGGCTGGCGCGTGGAACTGCCCGCACTGCCGGAGCTCACAGCTGTGGGCTCGCGCCGTGGCTACACCACCACCGACGAGGTGCCCTTCCTGAAGCAGATCTACAGCGGCAACGGTAGCCCCGATGCCACCGACACTCCCGCCAACGGCTACTACACCGCCGCCGAGTTTATCGACATGCTGCGCTATGCCGACAGCCTGGGCGTGGCTGTGATTCCTGAATTCGACAGCCCCGGCCACAGCCGCGCGGCCATCATGGCCATGGAGCACCGCTACCGCACCACCGGCGACGCATCGCTGCGCCTCGTGGAGCCGGGCGACACGTCGAGCTTCACCTCGGCCCAGGCCTTCCACGACAACGTGATGAACCCCGCCCTCGAGGGTCCGTATAAGTTCTGGGGCGTTGTGCTGGACGGAGTGAAGGATCTATACGCACAGGCCGGTGTGGAGCTGCCCGCCGTACACATCGGTGGCGACGAGGTGGCTCGCGGAGCCTGGAACGGCAGCGCAGCCGCGCAGCGCCTGATGCAGGAAAAAGGAATGGCCGACGAGAAGCAGCTTCATGCCCACTTCGTTGAGCGTGTGGCCGAGCTCGCCGCCGAGCGCGGAATCAAGATAGCCGGATGGCAGGAGATCGCTCTGGGCCACTCGCAGGACTACAACGAAAAGGTGGTGCCCGTGATGGCAGGCGTGAACTGCTGGACCAACGCCGGCGACAAAGGCAGCCGAATAGCGGCAGCAGGCTATCCGCTCATCCTGAGCAATGTGGATTATCTCTACTTCGACCAGACGCCCTCCAATCACCCCGAGGAGCCCGGTCTGGTGTGGGGCGGTCTAGTGGACGAGTTCCGTCCGCTCCACGCCACAGTGGACCGTCTGTGTCCCGGTGATGAAGAAGTGCAGAAGAACGTTGTCGGCCTATCGGCGCAACTCTTCGCCGAGACCGTGCGCGACGACGCCATGGTGGAGCGCTACATCTTCCCCCGCATCCTCGGCCTGGCCGAGCGCGCGCACTCCGTGCATCCCACCATCAGCGATAGCGCCTACTTCGGCGCCATCACAGCCGAGATGGCCCGCTGGGCAGCCGAGGGCGTGAACTTCAACCTGCGGCAGCCCGGTATAATCCGCGTGGCCCCTGAAGGCAAGGTGGAGATGAACGATGCCTACGGCGCAGGCGAGATACGCTACACCCTCGACGGCAGCGACCCCACGCCCGAAAGCCCGCTCTACACTGCTCCCATCGACCCTGCCGCCGCCCGTGAAGTGCGCGCCCGCCTCTTCTACGGCCCCGCCCGTAGCGTGGTGTCGATTCTGTATCTCTGAGGAAACGCGAGTTTTGACAACGTCGGACGGGTCTGACAGGTCAGACTTGTCCGACGAGTCGGACAACAAAAAAAGAGTGCGGCCCGATGGAGCCGCACTCTTTTGATGCTATATTAGTTATTTATTTCACTTCTTCGAAGTCTACGTCGGTCACGTGGTCGCCGCCGTTGTCGGAGGAGGGAGCGGCACCTGCGCCGGGGTTGGCGCCTGCCTGGGCCTGAGCCTGGGCATTGAGGATGTCCTGCTGTGCCTCGCCGAAGCGGGTTTCGATTTCCTTGATGGCGGGCTCGATGGCGTCCACGTCCTTATTCTTGTGGGCTTCCTTGAGCTTATCCACTGCGGCCTGGATTGCAGCTTTCTTGTCGGCGGGAATCTTGTCGCCGAGTTCGTTGAGCTGCTTTTCGGTCTGGAAGATCACGGCGTCGGCCTGGTTGAGCTTGTCGACACGCTCTTTTTCC
>CAMWRI010000061.1 GCA_947176585.1 uncultured Porphyromonadaceae bacterium
TGTGCCCTCCATTATAAATCCTATAGAAATTGTACTGTTTGAGGCCATCTTTTTTGTATTTTGTTTGTTAGTTTGTTAGTTATTTGTTATATTTGCGGCAGGATTAATTAAAACTCATGACTATGTTACTATACATCACTACCTTTACAGTTTTCGGCCTGAAAGTACTAACGGTATCACTTTTTTTGATAACTATGCTTTTTTTAGTTGTCTTTGGCATTGTAGTTATTGCGGCGGCGGGAAGTACCAGTGGCCCGATTAGTGATGCTGAGGCGGTAGCGGCTTCTTCTCCCACGGATTCTCCCTCTGATTAATTCTGATTATTTATCAGCTTCTCGAATCGCTCGCGGCGTTGCTCGGGCGAGAGCGGCGCGGCCTCGTTGCGCGGCTTTCCTGAAGGTTTTGAATCCCACGGCAGGGGTAAAAGCTGCCGTGGGGTAATTTTTTTCTTCAGATGCGGCTGGATGATGATGGTGGCCATTAGGCGCGCACTTTCCCACCTGTCGCGGTTGCGTGCTTCGTCCATATCGTGCCATGCCTTCACGATGCTTTCGAGCTCGTCGATGGTGCACGCGCAGAAATCGCTGAATCTCATCCCCACGCGGCCCACCGCGATGCCCAGCAGCTCGTGGATGCCTATAGGCTTTTTTTTTCATCTTCCACATCCTCGCCTGCCGGAGCGGCACCCCCTTGCAGGGCTTGGTTCCAGGCAGTCATGTCGTCGAGCGAAACGCTGTCGGCAAAGTCCATGAGCGAGAGATTGAAGTCCTTGCCCTCGCGCTTGGAGGCAGAGACAACACAGCACCAGAGATAGGTACAGAGCTGTGTGAAACTGCGCGGGTCAATCTCGGTAATCTCCTTGCCCGTCTCCTGATGGAAACGGAGCATGGCTCCCCCCGTGGGATAGCAGGGGTAAGCCGTGCCGTTCACTGTGATTTCTATACGCTTCATGCCTGGAGGTCGTTGTCGGAGGTTTCGGTGATGGCCTCGGGGTCGAAGTTCACTTCGCCGTCGTTTTCGAGGCTGATGCTGTAGGTGGAGTCTTCCTGGGCGGGGTCGGTGCGTTCCAGAGATGCAATCACGAAGCGGCCCGTGAGGTAGGGCTGTGTGTCGCTGCCGCGTTCCATGCACTTCACCTCCACGCTCTGGCCCTTGGCTATGGATGCCAGGCATTCCTTGTAGCCGTTTTCGGTCTCCTGATAGAAGCAGAGACCCTCGGCCGAGATCGACACGCTCAGGCCCACTACGCCCTTGCCTTTCCAGAGGCCGGCGGAGATGCCTTTGGATGCAACGGGTTTCACGGCGCGGTCCTTTGTCTCGCTGTTGATGGTGGTGGTGTGGGTAGAGCAATGGCCCACGGGTTTGCCGCCCACGTAGAGCAGCATGTCGCTACCGTTACAGTAGCCGGTTTTGGTTGTTGTTGCCATTTTATTGATATTAATTATAAAGGGTTTTACATTTTTGCGGTGAACACGAGCTGCTGCACGTAGGCATCGCCCTCGTAGCTCTCCTCGCTCGCCGTGAGATGGCACGCGCGCAGCCGCAGGCCGTCGTGCTCGGTCTCGGTATAGTCCAGTGCGCCGCGCACGGCTTCGGCCAGCTCTACGCCCTCGGCATAGCTCGCCGTGCAGCACAGGATTTCAAGCTCGATCATGTCGGTGCCGGGGCGACCGCTTTTCTGCGGGTTGCTCTCGAGACTCGCGCGGCGATACACGATGTAGGGCAGCTCGGCCTGGTCCGTGACCACCGGGAAAATCTTGCGGGTGCGCGCGGCTACTTCCGGATCTTCCAGAAGCACGGCGCGGATGATAGCGCCGGCGCTCAGTGATGTCTTATTTACAGCCATGTTTTCGTGCCACTCTTATTACGTTGTTGATAACTTCATTTTTTAAATCTTCCGTTACGCTGTCGTGCACCTGATCCCGCGTGCGAGCCATGAATCCGTAGCGCTTCATTGCGCCGGTGGGCCGGCCTTTGCCACGACAATTCCGCAGCCCCTTTTTAGTAAGCCTGCTGAAAAATGAACCCTTAGTGTGGCGCTGAGCGGTGCCATCCTCTGCCCAAATAAGTACGGGCTTACCGGTCACGCCGGCTTTATCACGGCGCTTACGGCTGGTATAGTAGCCGCGGGCACTTTCTTGCTTTCGGGTTCTTTTTTTCTGGCCGCTCATGCGCTTGCGATCACGCTTGGTACCCACCGTCACGCGGAAGCCCGCAGCCTTGCGGCGGTACACAATAGTGCGCACGCCGCGGTCGAGTTCCTTGTCGCCGGCGATACTGCGGTGCAGATTCTCCAGAGCCACACGGCGTACCTTGTTGGCCGCTCGGCGGAATGCCCCGCGCAAGGCTTTGCAGCGCTCTTTCTCGGAGAGCTCGGCAAACATCTTGCGCAGCTCGCTGTCGTCGTAGTAGATTTCGCGCATGGTCCGTCAGGTGTTGAGGCGTTCGCATTTCAAGGTGAGCATCCCGCGGTCGCGGTGTGGTATCACGCACGCCACGATGTATTCATATCCGCCGGGCACGCGCACGTGCCAGTTCTCGCGCACGGGGTGAGCATCGCGGATGTTGAAATCGGCGCGATAGTCGGCGAAATGCTCCCCGGCTTCATCCACCCGCCGGCCCGTCATGGTCACGCGCTCGGCGGCCACGGTGCGCATCTCCCTGAACACGGGATTCTCGCCCCCCATGCCGTCGGTGCCTATCACCGGCTCCAACAGCACCAGCCTATCTTTCATCCGTCCCGCTCTCATCGTCCACAAGTCGGCAATAAGGTTTGATAAGCGCCTGCATGGAGTAGGGCACTTCCTGCATGTGGGTGTAGCCCACGGCCTCGCGCTGGTTGTACCAGTGGCCGGCCAGCATAAGCACAGCGTGCACGAGCGGGCGGGGAAGCTCACCGCCGTTGTCTTCGGTGAGCTCCCGCTCGCTGCGGCCGGTGGCAGTAATCACGGTCTGCACGGCGGTGTCGAGCAGATGCTCCAGATACGGATCATCGTCGTCAAAGTCATCAGCACGCACGTGCTTTTTGAATAGTGCCAGATCTACTACTGCCATGAGGATGGGTCGTTATGCGGTTTTGTTTTCTTCGTCCGTGGTCTGTGCGGGGGCTTTGTGGCAGCCCAGCACGAAAGCCTCGTCGTAGAGCGTAGCGGTGGCGAAGTAGCCGTTGAGCACGAAGTCTGTGGCGTTCTCGCGTGCGAGTGTGTAGGGGTCTACGATGAGGCTCATGTCGCCGAAGAAGCCGGCGGCCTGATAGCTCCAGTCGCCGAAGCCCACGTTGCCCTCGCCGATGGCGGGAGTTACGAACACGGGGTAGCCCAGAACGGTGTCGTTCTCACACACGAAGCGACCGCTGCCGACGTCCACCTTGGTGTCTTCCAGCTCGGCCTTCATGTTCTCGGTCATTACCCAGCAGGGGTGCGTGAGCTTGATACCGGAGGCAATCACGCGCGATTTCATCTTGAGAAGCTCGCGGCGTGTGGGCACTTCGCCGGCAAACAGCACGGGGTCTTTCGCGGCGGCCACGAACGGGCCGAACACCTTGCGGGTCTTGGTGGCGCCGTCTTTGTTGACGAATGTGCCCGAGGTGGTGAACATGGCATCGTTCACCAGGTCTGCGATGGCCGCGGGCATTTCCTCGCGTATCACGTTCTCGACCACGCCCTGCGAGCTGTCGAGGTCTTCGCGCGTCACGGGTATGGCGATACCCAGGCGGCGGGGCGTCACGGAGAGCTTGTCGAAATCCACCTTGCTGTCGGTGAGGCGTTCGCCCTCGTCGGCAAACTGCCCTATGGCTTTGCCGTGGCGGGGCCAGCGAAGCGAGCCGGCAGCCAGGCCGGTGCGGATGTTGATGCCCACCTTGTCGTAGATGAGGCCTGCACGCAGGGGCTTGAGCATCTCCTGCTCGGCCACGGGGATGATGCCGGTGCCCTCAAGGCCCTCCGTGGTCATCAGTGCAGTCTCACGCATGAGAGTGAAACTCATTTTGCCGGGAGGGGTGGGGCGGCTCACTGCCTCGCGCAGATGTGCGGTGGGTGATACCTGAACGGTGGCGAGCGGCATCTCGATGGCCTGCATCTTCATGCGCAGGATTTCGTTCTCGCGGCAGAGGCGGCGATACTCCTGCTCCTCGATTTCGTTGCGCTCGCGCTGCTCACGCTCGCAGGCGTCGGCGATCTCCTGGATGCGCGCGCAATTTTCCTGATAGCGGTTCACCAGCTCGCGCACGTTCACTTTGTTTTTCTTCTTGTCTTTAGGCATATTAGTATATATTTGAATTAGTTGGACTTATATGGAAGCACGGGCTGCCGCGCGGCGCATCTCTGCCACCTGGGCGACCACCTTTTCATCCGCGGGCTTTGCCCCGGCTCCTGCCTCACGCAGTCCGGCAGCAAACTCGCGAGCCTCCACAGAGGTGTCGGGGTAGGCGGGATCGGCGGCCAGGGTGAAGTCATACACACCCGTTATCGTTTTCACGGTGTAGGTGATGTGCGTGCGGCCATTCACCATCTTTGTGGTGCGCTCCACGCAATCGCGGTCGCCGTAGCGCGTGGTGAATGCGAAGCTGCACCCGGAAATGTCGCCACGACGCACCAGTTCCAGAGCTTCGTTGCCGTTGGGCGAATCCGGGAGCTCAAGATTGAACCCCACGCCCTTCTCGTCCACGAAATACTCCAGAGTGCCCTGCCCGCAGTTACTGCGGCCCAGTATCAGCTGCCGGTCGTGAAACATGGTGAATTTGATGTCGCAGCTGTCGAGCAGTTCGCGGCTGATGGCCTCGGGTGCTATGATTTCCCGCGCCTCGCTCTCGTCATCGTCCCACAGTGGGGCGGAGGGGGTGTTGAAAAGCACGGCATAGCCGGTGATGGTGCGCCCGGAAGTCTCGCCATCAGATTCGCGCAGCCTCAATTGGGCGCAGGGAGTGCGCAGGATGCGCCTCACTTCGTTGTTCTTATTTTTCGTCATTGTCTTGTGTTGTGCATTCATTAATCCCGCGGAGGTTGGCCGACACGAGGGGCACATCGCCGCCCGGTACCGGCGGCAGATTGTCCATGCGGCGCACCTCGTTTACCGAGCTTCCCGTCTGTAGCAGCCGCGTGCGGTAGGCCATCATGCCGTCGAGGTCGCAGGCATGAAGGCCGCGGCGGTCAAACCGGATTCTATAGCTGCGGCACAGCGAGGGCGCCACGAGTTTGCGGCACAGCTCTTTCTCGATATTGATGAGCAGCGGGGCCAGCGTGTGGCTCAGGAAAGCGGCGTTGGCCTGCTCGGCGCTCTTATAGTTGTTGCTTGTGTCGTCAAACACGAAGGACGGATGCACGCCGAAGAATCGGCAGATCTCGCGCACAGTGAATTTGCGGCTCTCCAGGAATTGCATGTCGGCGCTCGACATCGAAAGCTGCTTGAAGTCGAGCTGCCCGGGGATGTTCACTATTCTGTTGCCGCGGCGGAAGAGTTTGTCGATCACCCGGGCCGTTTTGGACAGTTCCTCGTCCTGGAGCTTGCCGAAGCCGCGCGTGGTGCTGCCGTCGGATATGATACCGCGCACGTCGCCGCCATTCGCGAAACGGCTGTAGGTCTCGGTGTCTCCGGCACGCGCGGTATCAACCGTGTGGCGGGCGTAGGCGAGCACGCTCACGCCGCGCTTGCAGTCGGCCAGCGTCATTCCTTTGATGTGGATGATTTCTTCCTCGCGGAAGGTGCCGAAAATTCCACAAGTGGAATCCGCCACGTGGTATGTGTCGTTCAGGCTGTCGTGCTGCACGGTGCCTCTTGAGCACAGCGCGAGCCTGTCGAGCCTTGCATCACTGTATTGCGGCACAATGTAAGCGTTGCCGTCGAGCAGCATTTCCTGTACCACCTGTCGCCAGAAGTCGAAAGCGTTCACGGCGTCGTCGGGCTGTACGTTGAGCAGATAGTAAAGCCCGGAATCGCCGGTGTCTGTGAAAATACCGTCGCGGAGCCTCTCGTGGAGCAATGGTAGAGATGCCACGCTCTCGCTCAGCAGCCTCACGCATCGGAACACAGTGGCCACGCACATGGCATTGCCGCCAGTGCGCAGAAAAAGCGGCACGGCTCCGGCACGTGGAGTGTCGAGGGCCGCGTCGCTCTTCTTTTCACGCTTGAAATAACCTAAGAAATTACGCCAGATTCCCATGAGCAAAGTCTTCTTTGCAAAAGTACTATGCCCCGTGAAAGTGGCCTAATATTTTGTGTAAAATATTGATGTACAGCTATGTATCATAAGGATTCAGGCTGTTTCAACGGGTTCTGTTTAAATATTTTTAACACAAAATGCCCATACGGCGGAGCCATTTGTTTTCGATATTCCGGTCGCGTTTTTGAAATTTTAGCGATGTTTGTTTGTTATTTCATTGATATTTGATTATTTTTGCAGCCAACTTACACGCCAATTCCAAAACTATGATGACAATGAACCCCAACACGCCTATGTCGGAGGACGACGTAAAGCGCTTTTATGACAATCTGGAACGCCAGATGCGGGGTGAGCACACCCGCCAAGAGCGTGAACTGTATGATAAGGCGAAAGAATCCTACGAAACTATTTTGCAAAACAATGGCGGAAAAAACCCGATACTTGGATATTAACCTTGCCATAGAACGTATTGAAGAGAGTGACCTCGAATCACTCTCTTCTTTTTGCTGTGGTGTCAATCAGATAGATGTTTTTTTTCAAAAAGAAGTAGGTGCGTGCTACAAATACCGATATGTCACGCCATATAAGTGCGTAAATGCCGATACCAGAGAGATAATCGGAGCGTTCACCCTGGCGAATGACCTTGTGACGCTTCCACAGGATGAGATGGAGACAATCTGCGATGCAATACCCGAGTATGCGGCAATCTTTGCTCAGCAATCATCGTATCCGGCTATTAATATCAGTCATCTTGCTATAAGGAAGGACATGCAGAGAAAAGGTATAGGTCAAAAGATAGTGAACTTTGTACGTATAACCTATACGGCGAACCGCAGTGCCGGCTGCCAATTTTTAACCGTTGATGCACTCAATGAAGACGGCCATAGAACCGTGGATTTCTACACGCGCAAGCTCGGGTTTATAATTCTGTCTTTGGCTGATATGTACAGTCCCACGCGGCGCCTGTATATGCCGCTTTTTGAACTGGCGAACGAGATAGCTATCTGAGGCAGTCAATGAACAGGCGCTGGCACATGAGCATCGTGATCACACCGTCGATTTTCTGCGAGTGGCGCCGCTTCACAGGCTTGCAGTTTTCGAGCTTGTCGAAGTCTAGCACGGCATTGCCGAAGCAGTAGTAGTTTATCGGGTTGTCGTTGATAAAAACATGGCCGGTTTTAACACCGTGCTCGAAACTCTCAACCGGGGCCGTGAAATTACCGTAAGTCTGCCGCACTCCCGTCAGCACATTGGAAGCGCCGGCCGTGGCCAGCATGTTGATCATTTCCTGGCTCTTCCACGGGTCATAGCCGATGCCGAGAATACGCACGCGGTCGTTGAGCCACAGCACGTAATCCACGATCGTACCGTAGTCGATCACGTCGCCAGGAGTCAACCGCAGATGGCCGGCAGCCGCCCAAGCGCGATACATCCTCTCGTTCACGTGCCCCTTCAGAGCGCCCTCCGGGAAAAAATAGGCCGTATGGAAGGTGAAACTCTGGCGCACGGAATCGTAGAAACCCGTGGTGACAGCGCTGAAATCGTCGCTCTCGCTCAGGTCTATGGCAACCATAGCATCGGGCCTCCCCTTGAGCGCGTCGAGCGAGACTGGCCGTGCGATGTTGCGTGCAAGCGTGCCGCTGATCCATGAGCGCTGCTCGTTTTCGGCAAATACGTTCAGTAATTTCGTGCGGAATGCCAGCATCGCCTCTGAACCATTACGCAATGCGCTGCGATACTCGCGACGATAGAAGTCGATGCCCACTGTCACACCCATGTGGGGGTGGACCTTGTGCCACACATCCTCATCGTCTTCGGCATCATCCACATCGGGCTCGAAGATATGGGCAAACAGGCTGTCGTCTTCATAGTCGCCCAGCAGCACGGCCTTATAACCCTTGAGCATTTCGTAGAAAGGTCCGTCGAACACATCGCTGGCCGTAGTAATAATCACCGTAAGGGGGTTGTCGCGCACGCCCATAGAGGTGGTGAGCACAGTGAGCAGTTCATTGTCGCGAGCCTGGCTGAACTCATCCATGATCACAGTGCTTGCATTCAGGCCGTCCTTGGTGCGGGCATTGGCAGTAAGACATTGCGCGAAAGCCGAGCGATCTGCGCGCCGGCTTTTTATGGCCTGCTCATTCACCGTATAGCGCCGCCCTTTCGGATCCAGCCGCCGCACGGCTCCGCGTATCACGTCGAAGCATTTTTTTGCCTGATCCGCGCTGTTAGCGCCGGTATAGCTTTCGGCGTTGGCGTCACCATAGAGCAGGTCGTATATGGCCACCGAGGCGCACGATGTGGTCTTGCTGAATTTTCGTGGCACAAACAGCACGGCCTCGCGCACCACCCGGCGACCATCGCGCCAGAAACCGTAGATGCTCGCAAACTGGAAAGCCTGCACAGGGGTGAGGGCATAACGCTGAGCTCCGGCCTTGCCCGGAAAATAAAGCTGCTCGTAGAAAGTAAAAAATCGGCGCACCTCCGTGGCATTGATGCCGTATTTGTCGGCCATGCTCAGGAAGCGCACCGCCGCCAGCTGCTCGTAAAGATTGTGGGCTTGCGGTCGGGTCGCCACATCGGTGATGTACTGCTCCAGCCGCTGGTCCACATCCCCCAGCCGGTATTGGGCGAGTGGTGCCTGTGCAAGTGCCTGCGACACTTCCTCCTTCGCGTCCCTCAAACGGTCTTTTTCTTCTTCGGTCATCACTCGGCTGTCTTTCGTTTTACGATGTGAGGCTTCCCGGCTTCACGAACCTTGCGCGTGAGCTCATATAGCGGGTCGTCGGCATCACCGCCCTGCAATTCCTCGGCTGTTAGCCCCAATGCCTTCATCTGGCGGGTCACACTGTCCTGGGCATCTTTCTGAATCTTGAACACGGGATGGGGCACAAGCGTGGCATTGCCATAACGCGATGTCGCCGAAATCGTGGTGGTTTCCAGTTCGTCGATTTCATCGTTGGCGAGATCGAGTGTGCGCAATGCGCCAGCGAGAGAGAGCACCTGTGCCTTGAGGCTGCGGTTGTAGCGCCCGGCAGCCTTGAGCGCCCTCTCGATGTCTTTCTTGTAGTCGTTTACTTTCTTAGCCATGTTATGTTAAAATATCGATATTTGCTTAAATTGAAAAAGTCGCCCGCACACGTTAGGGGGTTCGGGTTAGGTTTACGGGCACCCCCTCCCCGTTTAAAAAAACACCCCCCGGGGGCTCGTCTGACGTGTCGCTCCCATAGAATCGCCGGATTACAGCCTGCACGTGTTCGCTGTTGCGCTTGCGTGTGGCATCCTTGCCGCTTCGTCCCATCTCGGTGTGTGTCTTAACGTGGCACGCACGGCACAAGGCCACCAGGTTGTGCGGGTCGAACATAAGCCGCTTTTTCTCCATACGGTTGAAGCCTTGCTCCACCGGTATTCTGTGGTGCACCTCCGTAGCGGCAGTCACATACCCCTCTGCCCTGCAACGCTCGCACAAGGGGCTTGCGCTAATAATATCCCTGCGCAATTTCTGCCAGCGCGCCGAATGAATCATGCGCTTATAATCCGGGTCCCGCGACATCGTGTTTCCGCATCAAGTAGTTCAGGCCATCAAGCAGGCTTTGCTGCTTTGCTTTCTTTCCCTCCAGAGATTCGCTTGCCCTCTCATCCACGGTGCCCGCACCCACCAGCTTGTACACCGTCACCGGGTGGGCCTGCCCCTGGCGATGCAGGCGTGCGTTGGCCTGTTGGAACAGTTCCAGGTCCCAGCCAGTGCCGAACCATGCGATGTAGTGGCCACCCTGCTGCATGTTCAGGCCATAGGCGGTACTCGCGGGGTGGGCCAGTAGCACATCGATGCGGCCGGCGTTCCAGTCCAGCAGTTGCCGCTCGTCGCGATAAACTTCCACGCGATAGCCCTTAAGCCGTCGTTGTATTCTGTCGATGTCGTGCTTGAACTGATAAAACACCAGCACGCTGCTGCCATTGGCGGCCTCCACGATCTCGGCCAGCCGGTCGAGCTTCTCGCTGTGAATCTCGTGCACCTCGTGGGCCTCATCGTAGACGGCGCCGTTGGAGTACTGCGCCAGTTTATTCATAAGCCCGGCGGCAGAGTTGGCCAGTACATTTGCAGGCTCGCCGTCGTGCTGCTCTTTAAACTCCAGCACCTTCTCCCTCTCGAAACGCTCATACGCCTTCTTTACTGCGGGCGACATTTCCACCTTCACGGTGTGAACCATCATCTCCGGAAGCTGTAGATAGTCCCGGGCCTGCATACTCAGACAGATGTCGGCTATTTTGCCGTGGATGATGTCGTCGCAGCCTTTCTTCACGTCGCAGCGCACCACGATGTTGTTCCAGCGGTGGGTCTCGAAATACGTTTCGCGGTACCGCGTCACGGAAGGACCCAGTCGCCGGCCCATATCGATGCAATACATCTGCGCCCACAGATCGATGAGGCCGTTGGGTGCGGGTGTGCCCGTGAGGCCTATCACGCGGGCCGCGGATTTTGTGGCGATCTTCATAGCCTTGAACCGCTGGCTCTTCGAGTTCTTGAAACTGGTGAGCTCATCGATCACAATCACATCGAAGGGAAGCACGCCGCCGTATAAGCCGGCGAGCCACACGAAATTGTCGCGGCCGATCACATACACATCCGCATCCTCCTGCAATGCCATCTTGCGCTGGCGCTCTGCGCCCATCACTTTCGACACGCGCATACCGCGAAGATGATCCCATTTTGCGGCCTCTGTACTCCACGTGGTCTCGGCCACCTTCTTCGGTGCTATCACAAGAGCCTTCCCGATTTCGCAGTTGTCGGCCATTTCCTGAATAGCCGTGAGGGTGCTCACCGTTTTGCCCAGACCCATGTCGAGGAAGAGGCCGCAGCGCGGGTTGTCAAGTATCCATTGGGTGGCCGTGCGCTGGTAGTCGTAGGGTGAATATTTCATGGTTCAAAGTTTTTGTGCTATTTTTGCCAGCAGATTGTCGGCGTCCTTGAGGTTGTCTATCACGTGCACTGCGTGGCGCAGCCCTTCCAGCTGATTGATGCGCACGCGCTGTACCGCCGATATGTGCTTGCCCCGGCTCTTCAATTCCACCCACACGACGCGTCCGGCGGGTAGCACGATGATGCGGTCCGGGTAGCCCACCATCGAGGGGTTGCTGTACTTGAGGCAAGGCAGGCCAATCTCGGCGCACCTTTTCACCAGGTGTCGCTCGATGGCTTTTTCCGACACCTCGGCGTGGTTCACTATTCTGTCTATGCTGTTCATAATTTTCGGAGGGGGTAAAATCCTTGTCAAACGAATTTGTCAAACTCACGCGCGCGCGAGACTATACGGGGGTGTATATCTGTGTTTTTTCTCTCTATTTTTTATATAAATACTATTTCCACACATTTTATTAATTTTTATTTGACATATTTGACAAATGGGTTAAGCTCTTAAATTCTACTGCATTACGATGTCAATTGAAGTGTCAAACGAATTGCCGCGCATCTTTGACGTTTGACAAAATTCGCGCGGTCGCTTGCGCTGTCAAACAAGAAAGCGTTTTTGTCGGCATAGTCTTGCCTCATGTTCGTTTGACAAAATTCATAGATTTTCCTCATCGTCGGCTGTGTTTTTATTGGTTCTCATGAAGCACATCTGCCGTCCATAAAGGCTCTCCGCGTGCCTCGAAATAGGTCCGCGTTCCCATCCCATATCTTCGAGCAGGCGGCACACCCTTCGCGCCAGATATTTATATTCCTTATCGGCCATCTCGCGGCCCATGCGCTCGCAGATGAACTCGGCGGCGCACACGCGCTCGCGCCTCTCCGTGCCCTCGGCGTCCAGCGGGTCGGGATTCTTCAGGAAGGCGCGGCGGCGCGCGAGGTCCCACGTGGCCCAGTCCGGTGGCAGCTTCATCTCCAGGAAGGTTACGAGCATGGCGCGCAGCGGGTCGTCGCAATTGTCGTTGAACTCTCCCTGGCGCTGCTTGGCCTGCGCTTCGAGCTCGGGCGAGAGATAGAGCTCCTCTCCGCTCTTCCACAGCTCCACGGCCTCTGCCCAGAGTTGGTCGCGGTCGCGCCTCAGTGCCACCAGCCAGTCGCCATGCGCGCGCCGCTCGGCCTGCACGGGTATCACCCAGAAGCGACGGTTGCCCGTGTCGCCCTTCAGGAAGTACTCCTCATTAGTGGTGCCGCAGAACACGCATTGCCGCGGGTGCCTTTCCACCACCGTGCCGTAGGCCGCGCGATAGATATCGTCGCAGCGGCTTATGTAGTTTTTCACCTGCTCCACGTCGCTGCGCTTGATGCTTGAGAGCTCGGCCAGCTCGATGATCCAGCCGCATCGCAGCTGCTCCATGCCCGTCTTGCCCTCGGTGGTCGTGAGGCTGTCGTTGAACCACGCACCGCCCATCACGCTGAATAACGTGGATTTTCCTATACCTTCATCGCCGGCCAGAATCAGGCAGTAGTCGTATTTGCAGCCGGGTTGCATCACTCGGGCCACTGCGGCCACGAAATGCTTGCGCGTCATAGCCCTGTTGAGCGGCGAATCTTCCGCGCCCACATAATCTATAATCAGACGCTCCAGACGCGGCGTGCCGTCCCATTGCAGGCTGTTGAGGTAGTCACGCACCGGATGGCGCCGATGCCTCGTGAGCACCGCGTCCTTGGCATCCTTGATTTTATCCTTTCCGGCGATGCCGTAGCGCTCGTCGAGATACACGCGCAGATTGGCATCATCGCGGTTGCCCCACTGCGTGGCTTTCTTATCCCATGGCAGGCCGCCACGCACCAGATCGAAGCCGCTGAAAAGGTCGTGCCACAGATGCCCCTTGAGCGCCGGGTCATTCTCAAGTATGGCGATAATGTTTTTGGCGGTGCTTTTGATGGCTCCCTTGCGGTCGCAGTCAAGTGCCACCATCCATTCGCTGTTGTCGGTGTCGTCTTCGCCGTCGCCCTTTTCGGAATCTATACCGGAGAAATCACTATCCGCATCCGCGATTCTTTCTTTAGCGAGCAGCAGACGCACGGACGTATCAGCAGCTGCGAAATCCTGCATTCCGGTATATGAAGGCAATTTGGTCACGTCTGTCACCTTGCTGCCTTCATCCTGCAAACCGAAAAGATGCACGCGCACCAGGTCGAAGGCATTGCACAGCTTCATGCTGGCGGGGTCGGTGTCGTGATGAGAGAAAGCATATTTACCCTCGTAACACACGAGACCACCGGCCACGCTGCCGGCCTTGAAGGTGTAGCGACCCGGTGTAGCGGTCTTTTCATACACTTCTGGCAAAAATTTCTCAATGGCATCCTCTATGGCATAGGCACGGCAGAAGGCTCCGATCAGGCCCGGCTTTTCCGTAGGATCGCCGGCTTTCTTTATCTCATGGGCCATCACTTCGCCCTCGCGGCTCGACATCGGCCACTCGCTGGCGTCCTGCGGATTTCGGTATGTGGCCAGCACGGCGTCCACGTCAAAAGTGGGGCCATCCTGATATTCAAATACGTATTCACCGTCGCGGCTCGTACTCGGCCAGTAAAACAGGCGCGGGAGCTGATACGTGGTGTGGTCGAACAGTTCGATGCCGATGCGTGACGTCCAGTAGCGGCACACGGGCTCATACTCGGCCGGCGACATCTGTCGGTTGGCGGGTAGCACCAGACGCAGCCGCGGTTTCTCCGGCGTGTGCTTGTGGGTGCTGTAGAGCAGTGCCGCGCAGTCGAAATTCAGCGTGAAGTCTTCCCACACGTCACCCGTTGCATAGTCCAGGTCAAGCGTCACCAGCGTGCGGTATATCACGCAGGTGGTTTTTCGCGTGCCTTGCGCCAGATAGCCGCCCACGAAGCCGCCCACGTCCTTTATACGGCTTTGCTCTTCACGGCTCATGCGCAGATATTCGCGCATAGTTTCCTCCGTCCGTTTGGTCTCGGAGCAGCGCTTTACGATCTCGCTCCACTTCCAGGACTTATTGCGCCACTTTTTCGCCATACGGCTGTGGGCGGTGGCGATGTCTATTTCAAGGTCCTTTGTAAGTTTCATATGGCGGTGCGTCGCAGGGTTTCGGCGGTCTCTCGTATCCGCCACATATTATCGGTCACATTTTTGATAATCTCGTCGTAGTACTCCGGTTGTTTATTGCACACTCCTCGGCACTGCACCACCTTGAATGTTCTGAGATTGAGCTCGATTGTGGCGAGGCGCTTGCCGTCGGGGCTTTTTGCGGAGAGGATGAGTGCTTCGGGCTTCTTGAAGTAGTTGGCGGAGTAGACGCAGTGGTGCATGGCGCGGCCTTCTTCGGCAAATTCGGCTACGGACTGGAGGACGGTGATGCGGATTGCGTCGTTGCCGAAGCAAATACCGAGGTAGGCGCCTTTCAGGGCCCGGTAGTCGGCTTCCCATTGCGCGGCCTGCCTGAGCTTGCGCTCGGCTTCTTCTTTTGCTTCCTTACGCTCCCGGAGGCGGCTCAGGCGGTCGTGCTCGGCCCGGAGGTTCTTGGGGCAGACGTACCGGGGATTGTGGGTGTCGAGGTGGAAGTAGTCCAGGAGTTCGAGGTAGTCGATCCAGAGGGATGCGTCGCGGATGTGGTAGCGGTTGCGGTTGGCGATGCGGATGGCGTGGGCGCAGGGCATCCGGAACTCTCCGAGGCCGTGGTTGTGCTTCCAGCGCAGGAGCTCGTATTGGCCGGTTTTTTCGAGCCATTCGGCTTCGCGGTCGGCGAGCAGGAGGCGGATGTGATCGCTCTCGGGGAGGCCGGTACGGTTGAGGCCGGTGTAGCCGTTGCGGCGGGCCAGCGGGAGCACTTTGCGGACGGGGTATATCCATGCGCCGCCGATGCGGTATTTGTCGGGGCGGTACATGTCGGGTCGCTTGCTGTCGCGCAGCTCCATGGGCTTGCTGTGCGCCCAGTTGTCGTAGTAGCCGGCGATTGCGTTTATGGGGCGTGCGATGACTTCCTCGCGGCCGTCTTCGGTGATCCAGTTCTGCACGACTTCGGTGATGTCGTACCAGGGCTTTTCGCCGCGGCGGATGTCTTTTGATACGGTGAAGTTGCGGCATACCTGGAAGCCGTGGCAGGTGGTCAGAATCGTGTAGTACCATTTTTCGGAGTGTTTCAGCCGCCGGCTGCTTTCCACTTTCAGCGTCTTGCCGCAGCTGGGGCATACGACGGTTTCGCTTGTGAGGATAGCTCCAAGGGGCGAGATGCCGGAGGCGTCGAAGGGGGTGCCGCAACAGGAGCACCAGGCTTTGCCTTTGCTCAGGAAGGCTTTGCGGGAGAAGCAGTGGTCGATTGCCCACCGGCGCTGCTTACCGGTGAGGGGCGGGAGTGTGGCGCTGAGTTCGACTATGCGGCGCTGAAGGGGATTCCGTGG
>CAMWRI010000062.1 GCA_947176585.1 uncultured Porphyromonadaceae bacterium
AGCGCGCACTCATCCAGTTCTTCCTGGACGAGGCCGGCAAGGCGGGATATCTGGAGGTGCAGCCGCCCTACGTGGTGAACGAGGCGAGTGGCATCGGCACGGGCCAGCTGCCCGACAAGGAGGCACAGATGTATGTGGTGACTGCCGACAATCTCTACCTCATCCCCACCGCCGAGGTGCCGGTGACGAATCTCTACCGCGACGTGATTATCCCCGACGACCGCCTGCCCATCAAGAACTGCGCCTACTCGGCTTGCTTCCGCCGCGAGGCCGGCAGCTACGGCAAGGACGTGCGCGGCCTCAACCGACTGCACCAGTTCGACAAGGTGGAGATCGTGCGCATCGAGCGTCCGGAGGACAGCTATGCAGCTCTGGAGGAGATGAAGGACCACGTGCAGGGCCTGCTCGAAAAGCTGGGTCTGCCCTGGCACATCCTGCGCCTCTGCGGCGGCGACATGAGCTTCACGAGCGCCATCACCTTCGACTTCGAGGTCTACTCCGCCGCCCAGGGCCGCTGGCTTGAGGTGTCGAGCGTGTCGAATTTCGAGACCTATCAGAGCAACCGCCTGAAGTGCCGCTACCGCGGTGCCGACAAGAAGACCCGCCTGGCCCACACGCTCAACGGCTCGGCTCTGGCCCTGCCGCGCATCATGGCGGCGCTGCTGGAGAACAACCAGACGCCCGAGGGCATCGTGGTGCCCGAGTGTCTGCGCAGGTACACCGGTTTTGATATAATCGACTGATTCTTTCGGCATCGCGATGGCGCTATACGCAAGCATCGACCAGGGCAACACCGCCACGAAGCTCACACTGTGGCTCGACCATGAGCCGCAGCGCTGCGTGGTGGCGCGCAACGCCTCCGCAGGTTCGCTGCCGGAGGTTCTCGCGAGTTGTGGCCGGCTCGACGGCGCTATCTATTGCAGTGTGAGCGGGCGCAACGACACCTTGTGGCAGGCGCTGCGCGGTGCGTGTGCCTCAGCTGTGGAACTCGACCGCTCCACGCGGCTGCCCATCGAGCTCCACTACGCCACCCCCTGCACCCTGGGCCTCGACCGCATCGCGGCCGCAGCCGGTGCCGTGGCGCGCTATCCCGGGCGACGCTGCCTGGTGGTGGACATAGGCACCGCCGTGACCTACGACCTCGCCGGCCCCGACGCCGCCTTCCACGGCGGCAACATAGCCCCCGGCGCCGGGCTGCGCCTGCGTGCGCTCCACGACTTCACGGCGGCGCTCCCGGAGGTTCCGGCCGACGGCCCTCTGCCCGCCTGGGGCACCGACACCGCCACGGCCATGCGCTGCGGCGCAATGCGCGGCATCGCTGGGGAGATCAGCTACTACCGCAGCCAGCTGCCGCCCGACACCGCCGTGATACTTACCGGCGGACGTGCCGACGACATCGCGCCGCTGCTGGACTTTCCGGCCACCGTGGACCACAATCTCGTGGGCCGCGGTCTCATAAGTATATTAGAGCACAACATCGACTCATGAAAATACGTACACTCATCTGCGCGCTCTCTCTGGCCACAGCCATAGGCGCCGCCGCCCAGAACGGCACCATGACACCCTATTCACTCCACGGCTACGGTATCCTCAGCGACAACGCCACCGCCGCCCAGAGTCAGATGGGCGGCACCGGCTATGCCATGAACTCGGGCCGCCAGATCAACGTGATGAACCCGGCCAGCTACGCCCGCGTGGATTCCATGACATTTCTCTTCGACATGGGCATGGACCTCACCAATCTCTGGAGCAGCGAGACCGCGGCCGACGGCACACGCTACCACAGCAGCGACTTCGGCGGCGGCCTGGACTACATCACCATGCAATTTCCCCTCACCCGCGGCCTGGGTGCAAGCATAGGCCTGCTGCCCTACAGCAGCGTGGGCTACAGCTTCGGCAGCAGCATCGACAACGGTGCCACCAGTCACTCCGGCAGCGGCAGCATCAACCAGTTCTACGCCGGCGTGGGCTACTCGCCCTTCCGTGGCTTCAGCCTGGGCGTGAATGTGGGCTACCTGTTCGGCAACACCTACAACGACACCTACGCCGTGACATCGGCAGGCAGCACCTCGCTCTTCGAGCGCACGCTGCACGTGAGCGACTGGACGCTCAACGCCGGCGTGCAGTATGCCTTCGCCGTGGGCCGCACCGATATCATCAGCATCGGTGCCGTGTTCACTCCCGGCAAGAACCTGCACGGCACCACAGGCTTCTACAGCTACGATACGACAGCCGACTCCGAGACCGGGGGCGGCGAGGAAAAAATCGACGGACGCTACTCCACACCCTGGAGCCTTGGCGCCGGCGTGGCCTACAGCCTGCGCAACCGTCTGCATCTCGAGCTCGATGCCACATACCAGCCCTGGAGCAAGGCTCGCTACAACGGCGTCACGGGCACGCTCAACGACCGCTACAAGCTGGCTGCGGGCATGCAGCTCGTGCCTAATGCGCGCGGCAGCTACCTGCGCCGCACCTCCTACCGCGCCGGAGCATTCGTGGAGCGCGACTATCTGCGCGTGGGCAATAACTCCGTGCGCGACTACGGTGTATCGGCCGGCGTGGGACTCCCCGTGCCCGGCTTCAAGACCGTCGTGAGCCTGGGCGTGGAATGGCGCCATCGCCAGGGACACCCGCAGGCCCTCATAAAGGAAGACTATCTCAACATCACGATAGGCGTGAACTTCAACGAAATGTGGTTCCGCCCCAACAAGATCTACTAAGCCGCCTTGCGCCGCCTCCTGCTCTACATAGCCCTTGGCGCCGCTGCTTGCGCAGGCTGCGGCGAAGAGCGCCAAAGCTACGTGCCCAACGTGGGCGACGGACTCTCATCCCCCACGATGAGCACCACCGACGTGAGCACCTACATAAGCGACAGCGGCTACGTGCGCTACCACATCGTCACGCCCCTGTGGCAGATGTTCGAGGAATCTCAGGACCCCTTCTGGCGCTTCCCCGACGGCCTCGACCTCGAGCAATACGACCTTACGATGCACCCGCAGGCCAACATCCGCAGCGACAGCGCCACCTACTTCAGCCGGCGCCGCCTGTGGCGGCTCGACGGCCATGTGGTGATGGTGAACGTGGACGGCGACAGCTTTCTCACTTCGCAGCTCTTCTGGGACCAGCAGAAACGTCAGGTATATTCCGACTCGTTCATCCACATCGTGCGCACCGACCGCATAATCGAGGGCTACGGCTTCACGAGCAATGAAAATATGACGGCCTACACCGTGAACCGCCCCACGGGTATTATCCCCGTGGACCGCGACGCTACACGCTCCGAAGCTCCCGCTGCGGCCGACACTGCCGCCGTCGACACTCTCGATGCCGCCCCCGCCGGTGGCCGCCGCTCGGCACCGCAGCGCGCATCACAGCGCTCCGGCACTTTTCCCGGCACGCCCTCGGCCGCAACTCCCGCACAATCCACCCTGCACACCTCCACCACCCGATAACAAGCATGGAACCCATCTGGATCATCATCACAATAGCATCGCTGCTGCTCTCAGGCTTCTTCAGCGGCACGGAAATGGCATTCGTGACGGCCGACCGCGTGCGCACTGCCGTGGACGTGCGCCGCGGAGGCTTCATCTCGGGCCTCGTGAAGCGCTTCTACGCCAATAGCGAATTCTTCATCTCCACAATCCTCGTGGGCAACAATATCGTGCTCGTGATCTATGGTATGGGGGCCGCCAAGATGCTCGAGCCGTGGCTTCAGGGCTGGCTCCACTCCGAGATTTTCGTGCTTGTGGCGCAGACGCTCATCTCCACTGCAGTGATATTGCTCACGGGAGAATTCATCCCCAAGACCGTATTCGGCATCAACCCAAACAGCTCCCTGCGCATCCTGAGCGTGCCCATAGCCGTGTTCTACGTGGTGCTTTATCCCGTGTCGCTGCTGGCCACTTGGCTCTCGCGCCTGCTGATGCGCATCGTGGGAGCCCGCACCCACAGCTCCGCCGTGAGTCTCATCAGCGTGGGCGACCTCAACGACTATCTCGAGGAGGCAATCGACAGCATGGAGGAGAAAAAGGCCACCGTGGAAAACGAAGTGAAGCTCTTCCAGAACGCACTCGACTTCAGCACCACCCACGTGCGCGACTGCATGATTCCGCGCAACGAAATCGTGGCCGTGCCCTACGACACCACCGTTGAGCACCTCTCCCGGCTCTTCACGAGCACCGGACGCAGCAAGATCATAGTGTATCGCGACGATATCGACGATATCGCCGGCTATATCCACGTGAGCGAGCTTTTCGTGCCTCAGACCCACTGGCAGGACCATATAAAGCCCGTGCTCTACGCCCCCGAGAACCTGCTGGCCAACGTGATGATGCGCCGCCTGCTGCAGCAGAAGCGCTCCGTGGCCGTGGTGGTGGACGAGTTCGGCGGCACAAGCGGCTTCCTCACCCTCGAAGACCTCGTGGAGGAAATATTCGGCGACATCCAGGACGAGCACGACAAGAACGGCTTCACGGCGCGCACCGTCGAGCCGGGAGTCTACGAAGTATCGGGCCGATGCGAGATCACATGGCTCAACGAAAATCTCAATCTCGACATCCCCGAGGACGACGACTACCAGACCATAGCCGGCTACCTCATGCACAGCACCGGCACCATCCCCAAGCAGGGCGCGACAATCCTGCTGGGCTCCCTCACATTCGAGGTGATGAAAAAGAGCGCCACGCGCCTCGAACTCATCCGCATCCGCGCGCAGCGGGCGGAATAAGCTGATTCATAATTCATATAAGTTTTATAAGTCTTATACGATTTATAAATCGTATAACTTGACGCCTGAGCAATCAGGGATCTATCCAGTAGGTATAGCCCAGATAGCCTATGGCGTTGTCGCCGGGCTTATTGTAGGTGGCGCGCCCCTCGCGGTGCACGTTCACGTTCTTGCGCTTGCTGCCGGCGGCAGCTCTCACCACGGCGCTGAAATTCTTCGAATCCTTGAGCAGCGGGCCCCAATGGTCGGTGATGCGGGCGATGTTCATGCTGTTGAGGTCGTCGAAGAGGCCGGCGATGGCGGCGTGCTTCTCCATGGCATCGCGGTTCCATGTGCGGTTGGCGTCCAGATAGGCCACGGCATCCTCCACGCCTCCAGCCGCAGCGGGAGCGGGAGCAGCCGCGGTTTTGGGTTTCTCCGTCTCTATGGGAGCGGCTGCCGGTGCGGGAGCCGAGGGCTCGGCCGGTGCGGCCGTGGCTTCCGGCACAGGCAAGGGCTCGCGATGGCCCACCTTCTCGTCGCTGCCGCCGGCAAAGAGGCAGAAACCCAGGATTATACCCAGAACGAGCGACACTCCCGAAGCGATGAGCACCTGGCGCAGCGTGAAGCTGCCGGCTGGCGCAGCGGGCGTTTCCTTAGCCGCAGGCTTTGCTGCCGGGGCGGTTTTGGGCGCCGGCTTGGGAACTGCCACAGGTTCGGGCACATCCACCTCCGCCACGGGATTCGGCTCGGTCCGGGGCATGAGCTCGGCATCGACCAGCAGAGTGCCGGCACCGGTGGCGAGCTCGGGCACATAGGCGCCGTTGGCCATGAAGTCCTCGAGCAGCGTGCCGCTGCGTCCGCCGTAGTATTCCACGGCGTACCGGCCGGCGGGGTCGGAAGGCCGTATGCTACGCGGCTGCGGCAGCGAGGGATATTCGGTGGCAAAGAGGCTGCGCAGTTCGGCCACGTCCTCGCCTTTCATGGACGAAGCGCTTATCTTGCGGGTTACGGCACGCACCACGCGTTCAAGTTCGGCAGCCGTGATGGCCATTCCGGCAGGCACGAATATCGTGGCAGCCAGGTGGTCCAGCGGTTCTGCGGGAATGGTGCGCAGGATGCTCAGCAGCGTGCCCTCGGGGATGTAGCTCACGAGATACACTATTATTTTCTCGGCCGGGTCATAGTCCACGGCTTCGAGCGCACGGCGCACGTCGCCCACGCGGCGCGCCACATCCTCAGTGGCGTTGAAACTCACAAGGCTCTTATAGCCTCGCAGGCTCTTGGCGATATATAATTGCAACAGATTCATCAGGATATATTTTATTATTGGTTCTCGGAAGAGTCGGACCCGTCGGACTGGTCGGACATGTCCGACTTGTCAGACCTGTCGGAAGCGCGGTTCAGGTTTTGGCGATATTCTACTCTTGCGCGATACATCCGCTCCTTTATGCCTCCTGCTTCCAGAAATTGCTCCTGCTGCCGTTGCAGAAGGCGCCGCAGCATGTAGGTGCATTGGTTTATCAGGGTTATGCACAGGTTGCAGAACTCTTCAGCATTCATGCGGCCGGAGTATTTGAGCGGCTCGGTCATGAATTGCTCCGTGCGCAGGTACTCTCTGAGGCGCATCACTCGCTCGCAGGTGGCCGGCCACACGTTCAGCGAATGCTGGCGCAGGTAGTCCTCGTAGTCTATCAGCAGTTCCTCCAGAGAGGCCTTTGCCACATTGGTGAGCTTGATTTCAGTCTCTTTGGAGGTGGCCGAAGCCTCGCTGCCCTCGGCGATATTCTGCTTGCCGCTACGCGCCGCCTGAACCATCTGGTCTCTGGTGCGACTGCCGCGCTCCACGAAGGTATCGGCAAATACTACCGTGAGGTCGTGAATAATCTCCGAGAGCTTATAGACCCTCATACTTCTGTAGCCACCGGCGGCGGGAAGGAACGATTTATTCATGTGCCTAAGAGATTACAACGCAAAATTACTAAAATTCCCGAAAACTGCAACACGCCATAAAAAGCTCGCGGCCCCGGCATGAAAGAGCCGGGGCCGCGGTGGTTTGGGTGATAGGGGTTCAGAACACGAGCCCCACCGAGAAGCCCAGCGAGTGGCGCCAGGCGTCCATGCTGCCAGCACTGCCCTGAATATAGTCGCCGTTGGCGGCTCCGGGATTGTAGAAGTCGTTCACGGCCTCGGCGTGGCGGAACTGAGCCGGATAATAGCCCACGCGCACATTCACACCCAGATGAGGCCGGAACATCTGCCGCCAGCCCAGGCCCAGTGCGGCGTTGAATCCGCAGTTTAGGTTCGCATCGCCGCTTTTGCCCGGCGCGTAGCCCAGGCTGCCGAAAGCGTAGAGATTGTGCCACACGCCATCAAACGGGCGCACGCGGGCCGAGACGGAGATGGGCAGATAGTTGGGCGACGGTTCGTAGCCTATGAACGAGAGCTCCAGACCAAGGCTCAGGCGGCGGGAAAGCTCGTAGAAGGCGCCGATCTGCACGCCGTTGCCGTACATATTCACCTGCGAGTGCTTCACGGTGTAGCCACCGGCGCTCTCGCTGAGACCCAACTGGTATTGATAGCCCAGTTCAAAACTCCACTTGGATGCGGACCGATTCTCCTGCGCGGCTGCAGTCAGGAAACCGCACAGTGCAAAAAGTAAAATAATGCGTTTCATAGATATAATTTTTATTTAATTATTGAACACATCTAAACCCTTACCGGAATTTTTGTGTTTCCGGCAAGGGTTTGTTTTTTATTATCTTACAAGAACGTTATAGTAATTATTTGATACTTTTTTATTGGAATTTAGTGTTGAGCGGAAATCTTTTACTCTTATAATCATTCGAGGTGAATAATCCGCAGCCTTTGCATCACCCAGAATCCATTGCCCCCGACCATGATGAATTACGTATCTCTTAAGGCGAGTGTTGTTCATACAACTTATCTCAAGGCCGGCATCATGACCGCAACCCGAATATGACTTAAAGAAAAAGAATTTTTTTCTGTATGTCTCAGTCTTGAACGCCATATATTCACCGATTCGGCCAACACGAAGATAACTGGTGTAACTACCATTTTTTACATTTGCATTCACGTATTCGATAAATTTCCCATTATACGTAGGCGTTAATGGGCTTATTGACGAATCGTCTTCAGTCTTAAATTTATCGTCATAATCATCGGGATTAAGCACTTGATTCGCCACCACGACATACCCTTTCAGATTGCCGGCGATATGAAGATCTTCATTCTTGAAAGAAAGAGAAGGTGTTACATCATTATCTTTCAAGCCTTCAAATTCAAATACGTTTTCGTATCGTTCGAGATAGCGGTTTATCAAAGCCGTAAAGGTGATAGAGTCAACCTCCTCATCGAAAAGTGATTCCAGTTCATTGTCAGCTCTCGCAACAATTGAATATGCTCCTTCGAAACCGAGCGATTCAAAGTAAGACAGGCGTTCAGCTTGACTCATTTTCTTCACCTTAGCGAGAAATTTACGGTAGTCATCTTCAGTTTTAAATACCAGGACGGAATCACCCTCATTGTCTTCTCCGACGCTACGAGAATCGGAGGATGCAAGATAGTCAGATAGGAGTCCTACTTCCACCTGGAGCTGATCACTACTCAAGTCGGCGGAATCTTCGCTGCTGCACGCCACAAACATGGCAGCTATTATGCAGCATAGTGAAATAAAGATTGCTTTTCTCATAAGTTATATTTATTGGGTTAATGTTACGCAATATTCATTTCCTAATTGAGTTAAAATTATAACATCGATAATTTTGTATTCACCGATTTCAAAACTAATATTTAATGCCGATGAATCAAAATTTCGAACCAATATAATTTCCCCATTAGACTCTGATACAGTCATTTGGCATAAACCTTCCTGCTCCGCGAAGTCAAGGTATATACAATCCTCTTCATATGTGCAAGTTATTAATTGAGAGGATGGGATCCTGTGATGAACAGATCCTTTTTTATTTCTGACCAGAATGGCGTTCTGTTTATCTGCTCTTAGAGTGATAGCAGCAGGAATAAAGAGAAAAATGGCTGCTATTGCGGATATTTTTTTTAGGTACTTCATGTTCTTGTCGTTTCGCTTGCAAATTTACATACGTTTCCATAATTTCATGGTTTTTTATTGTATTATTTTTGCCTCACTTGCAACGGTAAATTAGTATAAATCAACGTGTTGCTATTCGATGAATTTTTTAATATTCCTCAATGCCTTGGTGGATTCCAATCATCTGTAGAATAATTTGTTATCTATAAGAATGGCGATATAATGATATATTGCAGGTAATCAGGGATTTACTTGAGTTTTGATATAAATAGGTCTTTGCGGGGACTTTTTGATTCTGAAATTCTCTTTATTAGGCGTGATTTTTTAAGGTAGTAGTATTTGTATTTAATACCACAGATCATGCACACAGCTCTCACAGAGAAACCTGCATATATCAACATGATGAAACGTATATCATCATTTTTGATTAATGGAAATTCGGCACGTAATTGCTCCACAATATTATTGAGATATTTGTTTACGGCAATTTCTATTTCGTCTAGTTGTGCTGGATTACGTAATTTATGGAGTTCCTTTTCAATATTGTGCAATATAATTTTTCGGGTGTAGTCGGATTCACCATTTTCAAAATAATCGTTAAACAATGTGTTTAAAGTCTGCCACTGCTTTTTAAAAAGAGATTCCACAATTTCATTATGGGAATTTCGCTCTGCAATAAGTCCGGAAATATCTGACTCAAATTCTGCTTTTTTTGATTTAAGTATCATCCTATACATTATATATGAGCCGGCTATCGTTATGAACGCAATGATCAATATAAGTATGCTTACCACCCGAAGTGTGGAAGCCTCTCTTTGTTTGAATCTTGCTTTTTCCAAAAAATAATCACTTCGTGCAGTCATAGCCGATTCACGAAGTACTTCTTGAACAACATCGCTCTGCATATTTAATAAACTGTCTCCTAACAGTGCGGATTCTTTATATCTCTCTTGTCTTAAAAGATGTTTTAAGCGAGCATAATAAACTACTATACTATCTCCTTTATTGGTTGATAGTCTTAACGCTTTTGATAAATCCGAATTTTTAAGGCTATCACTTTCCTGAATGTGACTTCTATATACGTACTCATCCTGACTTAAGTCATCCTCAGGAATCAATTCAATTCTTTGTTTTACAAGTTCGTTCTCTCCCATAGATAACAAAGGGAAAATAGAAGAACGATTTGCGTAAGACTTTAATGCTTCTGAGCTTGTATATAGTTGCGAAATGCTATCCAATATCCGAACACCATCCTCCAAGAGGCCCTGGTTGGTAAGATCAATAGCAACATCGCATAGAGAATATCTATGAAGTTCAATTTTACCGGCTAATTTATAGAAATCTGCCGCCATACGTGAGTATGTTTCAGCTTCAGAATAATTGTAGGTTTTAGAAAGAATCAGCGATATTAGACCTGCAGATTTTGCTATCCAATAGTTGTCATGAAGCTCATTTGCAAGGTCATGGGCTTTTGTTGCGTGCAGCATAGCTTCTTTCAACTTGTTTTGTTCAAAATACACAAATGCAAGATAAAATGAAGAACGCAATTCCTTATTATAGTGCGGGCTTTGATTATAGTGTAATACAGCGCTTAATATAATGGAGTCCTCCAATACTAGTACGTTATTTTTAATATCAGCCTCTGTCTTTAGTAGAGAATAATAAGCCTTATCACTTATATTTAGCTTGTTTACATCTATTTTTTCAAGTATCATAGATGCAGTATCGGGGGAAATTTCAATTATTTCGTCAGCAGCCAGCAATGCCTCATGTGCTTCGTTTTTACATGCATAGCACAAGAGGGCAGCCGCTATGAGAATGTGAATCAGGATACGCATATTTTTAATTAAAAGTGAACAAATTTAGGTAATTGTTGTGTTTTAATTATTAAATTTGCAAAATATTATTGATAATTAAGTTTTATTATGGGAAAATTCTTCTCCGATTTTAAAGAGTTTGCGATGCGCGGCAATGTCGTCGACATGGCTGTGGGTGTTGTAATCGGCGGCGCTTTCGGCGCTATCGTCACCTCGCTGGTGAGCCAGGTGATCATGCCCGCCGTGGGCCTGCTTACGGGCGGCGTGAACTTCAATGAGCTCAAGTGGGTGCTCAAGGAGGCCACGGTGGATGCCGCAGGCACCGAGCTGCCCGAGGTGGCCATCGGCTACGGTGCTTTCATCCAGTCGATTCTCGACTTCGTGATCATCGCCTTCTGCATCTTCGTGCTCATCCGCATGATGATGAAAATGAAGAAGAAAGAAGAAGCCGTGGAGGCTGCCGAGGAGCCCGCAGGTCCCACCCAGGAGCAGCTGCTCACGGAGATCCGCGATATTCTCCAGAAGCGCGACTGATTGGACACGCGCGGCGTGATATTTCTCGTGGGCATGCCGGCTTGCGGCAAGTCCACGCTTGCGCGCGCCCTCGCGGCTGCCGGGCTGGCCCGCGCCATCGACCTCGACGAGGAGGTGGAGCGGCGTGCCGGCCTCACGGTGGCGCAGATAATGGCACGCCACGGCGAGGCGGAATTTCGCCGCCTCGAAGCCGAGGCGGTAGCTGCTGCCGCGGCGATGCAGCCGGAGGGCGGCCTGCTCGTAGTGAGCACCGGCGGGGGAGCTCCCTGCCACGGCTGCAACATGGACGTGATGCTGGCCGGAGGCACCGTGGTGTGGCTTCAGGCCTCGCCTGAGCGCTCGCTGCAGCGCCTCCTGGAGGCTCGGGGCACCCGCCCTGCGGCCGACCGCGCCCTGGAGCAGGGGCGCCTGAGCGAGTGGTACCACGCGATGCTTGCCGCCAGAGCCCCGCATTATGCCCGCGCCCATGCCACCTTCGACACCACCGAGCTCGACGACGCTCCCGCCGTGGCCGCGGCCGTGGAGCGATTCCGCGCCATGATAGGCGCACAGGCCCTATAAGGCCTATAACACCCAATCTAAAAAACAATCCTATGCCGGCACCCACACCGCTTGAAGAACTACTGGCAGTGGCCACCTCGGCCCGCTCCATATCCATAGGCCTGCCCGCCGCGATGAGCATGGCCGAGCGCCGCTTTCCGCTCACTCCCGAGGCCGCCGGCGCGCTTGTGGCCCGCGGCTTCAGGCTGCGCATGCAGGCCGGAGCCGCCGATGCCATCCACTATCCCGACACTGCCTATGCCTCGCAGGGCGTGGAGATCGTGGACCGCCGCGACGCCATGGCCTGCGACATAGTGCTCCACCTGCCGGCCCTCAGCGCGATGGACGCCCGCATGCTGCGGCGGGGCGCGATGGTGATGACTCTTTTCCACCCCGCGCGCCAGGATGCCGCGGCGGTGCGCATCCTGCTGGAGAAGCACGTGATAGCGCTGGCTCTTGACCTCGTGGCCGACGACGGCGGCCACCGCCCCTTCGCCGACATCCTGCACGAGATCGACGGCCGCGCCGCCATAGCCATGGCCTCGTCGCTGCTAGCCGACTCCGTGCACGGCAAGGGCATACTGCTGGGCGGCATCTCGGGCGTGGTGCCATGCGAGGTCACAATCGTGGGCTCCGACCTGGCAGCACGGGCCGCCGCCCGCTCGGCCATGGGGCTGGGAGCGATGGTGAGGATGTTCGACAACGACGTCTACAGCCTGCGCGAGGCTGTGCAGGAGCTGGGCCCGGGCGTGGTGTCCTCGGCGCTGCATCCCCGCGTGCTTGCCGGAGCCCTGCGCTCGGCCGACATCGTGGTGATCACCGCCACGCGCCCCCGCGTGGAGCTCGACGCCGAGGCCGTGGCCGCCATGAAGCGCGGCGTGGTGTGCTTCGACATATCGTGCGGCGACCGCCCCGCCATCCCCTCGCTGCCGCAGGTGGACCTGGCCATGGCAAGCCCCGCCGACACGGCGCCGGACTGCCCCATGCGCCTGTGCTACGTCAACGCCGGCAACGCCGTGGCCCGCACCGCTGCCATGGCCTTGAGCAACACCATGCTCATGATGCTGGCCGACATCATCACATGCGACGGCGCAGCCAATGCCCTGCGCCTCAAGCCCGGCCTGCGTGCCGCGGCCTACACCTTCCTGGGCAAGCCCGTGAACGAGCGCATCGCGCGCCTGCTGGGCATGCGCGCCGTAGATATCAACATTTTCCTGCAACTGTCATGAGCGCACCTTCGAAAGCCCGCCGCTACTACGTGGTGTGGGAAGGCCATGCCCCGGGCGTGTACGACACCTGGGAAGAATGTGAGGAGCAGGTCAAGGGCTATCCGGGCGCCCGCTACAAGGCCTACCCCTCGGCCGACGACGCCGTGGCGGCCTTCCGCAGCGGGCCCGGCAGCGACCTCGACATCTTCCGCACAATAGCCGAGCACCGATCGCGCCACGTCAACTACGAGGCCATCCCCGAGATACGGCTCGATGCCCTGGCCGTGGACGGCGCCTGCTCGCGCAACCCCGGCCCGATGGAGTATCGCGGCGTGTGGGTGAGCTCCGGCCAGGAGCTCTTCCGCGTGGGACCGCTGGCCGAGGGAACCAACAACATAGGCGAATACCTCGCCATCATCCACGCCGCGGCCCTGCTGGCGCGCATGGGTCTGCCGGCTGTGCCCATATATTCCGACTCGCGCACGGCGCAGGCATGGATCCGCGCACGCCACTCGCGCACCACGGTGCGCCGCACCCCCACGAACGGCCCCCTCATGGACATCCTCGACCGCGCCAACGCCTGGATCGCCTCCCACACCATCACCAATCCCATCCTCAAATGGGACACCGACAACTGGGGCGAAATCCCCGCCGACTTCGGCCGTAAGGGCTGATCACCACGGCCTCGACGTGAAGCGCAGCACGCCCAGCCGCCCGAGCGCCTCCATATCCAGCTCGATGGTGGCCCCGTAGGCCGGAAGCACAAGCCGCGGATTGTGCGAGCCCTGCAGGTGCACCACGTACACTTCGTTGATATTCGCGGCATCCGTCAGTATCTCGGCCAGGCGGTCGAGCTCCTCATCGCCGTAAGGCCGCTTCTCCACTTCCACCGGGATGGCATATAGCGGATGCTCCGGCGTCACCTCTATCTCAAAAAGCGCCTTGGGGGCGGCATCGTCGGGGCTGGAGCTCTCGTAGACGTACACATCCTCGCCGCGCTCCACCATGCGGAAGCGCGCCCGCGGACGGTCGTGCACGTAGAGATAGCGGTGGTCGCGCCCCACGAGATTGTTGTTCATATCCGTAATCTCGGGTGCCACATTGGTGAAGAATAACGACAGCGGATGCTCCCGGTCGTAGACGTTGCGCAGAACGGTGCGGAACTCTGCGTGGCGCCCGTCCTCTGGGCTCAGCCTCTCCCAGGTCTTCCAGTCGAGCCACGCGGGCAGCGGCCTGGGCCCTTCGGAGAATTCCAGCCGCCGCAGGTCGCCGGCATCGTCGTGCACCTGCTCCACGAGGCCCGACGCCATCTGGTGCGACTCGATCACGCGCCGCGGGTCCAGCGTGTAGGCGCAGTTGCCCCACGGGTCAAGCATCAGGAAGATGTCTTTGTAGTCGTCGTTTTCGGCCCGGCGCACCCTGAAATCGTAGGGCACCATCTCCCAGCCCAGGCCGTCGCGGCGGAAGCAGAACGCACCCAGGCGATTGTCGGGGAAAATCCAGAAGCGCGAGCGCCCCCCGTCGGCATCGTCCACCCATATCCCGTCCATGAAGAGCCCCACGAACTTCTCGCCCACCTCGCGCTGCTCCTCCGATATCACCAGCGAGCGGCACGCCTGCGCAATCTCGGCCAGGCACGAAATCATCCACAGCGGCGTGCAGTCGGCAAGCTCGTCGCCGTCGTTCATGTAGCTGTCGATCAGCCCCAGCCACTCTTCGAATATCAACGGCTTCTCCGTGGATCCCAGCCGCGGCATATCCTCCCGCAACTGCTCCACAAGCCCGCGCAGGCGCTGCATCGCCTCCATCGTCTCGGCATCGCCCGTGTCGTGGCCGCGCATCGTATCCTTCCACGGCTTCAGCACCCCGTAGGCCATAAGCAGCAGCATTCCGGGGTCCACCGCCGGCTCCCCGGCAGGGCCTTCAGGCAGAAGCGCCGCAAGCAGCCGCCCGTCGGCCTCCTTGCTCTTATACTTCACCACCTCCTCGGCGCTCAGCTCGCGGCCACCCGCCGCATAGAGCCTGAACACCATGCGGCACAGACGGCGGCGCGACGCCATCTGCGTGCGGTCGCCCCAATCCAGCCCCAGATAAACCTCTGAGGCCTCCACATAATCTCCCACCACCGCTGCCAGCGGGCGCTCGGCAATCTTCGCCGCCTCGCGCTCCATCGCGTCGAGGCACGCATCCATCTCGCGGCGTGAGCCGCGCTTGGCCGCTACAGTCTCCATCGACACCCCCAGCACCCGGCGATACTCCGCATCCGTGCGCAGCAGCAGTCGCGCCCTGTGGGCCACGGCCATCACCATATATTTTACTTCTGCATCCATAATCGCCTGCAAATATAGCACAATCCGCCACAAAATCCACACCCCTCCGGAGCCCCTTCACCCAAAACCTGCCCGCATCGCCGAAAATACCACCCCTTACGCCCCGCTTTTGCACAAAACTGCCCCCTCCAACGCCCGCACCCCTTGCAC